>NZ_CP014306.1:3000000-3300000 GCF_001557535.2 Burkholderia sp. PAMC 26561
AAGCCGTGCGGCTTTCCGGCGTGCCCGTCGCGCGCCATGTACTCGGTACCTATGTCAGCTCGGGATTGCTCGCGGCGCTGGCCGGGATCATCTCGACATCGCGTGCGGGCGTCGGTGCGCCGACAGTCGGCGTAGGCGATGAACTGACCGTGATCGCGGCGGTGGTGATCGGTGGCGCGAGTCTCGCCGGTGGCAAGGGCGGCGCGCTGAATACGCTGATGGGCGTGCTGATTCTCGGCGTGATCGGCAACATCATGAATCTGGCGAGCGTGCCGGGATACCATCAGCAAGTGGTGATGGGCGTGATCATCGTGGCGGCTGTCCTGTCGCAGCGAGGTGCGCGTTTCTGGCGCCGGTGATGGCCCGAATCCAGGCCGCCCCCGCCGATCCGATACACTTGGAACGCTTGCCACTTGCATGAAGCTCGGGGCGCCGCTTGCGGCGCCCCGTTCATAATGAACGAAGGAATATCGAGTGCCCGATTACAATATCCTCGAACTGATCGACCGCGCGCGTCCCAATCTGCGCCGCGGCAGCCGGCAAGTGGCCGAGTACATTCTTGCAAACCTCGGTTCCATCTCCGATATCAACCTCGCCGAACTCGCGCGCAACGCGAAGGTGAGCGAGCCGACCGTGCTGCGTTTCTGCGCGTCCCTCGGCTGCAGCGGCTTCAAGGACTTCAAGATTCGCGTGGTGCAAAGTCTGGCGCTCGGCGCGCCCGCCACGCATTCAGTGCTCGGTAAAGGCGATGATCCGGAAACCGTCGCCACCAAGATCTTCGACTACACCATTACGAGCCTCGACTGGGCACGCAAGAAGCTGGATTTTGCGGCCGTCGGGCGCGCGGTCGATCTGCTGGCGAGGGCGCGGCGTATCGAGTTCTTCGGGTTCGGTGCATCGGGCATTGTTGCGCTGGACGCGCAGCAGAAGTTTCCGCTCTTCGGCGTGCCGTGCGTCGCGCATCAGGATTCGCATCAGCAATTCATTGCAGCGTCGATGCTCAAACCCGGCGATGCGGTCGTTGCGATTTCCAATACGGGATCGACGCGATCATTGATCGAAGTCGCAAGGACCGCTAAGGAACGCGGCGCGAGCGTGATCGTGATCACGGGTTCGAATAGTCCGTTGACGAGCTTTTCGGATGTCGCCGTGATAGCCGAAACGCTGGAAAACACAGACGTCTATACGCCGACGACTTCTCGCCTTGCCGCGCTCGTGATCATCGATATTCTTTCCACCAGCGTCGCGTTGCGCAAGGGCGAAGCGCACACCCTCGAAGTGCTGGACATGAAAAAGCGCCTCGCCGATATGCGGTCTACGGGCGTGATCTGAGTTGAGGGGACGGATCAGCCTTCGCCATCAAGCAAAAACGAGCCTTCCATCACGTTCACACATTTCCCGCCGATACGCACGCGTGGCTGACCGTCATGGACATCGACGGTCGTGATCAACGTGCTCGGACGGCCCATGTCCACGCCCTGCCGAACGCGTAACGACAGTTCCGACACTCCCCGCACATCAGCGATCAATGCAACGGCCGCAGCAGTCGCGCTGCCGGTTGCCGGATCTTCGGTCATGCGCGGCGTGAACATGCGCGCCTGGATATCGCCCGAGGTGTCGTCACCGACATCTCGCGTATAGGCATAGATGGACGTGGCGCCATCAGTGGGCAACACCTTCTTGTAGTCCACGAGGCTCGGGATAGATCGGCGCAACGCTTCGCGCGATGCAAGCTCGACCACGACAAACGGCAAGCCGACAGACGCCACTTGCGGCGCGTGGGCGTCGGTCCGGATGTCAGTCACGTCGAGCGACAGGCACGCAGCCACGCTCTCAACTGCTAGCGTCGATGCCCGCGTCAGACGCTCCGGCACCGTGAGTTCCGCACCCACCACCCGGCCGCCGTCTTTCATTTGCGTAACCGGCACGAGACCCGCGGCTTCCTCGAACACGAGCTGATCCGGCAAGGGCGTGCCGCTCGCCGCAGCACGCGTCGCAAGGACAAACGCCGTGCCGATGTTCGGATGTCCCGCAAACGGAATCTCGCGGCTCGGCGTGAAGATGCGCACCCATGCAGTGTGCGCGGCGTCGCGCGGCGGCAAGACGAAGGTCGTTTCGCTATAGCCGAATTCAGCGGTAATCGCCTGCATCTGGATGGTCGAGAGGCCTTCGGCGTCCAGCACCACGGCCACGGGGTTGCCCTCGAATCGGTTGCTGGTAAAGACGTCCGCTGTGACATAACGACGGTTCATGACTGTTGCCCCTGTTGGAAGAAACGTATTGGCGACGAACTTCATTGTCACCTCGATGCACCGCCTTGCACCATGTACAGTTCGACCGGATTTCATACGGCCGGCAACTTCGAAACCCATGAACGGACACTGATCCGCGACAATCTCACCCTCCCAATGCAGGGCCGCGCTTCCTGCGGCGCCCCACATCAAGAGGGTGACGGACATTGCGCACACTGCCTATAACAGAGCATGAGTTGCAAACGCGGATGCGCCGTCCGTGCTTGCGAGTCACTCCTGAAAACGGATCGTGCTTCGAGGTGACCACCATGCGCGTCCTGATCGTCGACGACCATTCTTTACTCAGGGCAGGACTCACTCTGCTGCTCAAGGAGCGCGACAGCGACGCACAGGTGTTCGAGGCGGAATCCGTTAGCGACGGGGTGGAACAGGCGCTGACTCATTCGCCCGATGCCGTGCTGCTCAGCCTCGACATGAGCGAAAACCGGGGCTTTGCCGCACTTGCTGCATTGTGGCAACGTATGCCATTGGTTCCAGTCGTGGTGATTTCGTCCGACGAGCGCGCGGAAACGGTGCGGCGTTGCCTCCAGATGCATGCAATGGGGTTCGTGGCGAAGACCGCTCGTGCGCACGTGCTGCATCTCGCGCTCGAGGTTGCAATGATCGGAGGTGTGTTCGTTCCCGCCGCGAGCGTCGGGAAGACCTTAGCCTGTAGTGAAACGTTCTGCGCGCCCTGCGCTGATCCTTCCGCTCACTCGTTCGACCGCAGCCCCGTTGCGATGACACCGCGAGAAAGAGAAACGCTCTCGTGGCTGCTTCGAGGTCTTCCGACGAAGTCGATCGCGTCCAAAATGGGCGTAGAGGACATCACCATACGCAAGTACGTAAGTCACTTGCTGGCGCGTTTCAACGTGCACAGGCGTACTGAACTGATCGCGATGATGTCCGACCACGGCACCCGCGCGCAACCCGGGTGCGCCTTTGCTACTGGCGACGTCAATGCCGAAGCTGCAGAGGCGCTCCTGGCAGCTCGTTTTGAGTCGAGCCGCGTTACTACATTTGTTGCATGAATTAAATCAGGCGTGGCGATACACCTGTGGGTAGCGCCCTTCCATTGACCGGCGAACAATACACCGGTCGGTCAAGCTTGAATGTCTCACAACTGCCTTGGGCGGCCCTTTCAGTGAGGGTACAAATGAAACGCTATCTGCTTGTTTTGGTCTTGCTGGCGAACGTCGCCTGCTTTGTGAGCCAGATGTGCGTTCCGTTTCAAGCTGCGGGTCCTGTGACACAAGCTGCGACCGCTCGGAGCGCGATACCAGCGGTAACGCCGCGTGCCATGAAATCCGCGCACATCGCCGCACGTTCCACGCAACTATAAAAAACCGCGCAAAGCCGCAGATGAATCCAAGCGAAAACGCGGCCGTCTAATAGTACGTATTACTAATATAACTGAGTGTAAATCTGGATGCGCCCGCTCGCGCCGGGTACTCGCGCCAGCCGTCAATCCGTCCCTTCAAAACGAGGTAAGTCATGAGCACCGTACCGAATCCGATCGACTCGATTTCCATCGACCTGCAAGAGATCCAGGGAAATATCCTTGCGGGCTTCAACAAGGATCATCAACGTTTCGTGTTCTTCACCATCGAACATGTGGTGCGCGCCAAGAACTGGCTTGCCGGGTTTGCCAGCCACGTGGACAGCACTGCCGCCGTCGGGGCGTTCAACGACGTCTTCAGGGCGAAACGCAAAAAGCACAAAGGCGAAGTGAACATGCCTACGGCGACGTGGCGCAACATCGCGTTCAGCTATGCCGGTCTCGAGAAACTGGGCGCACCGGATCATGCGACATTCCCGGACGACTTCAAGCAAGGCATGGCTGCTCGCAAGACCCTGGTCGGAGACCTCGATCGCAGCGATCCATCACGCTGGCACGGCCCTTTTAAAAAGCCGCAGGAACTGCACATCGTGGTGATGGTTGCGTCGGACATCCCTGGCGAGCTCGCGCATACAACGGATCAGATCATCGCGCACGCACAGCTGAATGGTTTGCGTCTGCTCCATGTGGAACATGGTGAAGTCCGTCCCGACCTGCCGGGTCACGAACAATTCGGTTTCAAGGACGGCGTCTCGCAACCCGGGATCAAGGGGTTTACGCTCTCGGTGAATGACCAGCCTGATCCGAATTCCGGACATCAGGGCGTGCCCGGCCAAGACTTGCTGTGGCCCGGTGAATTCGTGCTGGGATATCCGACCCAGATCCCCACCACGCCACCGCCGCCCTTCGACGGGCCAAATCCCGGCCAGGGTCCGATCAGCGCCAGCGGTCCGGACTGGACGAAAAACGGTTCATACCTCGTGTTTCGCAAACTACGTCAGGACGTTGCCGGCTTCATGGCAAGCGTGGCCGCGCACGCTTCGACTCTTGGCCTAAGCTCCGATGTGTACGGAGCAAAACTGGTCGGGCGGTACGCGAGCGGCTGTCCGCTCGCGCCAACATCGTACGAGGTCGACTTGAGCAAGCTGCCCGAACTCGCGCCATCGAGCGCTAACGGCTTTCCCTCGGCGTTCGATCCAAATGATGGCGATCCGTCTGTCCAGCATCCGGAGTTGCTGGACGACAACCTCATCAACAACTTCGAATACGGTCAGGATCTGCCCGGGACGTGGGTGCCCCGCGCAGCGCATATCCGCAAGGCGTATCCGCGTGACGAAGAGTTTTTGCTGGCTGACGGCACCGTCGATCCAAACAGCGCGCTGCAGGAAAGCTTCACCCAGACCCGCCGGCTGTTGCGGCGCGGAATTGCCTACGGCGCGCCGCTGGCGCTGCCCAAAGATCCGGGCACACCGATACAGGATGACGATGTCGACCGCGGCCTGCTGTTCCTCTGTTATCAGAAGAGCATAGAGTCGCAGTTTGAGTTCGTACAAAAGACGTGGATCGACAACCCGGACTTTCCGCAGTCAGGCGACGGCGAGGATCCGCTCATTTCGCAGACAAAATCAGCGACCATGACGTGCCCCATACACGGCGCATCGACAACCGAAACGCTTTCGCATTTTGTCGTCACCGAGGGCGGAGAGTATTTCTTTCAGCCATCGATCACAGCGCTTAAATTGATCGCCAGCAGCTAGCGCGCAAGAACAAAATGGCGGCTCACAGGTAAGCGTGAGCCGCCATTTCTTGCTTTGCTCCTTTAGTTTCTACACCCCGCTCGCATACCCTCCATCGACCGGCAACGTCACGCCCGTGATGAATGCGGACGCCGGCGACGCCAGGAACAACGTCGCGCCGACGAGGTCATCGACTTCGCCCCAGCGCTTGAGCGCACTGCGCGCCGCGATCTTGTCCGCGCTTGCCGGCACTTCCCACAACGCGCGTGTCATGTCCGTCCGGTGGTAGCCGGGCGCGATCGCATTCACGCGCACGCCCGCGGGCCCGAACGCGTGCGCGAGCGAACGCGTCAAACCCAGAATGCCCGTCTTGCTCGCGCAATACGCGGGCACTTCCACATCGGCGATATAACTGAGCATCGACGCCACATTGACGATTGCACCATGCGCGCGTTCGAGCATGTCGCGCGATGCCATTGCGAGGCGCATGGCGGCGGTCAGGTTCACATCGATGACTTCGCGGAACACATCATCACGATACTCATCGGCGGGACGCGCCACGCCTGCCGCATTCACGAGCACATCGAGTTCACTCAGGCTCCCAACGAACGCCTTGATCGCGTCGTTATCGCGGACATCGAGTTGTTCGAAGCGAATGCCTTTCAGTGTCGTGTCCGCGCGCAACGCTTCGAGCTTGCGCGTGGAGCTTCCCGTGGCGATGACCTCGGCGCCCAGCGCGGCGAACCCCTGCGCGATCGCCAAGCCGATACCGCTCGTTGCGCCTGACACAAGCACGTTTTTTCCATCGAAGAGGCCGGGACGGAACGCCGCTGTTTCCTGACCTTTGAGTTCAGTTGCCATGTTGTTTCTCGCGTGAGTTCAGATTGGGTTATCGAAGCGCTGTGCATAGCGGTCCATCGCTTTCAATGCGGCGACGACCAGCGCTGCATCGACGGGATACGGTTCGTTGTGGATGATCTCGCCCGCGCGGCACGCACGCTTTGCCACGGTTTCGAGCGCGGCCTGATCAGTGACGTCCACGTTGATTTCAGCAAGCCGCGTAGGCAATCCCACGGCGCGGCAGAACTTGAAAACGCGCTGACGCTCGTCATCGGGCACCGCCGATAAAAACAGTGAAGCCAGCACGCCGATCGCAACCTTCTCCCCATGCAGCAAACCATGTGACGAAGGCAAGTCCGCGAGACCGTGATGGATCGCGTGGGCCGCCGCAACGCCGCCCGACTCGAAGCCAACGCCAGAAAGCAGGACCGTCGCTTCGAGCGTGGCATCGAAATCCGGCGTGACGATCTGCGCACGGCAATCGTCCACGGCCTGCACGGCATGCGCGAACAATGTGTCGCGGCAGAGCTTCGCAGCTTCGAACGCGAGCGCCGTTCCGCGGCCGCCGCACAGGTTCTTCGCATAAGCTTGGCGGCACGCGTCGGCTTCGTAGAACGTCGCGAGAGCATCGCCGATTCCCGCGATAAAAAACCGCACCGGCGCACGCACGATCAGGCTCGTATCGAGCAATACGAGATCCGGATTGCGCCGCACGAACCGGTCACGCACCACGCGGCCTTCTTCGTCGTAGATCACGGCGAGCGCCGAACACGGCGCATCGGACGCGGCGATGGTCGGCACGCAGACGAACGGCAGGCGCAGGTCATCGGCTGCGGCGCGGCCGGTATCGACCACCTTGCCGCCACCGAACGACACCACGATGTCCGCCCCGCTCTCGCGAATCCACTCGGCCGCAGCGGCGACCGAGCGCTCGGTGCAGGCGGCGTCGACGGAACGCACGACGAGCTTCACGCGTTCCGCCTTCGATAAAGCCGGCTGCAACAACGCCGCGACGTTGCTGTCGACGAGACACGCGGCATGCGTGCCCAGGCGCGCGAGTTCGGTATCGAGGGAATCGAGCGCCCCTGCGCCCTGGACGTATCGCGAGGGGAAAATGCTGGTTCGGAGCATGGTCTGGGTTTCAGGTGTCAAGTTGAACGCCGAGTGCTGCGGCGATGGCGGTGGACAACTCGTGTTCGGAGAAAACGAGTTCGGCGAGTTCAGGGAAAGACGACGCCGCGCCCGGATGTTCGGGCCATGCAAGCACTCGCATGCCTGCCGCGATGGCTGCACGTGCGCCGGTCGGACTGTCCTCCACGACAATCGCTTGTTCCGGCGAAATGTGCAAAAGCCACGCGGCGCGTTCGTACGGTTCGGGATGCGGCTTGCCGGCGCGGACATCGTTGGCGCTGATGGATATGAGTTGCGGGTCCTGCAAATCCAGCGCGCGAAGTCCGGCTTCGAGCAGCATGCGCGGCGAATTCGATACGATCGCCTGATGGATTCCGGCTGCACGCACGGCGCGATAAACGCTCAACGCGCCGGGCCTGGGTTGCATGTTGATGGCTTCGGACACGTAGTGGCGCGCACGCGCCATCGACCATTCGTCGTAGTCGAAGTCGATGCCAAAAAGCTTGCAACATAATGTATGCACTTCGCGCGCGGTCATGCCGAATATCGATGCATGCAGATCGTCGCCCGCCTTGATGCCGTGATGATTCAGCACGGTGACGAGTGTGTTCAGATGCAGCGCTTCGCTGTCGGCGAGCGTGCCGTCCATGTCCCACAAAACTGCTTTGATTGCGTGCGTCATGCATGAGTCTCAGCGAGACGATCGAGGTCGTCGTAGAACTGTTGCGAGCTCGAATAGAGCCGCTCGAAGATCGGCATCATCCGGTCGTAGATATCGCCGGCGCGCGGGTCCGGCAGGACTTCGCGCTCGAATTGAACGAAGGCGGAGACGGCATCGCCAAGGCGCGCGAACTGGCCATGCGCGGTCGCCGCGAGAATCGCGCAGCCCATCACGCCGCATTCCACTTCAGCCGGCACGAGAATCGGCGTTCGGTACATGCTCGCCTTGATGTCGAGCCACAGCGCAGCCTTCGCACCGCCGCTTGCAGCGACGAGCCGTTCCATGCGCACGCCCGCGGATTCGATCACGCCAATGTGACGCCGCACGCCGAAGGCAACACCCTCCAGCACCGCCCGATGCAAGTGCGCCGTCCCATGTTTGGCACCGATGCCAAAAAATTGCGCGCGCGAATTCGAGTGCTCGCCAAGGCGTTCGCCCGTGAGATACGGCAGGAAAAAAAGGCCTTCGGAACCGACCGGCGCTTCGGCCGCTTTTTGCGCGACGGCGTCGTAGCTCAAGGCGTTTTCGTGGAACGCACGACGTGCCCAGCGCATGGCGTCGCCGCCTGAATCGAGCAACATGAAGCGTCCCCACAAGCCCTCTGCGGTCGCCACGTTCGAGACTTCGGGATGCAGCATGGGGGTATCGGCGATCACGGTGATGATCGATGACGTACCGGTGATGTCCGACCCGAGACCCGGTGCATACACACCCGAGCCGAGCACCGACAGCGGATAATCCGCACCGCCTACCAGCACCGGCGTGCCTTCGCGCAAGCCGGTCGCCTGCGCAGCTTCAGCGGTGACGCTGCCGAGGATTTCCTGCGGCGAACGGATGGGCGGGAATTTGGTGATGTCGAGGCCGAGCGCATCGAGCATCGGTTGGGACCAGGTCCGCGTTTGCGGGTCCATCAAGAAGCTTGTCGATGCATCGCTCCAGTCCCACGCGCGTTCGCCCGTCAGACGGAAGTTGACGTAGTCCTTCGACATGAAGACGGTCGCGGCGCGCTCGTACGCTTCGGGCTCGTTCTGCTTGAGCCATTGCAGCTTGAAACCGGGCCACGCGGGCGTGGCGGGGTTCGCTGTCAGCGGGAGGTAGGACGTGGAGTCGTGCGCTGCCCGGAAGGCTTCGACTTGCGCGAGCGTGCGTTTGTCATTCCAGAGCGGCGCGGTTTCGCGGGTGAGTTGGCCGTCCGCATCGATCAGAACCGTGCCGTGCATTTGCCCGCACGCGCAGATTGCCGCGATGTTTGCAGCCGCATTCGGCACGCTTTCGAGCACTTCACGAATGGCGCCGGCAGCGCCCTGCCACCAGTCCGCGGGACGTTGTTCGGACCAGCCGTAGCGGAGCACGATCTGCTCGTGCTCGCGCGCCGCCATGCTTGCTATTTTTCCACGTCCATTGACAAGGGCAGCGCGAACGCTGCCCGTGCCAACGTCGATGGCAAGGTAATACGTCTCCATGACTCGAGTTCCCAGGTGTTGCCTGAACGAGCGAATTCGTCGTGCGAAAAATGCGCCGAACTTCTAATTAACGTTATTTTGACTACGTTTTGTAGTCGTGTCAATTAGCTGCTCACGCTTATTCCGCCACGAATTCGCCGTTCAACCACCGAGGCCTCTCGTTTTTAGCTTCCGTCTTTCGTTGTTTTCACTAACTTTATTTCTCATTGATGCGGAAAGCGCTCCCGCATCGCGTCCAGCCAAAAACCGTCAATACAATACGTTCTTTGCAACCGGCTGATCGATGTTGCCCTTGTCGACCATGACCACGCCCGTATCGACAAACTTGGGCGGCATTTTCTTCTCGATCACGCCAACCACCGTTTCGATGCCCTTGTAGCCCATCTGGTACGAACCCTGCACGGCGATCGCCTGGATGGTCCCGTCCTTCACGAAGTTCTGCAGATCCTGGTTGCCATCGAAGCCGATCGCCACGACCTTTCCGGCCTTGCCCGATTGCGCGAGTGCGCGGCCCATGCCCACTGCCGTCGGTTCATTCGCGCCGAAGATTCCTTTGAGATCGGGATTGGCCGCCAGCACGTCGGTCGTCTGGTTCAGCGCGTTCGCCATTTGCGATTGCGAGTAGAACGGACCCACCACCGTCAGCTTCGAATGCGCTTCCAGGTACTTCCGGAATCCGCCCACGCGCGCAGCCTCGGAGCCGGCGCCGGCCACGTACGACATCAACGCGATCTTGCCCGTCTGCCCGACCTTCGCGATCAGCGCCTGAGCGCACATCTCGCCGGCCTTGGCGTTATCGGTGGAAAGGAAAGCCTGGTAGTACTGTTTGCCCGAATCGGCCAGTGCCGAGTCGATGATCACCACCGGAATGTGCGCTTCCCACGCCTTCTTCACAGCCGGCACGAGCGCATCAGGATCTGACGCGGCCAGCACGATACCCGAGACCTTGCGGTTCACCGCGTTCTCGACCATGTTCACTTCGGCTGCGATATCCGATTCGGCGGTCGGCCCCTGGAAGGTCATCGTGTAGCCCTTCTGCTTGGCCATGGCCGCAGTCGCGCCCTTGTTGACGTTTTGCCAGTAGTTGGAATCGGCGCTCTTCACAATGACCGCAATCTCGCCGCCCGCGGCAAATGCGGTGCTCGCGGCAACGGCCAGCACAGTGGCAAACATCGCCTTCGTAGTCAGTTTCATGTCTCGCTCCTTTGGTTTTATAAGCCTCTGCGGCCCGCTTCGCTGCTGCCCTTCGGACGCTTGAGAAAGACCCCTCGCGCCCGATGAAACTCATCGCCGGTTGCGAATCTGGTCGATCCACACCGTGCCCAGAATCACGAGGCCAATGATGATCTGCTGGATAAAACTCGATACGCCGTTCATGTTCAGGCCATTGCGCAAGATGCCGATCACGAACGCGCCAATGGCCGTGCCCGAGATCGTCCCGACGCCGCCCATCAGCGACGTCCCGCCGATCACCGCACTGGCGATGGCATCGAGCTCATACATCACGCCTTCGTTCGGCTGCGCGGTCACGAGCCGCGACATCAGCACGCAACCCGTCAACCCCGCGAGCGCGCCGGACAACACATAGGTGAAGAGCTTCACGCGATTCACGTTCACGCCCGACAAGCGCGCTGCTTCCGCGTTCGATCCGACCGCATAGATATGCCGCCCCAGCGACGTCCGGCTGAGCATGATCGACACCAGCACGGCGAGCACGACCATGATGATGACGGGATAAGGAATGCCCGGAAAGACGACGTCAGGAAAACCATCCGAACCCATGCGCACGATACGAAACAGCGACCCGTTGCCGAGTTCCGCGAACGAATCGCCGAGACCCGAAACCGGCCGTGCGCCGGTGATCTGCAGGGCAACGCCGCGTGCGACCAGCATCATCCCCAAGGTCGCGATAAACGGCGGCAAGCCCATGCGCGTGACAAAGATCCCGTTGAACGCGCCGCAGATCGCTCCGACGATCACGCCACCCAGCATGCCGATCGGCACCGGAACGCCCGCCTTCACGAGCAGCGCGGCGCACACGCCGGAGAGCGCGAGCACCGACCCCACGGACAGGTCGATACCGCCCGTGATGATCACGCAAGTCGCCCCGAGTCCGAGATACGCAATCGATGTCACCTGCAGCGCCACCGTCATGCCGTTACCCAGGGACATGAACGCGTTGCTCGTCGCGGAAAACACGATCACGAGCATCACCAGACTGCCCAGCGCGGCAAACTTCTGTATCAGATCGCGGCGCCGTTCACGAGCGCGTGCGCGATCGGCATGAGCGGGGTCGGTAGTCATCTCAAGCATGGGTCGTCCGTCCTGATGCGTAGTGCATGATTTCTTCCTGATTGGTCTTGCGGGTCTCGAGTACGCCCGCTATTTCGCCTTCGTGGAACACCGCCACGCGATCGGTCATGCCCATGATCTCGGGCAGCTCGGAACTGATCAGGACAACGCCAATTCCCTGCGCTGCCAGCCGGTCCATCAGTTCATAAATGGCGTATTTCGCGCCGACGTCGATGCCGCGCGTGGGTTCATCGAAGAAAAGAATCTTCGATTCGCGGAACAGCCATTTGCTGATCACGACCTTCTGCTGGTTGCCCCCGGACAGATTGCGCGTGATCTGGTTCGCGCTCGGCGTACGGATGCCGAGCGCATCGATATATTTGCGTGCGACCTTCCCTTCTTCCTCGAAACGGATGAAACCGCCCGCGCCGGAAACCGCCCCCACGTTCGCAAGCGTGATGTTCTTCGCGACCGTCATCTGCAGCGCGAGCCCGTTGCCCTTGCGATCCTCCGAGAGATACGCAATGCCGTTGCGAATTGCATCGATAGGCGAATGAATCGACAGCTTCTCGCCTCGCAAATGCACTTCGCCACTGTCCACGGGGTCCGCACCGAATACCGCGCGCGCCACTTCGGTACGACCCGAACCCATCAGGCCCGCGAAGCCAAGAATCTCGCCGCGACGCAATTCGAAGCTCACCGGCCCGAACACTTCGCGGCGCTTGAGGCCGTTGACGCTCAAGAGGACCTCGGTAGTCGGCTGCGATTTGCGTTCGGGGAACACATCGTCGAGATCGCGGCCAACCATATGCGACACCACTTGTTCGATGGTCGTGGCCGCGAAGTCGTCGGTGGAAATCGTGCGGCCATCGCGCAGCACTGTCACGCGGTCCGCGATCTCAGCAAGCTCATCCAGCCGATGCGAGATGTACACGATCCCCACGCCGGACTTCCGCAACTCCTTGATGATCCGGAAAAGATGCACGGTCTCGGATTCGGTCAGCGACGACGTGGGTTCATCCATGATCAGAAGCCGCGCGTTGAGCGACAACGCCTTCGCGATCTCGATCATCTGCTGCTGCGCGACCGACAGCGATCCAACCAGCGTGCGGGGTTTCAGGGGCAAGCCGATCCGGTCGAGCGCGGCCTGCGAATCGGCGGCAAGCCGGGCGCGGTCGATAAATATCCCGCGCTTCGGCTCCCGCGCCAAGAAGATGTTTTCCGCGATCGACAGATGCGGGATCAGGTTCAGTTCCTGATGGATGATCGCGATGCCGGCGGCTTGCGCATCGAGCGTGGACGCGAAATGCTGCACGCGACCATCGAGATAAATCTCGCCTTCGTCCGGCCTGTACTGCCCGCTGACAATTTTCATCAACGTGGATTTCCCTGCGCCGTTCTCGCCGCAGATGGCGTGGACTTCGCCCGCACGGACATCGAAGCTCACGTTTTGCAGCGCGATCACGCCCGGGAAACGCTTGCCTACGCCGTTCAGGCGCAGCAAGGATTCCGCTGAACTGGCGGAAGGGGATGACACGTCCGGTTCGGCCGTTGCGTTCATTGCACGGCCCGACAGACTGACTGGGACGGATGCATCGGCTTTTGTCTCCTCGATGTGGGGCCTTCGCCCATGTCGTACCCGCTATCAAAGTGGTCAAGCCAATTTAGTGTTCGCGGCAATGGTTAGAAGAAGCGGCCTGACCTGCCGCTAATGATAATGGCGTTGGGCCTGTACTGGAATCGAGGTATTTACCCTTATATCCAAAGACATACGCTCCAAGCGATGCTGGCGCGAAATGGCGGCAAATTGGTCAAGCCACCTTACACGTTTCGACACGGACAACGCATCGGGCTCCATGACTTCTCTCGTAAAACCTGTTGAAACCCGGCGGCTGTATCAGTCCATCGCCGATCAGATCAACATGCTGATCCGTCACGGCAGCTTTCAGGCCGGCGCGCGGTTGCCACCGGAACGCGAACTGGCGCAGCAACTCGGGGTATCGCGTCCGTCGCTGCGCGAAGCATTGATTGCGCTGGAAATCCGAGGACAAGTCGAGATCCGCATGGGTTCGGGCGTGTACGTGTGCGAAGTCGGCAGCGAAACGTCGCCTTTGACTGCCATGGGAGAAAGCCCGACTGAACTGATGCAGGCGCGCGCCGCAATAGAAGGATCGGTAATCGTGCTGGCGTGCACACGGCTTACCTCCGATGGCACGGCCAAGCTGCAGAAAACAGTCGATGTCATGCGCGAGTTGATCGCAGCAGGCCGCTCGCCACTGGAACCGGATCGCCAGTTTCATATGACGATCGCGGACATAGCGGGAAATTCGGTGCTCACACGGCTCGTCGGCGAATTGTTCGATGGCCGCAACGATCCCATCGCAGCCAAAGCCAGCGTGCTTTCGGAAAACATCACGACGTGGGGCGTCGCGTTATCCGAGCACGAACGCATTCTAAGGACGCTCGAAGCACGCGACCCGATCGCGGCGCAGGCAGCGATCCGGTCGCATTTGAAAGCATCCGAGGAACGGTGGGTCGGCGACGCGTGAACTCATCCGCGAGATGATTCTTCTCCTGCGCCCTTCGTAACCCTCACAAAAACATCCCGCCAGAGCGGTTATCAGTTGTGTCGTTTTTTTTGCGCAATCAAATGATAACGATTCGCATTCATGTATAATCCGCTCGTTTGTTAGGTCTTGTTGTCCAGTTGTAAATCCAAACTCGCAAGCCAGACATAAACCCACTACAAAGCAGCGCTCCGTTGCCTATCGTTTGCCCGATGGACGACGGGGCGAAATCACGACCGCTTCGCTACTCCGCTCCTTCGATGCTTCCAATCAAACCGCAACCGCTTCGCGTCCGGCCCGTATCGGCCGCCGTCCGTCAGGTCTTTTTCCGCGCAGCGATGCCGCTCGCCATGGGTCTCGCCGGCGCAGCCGGTATTGCTCACGCGCAAAGCGACCCGACGACAGATGCCACCGACAAGACCCTGCCGGCCGTAAAAGTCCAGGGTGCCGCAGAAGCGCTCCCAGGTGACTTCGCGCCGACGTACAGTGGCGGTCAGGTCGCGCGGGGCGCGAGTTTCGGTGTGCTGGGCGACCAGAAGATGATCGACGTGCCCTTCAGCATGACCACGTACACCTCGAAGCTGATCGAAGACCAGCAAGCGCGAACCCTCGCCGATGTCCTCGACAACGATCCGTCCGTGCGCTCGAGCCTGGGCTTTGGCAACCAGTCGCAAGTGTTCGTGATCCGGGGCTTCCAGTTGAACGGCGACGACATCTCGCTCAACGGACTTTATGGCATTACGCCGCGTCAGCTCGTGGCAACCGAAACACTCGAACGCGTCGATGTCTTCAAGGGCGCAAATGCGTTCCTGAGCGGCGCGTCGCCGACCGGCTCCGCCATTGGCGGCGGCGTGAACCTGGAGCTGAAACGTGCCGGCGACAAACCCCTGACGCGCGTAACGGTGGAAGGCACGGCATCGGGCGAACTCGGCACGCACGTGGATGTAGGCCGCCGTTTTGGCAGCGAAGGCCAGTTTGGCGTGCGCGTGAACAGCTTCGTGCGCGACGGCGAAACCAGCGTCGACGATGAACACAAGCGCAGCACGGCCACGTCGGTATCGCTGGATTATCGTGGCGACAAACTGCGTCTCTACGGCGATTTCCTGTATCAACGCGAACGTGCGAACGAAGCGCGCCCCACGGTCAACCTGAGCGGCACGGACATCCTGATCCCGGCGGTTCCGTCGGCAACGCACAACTACGCACAGCCCTGGTCATTCACCGCGCTCGAAGACACGGTCGGCATTGCGCGCGCCGAATACGACTTCTTGCCGGGATGGACGGCGTATGTGGCGGGCGGCGTGCATCACGCGAACGAGCATGGCGATTATTCTTCGCCGAACTTCAACGGCGATACCGGATTGACCACGGCGTATCGCCTGGGCGTGCCGCGCAAGACCGATGCATTTTCGACCGAAGGCGGCGTGCATGGCCGCTTCGACACCGGCCCGGTCTCGCATTTCGTGACCCTGGGCGGGTCGCTGACCAGTATCGAAGACCGCTCGGCCTTCGACTTCTCTGGCACATTCAACACCGACCTCTACAACACGCCGCAGGTGCCGCGCCCGGGCGCGAGCCCGGTCGGCAACTTCGCCGATCCCTTCGTTACCGACCGCGCGTTGATCCGAAGCGTGGCGGTATCGGACACGCTGGGCTTTTTGCATGACCGCGTGCTCTTCACACTCGGCGCGCGCCGCCAGGAATTGCACCAGAACAACTACGCAACCGGGACCGGCGACCTCACGTCCTCGTATAACGACTCCATCACCACGCCGATTCTCGGACTCGTGATCAAGCCATGGGAAAACGTCGCGATCTTCGCCAATCGAAGCGAAGCGCTGGCCCAAGGGCAGGCGGCGCCGTCGACCGCGGTCAACTTCGGCACGAACCTCGCGCCATCGCGCTCGAAGCAGTACGAAGTCGGCGTGAAATACGACACGAACCATTTCGGCTCGACGTTCTCGGCCTATCAGATCGAAGAACCGACTGCGTACACGAACAGCGACATGGTGTTTGCAGCGAACGGGCGCGAGCGGCATCGCGGGCTTGAAGCGTCGATCACGGGTGAACCGTACAAGGGCGTGCGGCTGCTGGCGGGCGCGTCCTACATCCAGGCCGAGCTGCTCAACACCGTGGGCGGCCTGACCGACGGCAACCGTCCGACCGGCGTGCCCGCGTTCCTGTTCAATCTCGGCGCTGAATACGACCTGCCGATGGTGCCCGGCCTGACGTTCACCGCGCGCTACCTGCACACGGGCAAGCAATACTTCGATGTCGCCAATACGGCGTCGCTTTCATCGTGGAATCGCTTCGATGTCGGCGCACGTTACGCGACCAACCTGTTCCGCAAGAACACGACCTTCCGGGTCAGTGTGCTGAACGTGGCAAACAAGGCGTACTGGGAATCAGCCGCGACCTCGGGCCAGGGGTATTTGACGCAAGGCGCACCGCGCACGTTCTTGTTCTCGATGACGACGGACTTTTAAAGCAGGTTCGACATCGCGTTTCAAAGCGCCAGCGCAAACCTCCGCAAATGCAAACGGCCCGCTAATAGCGGGCCGCTGGAGTTCAAAGCGCTGCAACAACGTGATGTCGGGAGCTTCCATGCCGGATGGTTGTTTCAACCGAACCATCGGCCGTATATCTGCTGCTTACACGGTCATTGCACTTACTGGCGCTTGGTCGCCTCCTTCTTCAACTTCTTCGCCTCTTTCTTTTCCTTCGGCGACTTGAGGGCAACCTTTTTCTCGGTTTTCTTTGCGTCCTGGGCTTTACTCATGATGTGCTCCGTGGTTGACCTTAAATTTTGCCCGGGTTTTGCCCCAGGCTGGCTGTGAGCCTTTGTTAATCGATCCGTGAACGCAGTTCTTCCGCGCTCACAAGCAGCGCCTGATAGCCCGAGCGTGCATGCTCGGGCAAATCCGGATCGCCGACAAGCGTGCCCAGCGTCTCGATCACGCTGTACAGAATGCCTTTCGCAGCCTTGGCGGCCAGCACGCCCGACGAATACGAACTGTCGACGTGGTTGATGGCGGCATCGAAGTGATCCTGCTCGGGCCGTTCATTGACGTTGACTGACGGCGTGCCGCGATCTTCTGCCGGGTTGGGTTCCATGATGATCGACCTCTTTGGTTATTACTTGACTACCGGCACGTTACTTCCAGCCGCTCTCTACGATATCAGCCAATCTCAATCTGTAACGGGCTGAATGATGTGCACGCGACGTTCCAACGCAGGCTCGCGAACCGGCGCGCCGCATTCGGTCAGCAGCGACCGCAATTCGAGGATGACCGGAAACACCTCGTGATTATGATCGCCGCCTTGCCGGTCATGCGCTTCCTGTTCGCGCTCGACGATCCACCGGTCTTCCTTGAAGATACGCTCGGTGAACCACACCAGCAGCGGCCAGGCGGCATCGAGAATGCCCGGAATCTTCGGGCGGCGGATCGACAGCAAACCGAACGTGCGGTTCGTGCGCTGCTCGGCGTCGAGCGGCACATAGGCAATCCACAGATCCATCACCATGGTCTGGTCCTTGGTGCGGATCCTGAGCGTCTGGTACGGATATTCCGTACGGATCGTCATTACGTCCTTGTTATTGTCGTCGGGCTTCGTGCCGCGTTTCTGGCTGAAGACGAGCGCTTCGCCTATCGGCTGCTTGCCCTCTTCGCGCGCGAACGTGTAATTCACCTCCACCCAGTCTTCGCCACGACTGCGTCCGACTGAACGCGCCTTCATCTGGCCCATTTGCTTGCGATGCAGGAACTGATGGTTCATGTCCATCAGGTTCTCGTGCATGAAGGTGTAATGGCACTTCACCGCGCGGCCGAAGCGGCGGGTTTTATAGGCTTTGTCGCCGGCGGAACCGAGCGCCGGGAACGGCACGCTCTCAGCGAGCAGCGGATCGCCCGGGAAGATGAAGATCAGGCCGGCTTCTTCGCGGCACGGGTACGAGCGCACGCCGTTGGGCAGACGCTCGCGCCCGAGATAGGGCACGTCGATACACTTGCCCGAGCAGTCGTAAGTCCAGCCGTGGTAACAGCAGCGGATGGACTCGCCGTCGACCACGCCCGCATGCAACGGCACTTGCCGATGCGCGCAGCGGTCTTCCAGCGCGAACACCTTGTCGCTCTCGGTGCGCACCAGCACGACGGGGTCGCCGGCGAACTTGACGCCATGCGCCTTGCCGCGCTTGACTTCGCGCGACCACGCGACGGGATACCAGTGATCGGGGTGAATGTCGACACGGCGCAGATCACGCGGCGTTTTTTGAGGTTGTTCGGCGGGCGTGCCGCTCGTGACGGCTTCCTGCTGCAGCGCTACATGCATGTACGATGCCTCCGCTTGAGGGTATCGGCGAAAAATCGGCCCGATAGTGGCCGAAATTGGCGAAAAAATGTGTTGGGGAGTCGATGCAACCAACGGGTCTAACGCAGTCTACACGTGAGCGGCCCCTTGAGGCGCAAACGCCCACCCTTGAAAGTTCGGCGAAGGCGTGCGGGGCGGGCATCGGAGCAGAAAATTTTGCGGATTTTCCCCGATGGTTCCACCTAGATTCGCGCCCGCCTGAACACCAGGCTGAAATTGTTGGCGGGCATGGGCACGGCTTCTTCCATCACCAATCCCGCGCGGCGGCCCAGTTCCGACACGTCCTCCATGTTGCGCACGCCCCAATCCGGGTTGGTGGCGCGAAGCTGGGCATCGAAAGCTTCGTTCGATACCGCCGTGTGCGCGCCGTCGCGTTTGTAGGGTCCATAGAGGAACAGCACGCCGTCGTTCGTCAGACGTTCGGCCGCGCCACGGAACAGCGCTTCGGCCGCCGCCCACGGCGCGATATGGATCATGTTGATGCAGACGATCGCCGCGAGCGAATCCGGCACGGGCCACGGCGCGCGGCATACGTCCAGTGCGACGGGCGCGTTCAGGTTGGCGAGCGCGGCGTGGGCGCGCCATGCGCTGATGGAGGCGCGCGAGGCTTCGTCCGGGTCGCTCGGCTGCCAGGTGATCTCCGGCAGTGCGGCGGCAATGTGGACCGCGTGCTGTCCGGTGCCGCTCGCGATTTCGAGAACGATCCCGCTCTTCGGCAGTACACGCAAGAGGACATCGCGGATCACGTCGCGGTTGCGCGTGGCTGCCGGTGCAATACGGCGCAGGGGGTCGGGATTGTCGGAATGACTGGCGTTCAAAGATGCGTCTCCAGAGGAATTGGTGGCGAGCGTAAGCGCGCGGTTTGCGCGGGTCAAGAAAAGATCCGCAGCAACTCAGAACCATACGCCTCGGCTCACGCGCTCTCACGAGGCCCGAATCCTGCTACCTCGTGCGGCCCTCGATCAAATCTGTGTATCCTGACGCACTTGAGGCGCAGGACCGAATGCAGCACCGAATACCAGCACCCGAAACCCTGAGGAACGACCCGCCACGGGCCAGTGCATCGTGCCCGGCCGCCCGGTCCATCCCACTCCATGGAGCCTTTCATGCCAACCGATACCCCTTCCGGCGAGCAGAAGCCGAATCAAGAAACGATGAGCGAAGAACTCATCAACTTCGCGGCTGAAGTCTTCGATACCGCCCGCCGCGGCGACGCCCCCATGCTCGACGCGCTGCTGCACAAAGGCCTGCCGCCGAACATGCGCAACGACAAGGGCGACACCCTCGTGATGCTCGCGAGCTATCACGGCCATGCCGACGCCGTGCGCGTGCTGCTGCAACACAAAGCCGATCCGAACCTGCGCAACGACAACGGCCAGACACCGATTGCGGGCGCGGCGTTCAAGGGCTACAAGCCGGTCATCGAAGCATTGCTGGAGCATGGTGCGGACGTCGAGGGCGCATCGCCCGATGGCCGCACGGCGCTGATGATCGCGGCTATGTTCAATCGTGTGGAAATGGTCGAGTTCCTGATCGCGCACGGCGCAAATCCGGACGCAAAAGACGCAAACGGCTTTACCGCACGCGACGCTGCCGCGAAAATGGGCGCCCCCGACACCGTCGCGCGTCTCGCCCAGGCAACCGAAGCGAAGTCGCGGCCGCCGGGCGTCTGACTTTTCCGAACCAGCGTTTTACCGATAAACCCGCGCCATCGATCATTCTGATTGGCGGCGCACGACCCTTTTGAAGGCGATCCGGCAACATGGAGCTCTTGTGATGAGTGGCGGCTTCCCGCGGGGTGGCTTCCCGCTTCGAGCGTACGACTGGCACTGGCGCACGATGGCCAGGATGCTTGCCATCCTTATCGGGCTGGCGTTTGTCACGGTCATGTCCGGGTGCAGCCTGTTCCCGACACAGCCGGCGGCGCCGATCATCGATTTGTCGACGCCGCAGCCGGCGAGCGAGCCCGAAGCCGTCGAGCCGGAAGAAGAGCCTGCCTCCACACCGGTCGCCACGCAACCGCCGACCGAGCAAAGGGCGCCGCGTCCGAAGCCCAAGCGCCGCGTTGTCGTGCCGAAGAAAGCGCCGCCTCCGCCGCCTCCGCCCGTTGAAGAGAAAGTGCCGGCGCCTCCGCCGCCGCTGCTGACCACGCGCATCATGCAGCGCGAGCAGATCCACGGTCTCCTCGACAGCGAGATCCAGCGCGACGGCAAGATCGTCGGCCGCGCGGTCGACATGTACGTGGATGCCGCCGCCAAGCCGAAGCTCATGATCGTCAACCTGTCGGGTTTCCTCGGCGTGGGCGACCGCAAGGTCACGTTCCCGTGGAGCGCGTTCCGCTTCAACCCGGCGGACAAGAAAGCGCCCGTGACCTTTGTCATGCCGCAACCGGCGACAGGTAAATCGAAGGCGGAAGCGCCGGCGAAACCGGGTTCTGTCGCCGATGTCCCGCCGACCCTTGCCCAACTCGTCGATTCCAACGTCACGCAAAAGAGCGGCGCGCGCATGGGCCGGGTGGTCGACGTATTGATCGATTCGCAGGCGCAACCGCAGGCGCTCGTCATCGACCTTTCCGATTCCCTCGCCGGCGACAAACGGCAAGTCGCGGCCAACTGGCCGGACCTGCACGTGGTATCGCGCAACAAGGTGCTGCAATTGCAACTGGATTTCACCGATACACAGATCAAGGCCGCACCGACCTATTCGCCTGACCAGCCGATCAAGATCATCTCTCCCGTCGTGCCGCCGGCCGAACCGGCGGCGGCGTCGGAGCCCTCATCGGCATCGGCGGCGGTTGCGGTACCCGCTTCAACGTCCTCTGGACCGGTCGCGGCTGCATCCGCCGCTCGGCCCTCGAAACAATGAGGACGATCTGAAATATGGTTACTGCACGAAGTCTGCGCGCGCTTGACTGGCTGAACTTTTTCGTCGCGAATGTGCAGACCGGCTTTGGGCCGTTCATCGCTTCCTATCTCGCCGCGAACAAGTGGACGCAAGGCGAGATCGGGCTGATGCTGAGCGTCGGCACGATCAGCGCGATGGCAAGCCAGTTACCGGCCGGCGCGCTCGTCGATGCCTTGCGCAACAAGAAAGGCGCGGCTGCCGCTGCGATCATCGCGATCATCATCAGTGCGCTGCTGCTCGGCGCGAGTCCCACATTCGTCTCCGTCTTCGCGGCCGAAGTGCTGCACGGGTTCGCGAGCTGCATGCTCGTTCCCGCGATGGCCGCGATCTCGCTCGCCCTCGTCTCCCGCGCCGATCTAGGCACGCGGCTCGGGCGCAATGCGCGATGGGCGTCCATCGGCAGCGCGCTGACCGCGGCGTTGATGGGCGTGTTCGGGGAGTACCTGTCGCTGCGCTCGGTATTCTTCCTGACGGCTGCGCTCGCATTGCCGGCGCTGGTCGCGCTGAACATGATCCATCACGAGATGCCGCCGGTCGTACCACGCATGAAAAAAGCGGCGGCGAAGGCAGGATCGAATATCGCCGATGCACTCAGTTCAGCTAGCGGCGAACGCCCCGAAAGCCTGCGCGACTTGGTGCGCGATCCGCGATTGCTGACGTTCGCGGCGTGCGTGGTGCTGTTCCACTTGTCGAATGCGGCGATGCTGAATCTTGCCGCCGGCGAAGTGACCGCGCACATGGGCGACAACGTTCAACTGGTGATTGCGGCGTGCATCATCGTGCCGCAATTCATCGTGGCAGGGTTGTCGCCGTGGGTCGGGCGGCAGGCGCAGACGTGGGGACGGCGGCCCGTGCTGATCCTTGGTTTCTCGGCGTTACCGTTGCGTGCGCTGTTGTTCGCCGCGGCCAGCAGCGCGAGCAGCCCGTATCTGCTCGTGCCGGTGCAGATGCTCGACGGTATCAGCGCAGCGGTGTTCGGCGTGATGCTGCCGCTGATCGCAGCCGACGTTGCCGGCGGCAAGGGCCGGTATAACCTGTGTATCGGCTTCTTCGGGCTGGCCGCGGGGATTGGCGCCACGCTGAGCACGGCGATCGCGGGGTTTGTCGCGGACAAGTTCGGTGTGAACACGAGCTTTTTCGGGCTTGCTGCGGCGGGCGCGCTCGCGGTTGCGCTGGTTTGGCTGGCAATGCCGGAAACGCGCGATGCCGCCGCCAACGACGAAGCTGCAAAGAACGGCAAGGACAAGGAAGCCACGCCTGCGGGGTGAACGAGCATGACCGAAACGAGCGTAGCCGATGGTTTTTCATGGTCGCGGCATGAGGGCGTGGTCACGGTGCGGCTGACGCGCGAAGCGCAGCACAACCGGATCGATCCCACGGATATTGCGGGCTTGAGAGAAGCGATTGCCAATGCTTCGAGCGATGCGGCTTCAATCGCGCTGGTGGTGACCGGCACAGGACCGGCAACCTTCAGCTCCGGCTACACGCTGTCGGCGCTCGCGGCAGGGAACATCGACGATTCGTTCGAAAGCCTGCTCAACGAACTCGAAGCGTGTCCCCTGCCTACAATCTGCGCGCTGAACGGAAGTGTGTATGGCGGCGCGACGGATCTAGCGTTGTGCTGCGATACACGCATTGGCGTTGAAGGATCGCGGATGTTCATGCCGGCGGCGCGTATCGGCTTGCATTACTACCCGGATGGCATGCGCCGGTATGTCCGCGAACTCGGGGCTACGCAGGCGAAGCGGCTGTTTCTGACCGGCATTGCAATCGATGCGCCGGAAATGCTGCGTATCGGCTTCCTGACTGATCTTGTCGCGGCCGACCAGTTGACCACGCGCACGGCGGAATACATCGATGCATTGCGCGCCTGCGAACCCAACGTGGTGCGCTCGATGAAGCGCCAGTTGAATGCCATCGCGGCAGGCGATCCCTCCGCTTTGACAAATAGAATCGCCTACGAAGCCTCGCTTCAAAGCCCGACGATCGCCGAGCGGATCAAGCGGCGCCGGAGTTGATCACTCCAGCGGTTTCAACATCCCCATCAGCGTGGGAATCAGCTCGCTCACCGTCGGATGAATATGCATCGCGCGTTGCAGCGTGGTGTACGGCGCGTCCGCATTCATGATGTCGATGAACGTATGGATCGCTTCGTCACCCTCGATGCCCAGAATTGCCGCACCGAGAATCTTCTTCGTCTGCGCGTCCACCAGCACCTTCATGAAGCCATCTGTCTCGCCACGCTCGCGGGCTCGCCCAACGCGCGACATCGGCATGGTGGCGATCAGCGCGGCGCGTCCGTCCTTGCGGACATCGGCTTCGCTCATGCCCACTCGCGCAAACGGCGGATCCACAAAAACCGCGTAGCACATGATGCGGGAATCGACGCTGCGCGATTCGCCATCGACCACGTTCGACGCAATGATCTCGTAGTCGTTGTACGACGTATGCGTGAACGCGCCGCGCCCGTTGACATCGCCGAGCGCCCAGACGCCCTCCGCTTTGGTGCGAAGCTGACCATCGACACTGATCAGGCCATGCTTGTCCGGCACGATGCCCGCATGCTCGAGCCCGAGGTCGTCGGTGTTCGGCGTGCGGCCCGTGGCGAACAATAGATGCGACGCATCGATGCTCTTCCCGTCGGTGAGGAAGATCCGCACGCCCTCGCCCGCCGCCTCGACCTTCGACGTCTGGGTGTTGAAGCGGAACTCGACGCCATCGCGCGCCAGAACCTTCTGAACCTGTTCCGCGAAATCCTTGTCCTCGCGTGCGAGCACGCGCTCGCCCCTTACAAGCACCGTCACGCGGCTGCCGAAGCGCGCGAACATCTGCGCGAATTCCAGCGCGATGTAACTCCCGCCCACGATCGCCAGATGTTCAGGCAACGCGGTCAGTTCCAGGATCGTGGAATTGGTCAGATATGAAATCCCCGCGAGTCCTTCGATTTCCGGAACGGTCGCACGCGTGCCGGTATTGATGAAAATCGAATCCGCCGTGAGTTCGTGCTGCTGACCGTCGTTGCCCTGCACGCTGATGGAATGCGGCCCGCTAAAGCGCCCGTGACCGTTGAACACCGTCACGCCCGATGTCCCCCGCAACCACTTCTCCACGCCTTCGCGCGATTCGCCGATGACCTCGTCCTTGCGCGCCTTGACGCGCGCCAGATCCACCCGAACGCCGCCATCGAGGATCACACCGTAATCTCCGGCATGGCGCGCGACGTGCGCCACCCGTGCGCTCGCCACATATGTCTTGGTCGGCGTGCACCCTACATTCACGCACGTCCCGCCGAACAACGACCGTTCGATGATCGCCGTACGCTTGCCGCTTTCTGCAAGCTTCACGGCCAGCGGCGCGCCGCCTTGTCCGGTGCCGATCACGATGGCGTCAAATTGTTGCGACATGTTCACGTCTCCTCGGCGGTGTTTGCGGACTTTGCATGGTAGCTCGCCGGGGAAACCGGTGCAGCAGGAAACCTCCCCGCCGTGTGTGCGTTTTACGCATGGACAGGTCGAGATTTAATCGCTTGTGGCCCAGTGTCGCGCCCGCTAAAACTAGCGCCATTCACGTCGCGGACCCGCTGCGGCGCTTCTTTCCGGGCTATCACGATGCGCACCTACCGTAATTTCATCGACGGCCGCCTGATCGACTCATCGTCCGATCGGTTTGCCGATGTCGACAACCCCGCCACCGCTGAGATCATCGCCCGCGTCACGCTCGCGTCCCGGGACGACGCGCTCGCCGCCGTAGAAGCCGCATCGCGGGCGCAGAAAACGTGGCGCAAGCTGAGTTCCATCGAGCGCGGGGAGCATTTGCGCCGTTTCGCCGATGCCATCGTTCAGCGCGCGCCGCAAATTGGCGCGGCGCTCGCGCTGGAATCGGGCAAAAGTGTGGCGGATTCGGAAAACGAAGCCCGCTACGCCGCCGATATCACCCGCTATCACGCCGAATGGGCACGCCGGATCGAAGGCGAAGTCATCCCCAGCGACACGCTCAACGAAAACCTCGTGCTGCATCGCGAGCCGATTGGTGTGGTCGCCTGCCTGATCCCGTTCAACTACCCGGTCTACACGCTCTTGCGCAAGGTCGCTCCGGCGTTGATCACGGGCAATACGGTCGTGGTACGGCCGAGCAACAACACGCCCATGTCCGCTTTCGAAATCGCCGAAGCCGCGCGTCAGGCGGGACTGCCGGCCGGCATCTTCAACGTGCTTGCAATGGACCACACTACGGCGGCCACGGTCTGCACGCATCCGGCCGTCGGCATGATCACGCTCACCGGCAGCGTGAACGCCGGGCGCATCGTGCTGGACTACTGCAAGGCGAACATCGCGAAACCTTCGCTGGAACTCGGCGGGAAGGCGCCCGCGATCATCGAACCGGATGCCGACCTCGAAGCGGCAGCGAGCGCGATCGTCGGATCGAAGACCACGCATTGCGGCCAGTTGTGTACCGCCATGGAACGCGTGTATGTCCACGCAAGCGTGCACGAGCGCTTCGTCGAATTGCTGCGCGCGAAGATGAGCGCCGTGAGTTTCGGCGACCGGTCGATGGACGCATCGAAGATGGGACCGCTGGTGAGCCGCTCCGCCCAGCAAGACATTCACGCGATGGTCCAGCGCGCCGTGGCCGAAGGCGCTACGGTCGCGACCGGCGGCACGCTGCCCGACACCGCTGGCTATTTCTACCCGCCTACGCTGCTGCTCGATTGCCGCCACGACATGGAAATCGTGCGCGAAGAAATCTTCGGCCCGGTGCTGCCGGTGATCTCGTACGGCACGCTCGACGAAGTCCTCGCGATGGCGAACGACCATCAGTACGGGTTGTCGTCGGTGCTTTATACGGAGAACTATCGCACCGCCATGCGCGTGGCCAATGAGATCGAAGCCGGCGAGCTGTACGTGAACCGCACGCCCGCCGATCCGTATCAAGGTTTTCACGCTGGCTGGAAACGCTCGGGACTCGGCGGCGATGACGGCAAGCACGGGATGCTCGAATTCACGCAGACCCGCCTCGTGGTCATGAAGTACTGATTTTTCCTCAACCTGCATGAATCGATAAAAAAACAGCGCGCCTCAAAGCGTGCTGAAGGAGACGTATTGTGGATAAAACCTTGACCGGCGTCACGCCGGCAGTCATCGAGACAAGCCGGTCGCAGCGTTACATCCAGCTTATGTTGCTGGTTGTCGCCGCTGGCGCGATCTACCCGTTGCTCTATCTGCGTCAGGTGTACCAGACGCCGATGCTCGAGTTTTTTCACATCGACAATAGCCAGCTCGGGTATCTGTATTCCGTCCTCGGCACGGTTTTCCTGCTGAGTTATCTGCCGAGCGGCTGGCTTGCCGACCGCATCGCTCCGCGTTTCCTGATCTGTTTTTCATTGATCGCAACCGGCGCGCTCGGGCTCGTTTATTCGACCGCGCCGAGCTTCGGGATCCTGCTGGTCGTATTTTGCTGCTGGGGCTTGACCACCGGCCTGACCTTCTGGGCATCGATTCTGAAACGCGTCAAGACCATCGCCGCGCACGACGAACAAGGCCGTTTCTTCGGCTTGCTCGATGGCGGCCGCGGCCTGATTGAAGCGCTGCTTGCGACCATCGCGCTCGTGATCTTCGCCACCGCCACCGAAAAACACGGCTTGCCGACGAACGTCGGTTTCCGCTACGTGGTCTATTTGTATTCGACGTTTTGTATTGGACTTGGGTTGCTCATGGCGCTGGTGAAGGAACCGCCCGCGACACCGCAGGAGCTTCAGCAAGCCGCCGACAACCGCACGCAGAAACACAACCTGTGGCGCGATCTCGTCACGCTGATGCGCATTCCGCAACTCTGGCTGATGGCGGCCATCGTGTTCTGCGGATACCAGATTTTCTGGGCGACCTATAGCTTCTCTGCGTACCTGCAAGTGGGCGACCTGAAGATGACCGTCGTGATGGCGGGCACGCTCACCACGCTGAAACTCTGGATGCGGCCGGTTGGCGGTATCGGCGGCGGCTATCTCGGCGATCGTTTCTCCACGCTCGGCGTACTGACCACCGCGCTCTTTCTCGCCGCGATCGGGCTCGTGGCGCTGGCCGTGCTGCCGACGCTGCATATAGCACCGCACGTGGGCGTCGCGGTGATCGCAGTTGTCGTGCTGGTCATCGGCATTCTGACCTACGCGATTCGCGGCCTCTACTGGTCGCTACTCGACGATTGCGGCATCCCATTGCGCATCACGGGCCTGGCGATCGGCCTGGTTTCGTTGATCGGTTACTCGCCCGATGTCTTCCTGCCGCTCGTGAACGGCTGGACCACCGAGCATTTCCCAGGCCTTCCCGGCTATCAGATCTATTTCTCCTATATCGCTGCAATCAGCGTGGTTGGCGGTGTGGCCGCCCTCGCCCTGACGCGCATGCGCAAGACTGTCACAAAGGACGCCATCCGATGAAAATCGTCTCCCTCGAAACGCATTTCGTAGCCGTGCCGCCGCCGCATCTCGGCGGCATGTACTGGATCTTGTTGAAGCTCAAGACGGCTTGCGGCATTGAAGGCGTGGGTGAGATCTATTCGGCGACGTTCCATCCGAAAGCGATGGCGCACATCATCGACGACGTCTTCGGTCGCTATCTGCAGGACCACGATCCGCATCACGTCGAGCGCTTCTTCCGCGAAGCCTATTCGAGCGGCTTCACGCAACGCCCCGACCTCACGATGATGGGCGTCGTCAGCGGCCTCGAGATGGCATGCTGGGACATCATCGGCAAGGCGGCGGACAAGCCGGTCTACGAGTTGATGGGCGGGCTCGTGAACGAACGGCTGCGCTCGTACACCTACCTGTACCCGAAAAACGCCGCCGGCGAATACGATTACGACGACGTCGACCTGGCCGCCGACTGCGCAGTGAAGAACGCGGACCTCGGCTTTACCGCCGTCAAGTTCGATCCCGCCGGTCCCTACACGGCCTATTCGGGCCACCAGATATCGCTCGACGTACTGGAACGCTGCGAGACCTTCTGCAAGCGCATCCGCGAAGCCGTCGGCAATCGCTGCGACCTGCTGTTCGGCACGCACGGGCAGATGGTTCCATCGTCGGCAATTCGTCTCGCCCAGCGGCTCGAAAAGTACGACCCGTTGTGGTTCGAAGAACCCGTTCCGCCCGGCCAGGAAGACGCGATGGCGCAAGTTTCGCGGCATACGAGCATTCCAATTGCAGCCGGCGAACGGCTCACCACCAAATATGAATTCTTCAAGCTGCTGCAAGCGGGCGCGGCATCGATTCTTCAACTGAACGTTGCGCGCTGCGGCGGTCTGCTCGAAGCCAAGAAGATCGCGACGCTCGCCGAGGTCTACTACGCGCAGATCGCACCGCATCTCTACAACGGGCCCATTGGCGCTGCCGCGAGCATCCAGTTGGCCGCGTGCACGCCGAACTTCCTGATCCAGGAAAGTATCGGCACGTGGGACGGGTTCCATGCGCAGATCTTGAAGACGCCGATTCAGTGGGAAGACGGTTACATCATCCCGTCGAAAGCGCCGGGACTCGGCGTGGAACTGGACATGGATGTCGTGCGCGCGCATTCCCCTTACACCGGCGAACGTCTGCATTTGCAGATGGCGTCGAAACCCGCCGATGTACGGGATTCTTCTCCGGCCAGAGGCTGAGGCGAGCGATCAGATATGACTTACGACTACATCATTGTGGGCGCCGGATCGGCGGGCTGCATCCTGGCTGAACGGCTGTCGGCATCGGGACGACACACCGTGCTGGTGCTCGAAGCCGGCGGCAAGGCCGATTCGTTCTGGTTCAAGATACCCGTGGGTTTTGCAAAGACATATTACGATCCGGACTGCAACTGGATGTACTACTCCGAGCC
The DNA here is from genome assembly GCF_001557535.2 of Burkholderia sp. PAMC 26561. Lineage (NCBI taxonomy): Bacteria > Pseudomonadati > Pseudomonadota > Betaproteobacteria > Burkholderiales > Burkholderiaceae > Burkholderia > Burkholderia sp. PAMC 26561. Next base: position 3,029,509 of record NZ_CP014306.1, read on the forward strand.
GGAAGCGGAACTCGCCGGCCGCAAGATCTATGCGCCGCGAGGCAAGGTCCAGGGCGGCTCCGGCTCCATCAACGCCATGATCTTCGTACGCGGCGCACCACGCGACTTCGACGACTGGGCCGCCGCCGGGAACGCTGGCTGGTCGTACAAGGACGTGCTTCCGTACTTCCGCAAGCTCGAGACGCACGCCGCGGGCGACACCGCCATGCACGGCTCGAACGGCCCGATTCACGTGACATCGATGAAAGATGGCATTCATCCCGTCACGCGTCATTTCCTCGACGCCTGCGACGAACTGAAGTTTGCGCGCAACGATGACTTCAACGGCGTGCACATAGAAGGTGTCGGCGTGTACGACGTGAACACGCATAACGGCCAGCGTGCATCGAGCAATGTGGGTTATCTGGAGCCGGCATTGAAACGCGCGAATGTGAGCATTGAACATCATGCGCTGACGACACGCGTCTTATTCAATGGACGGCGCGCCACCGGCGTCGAAGTTTCGCAGAACGGCGTCACGCGCATGTTCAATGCAAAACGCGAAGTGCTGCTGTGCGCGGGCGCCGTCGATACCCCAAAGCTGCTGCAACTTTCGGGCGTGGGTCCGGCCGCGCTGCTCGCGCGCCACGGGATTCCTGTCGTGCATGCGCTGCCTGCCGTCGGCCAGAACCTCCAGGATCATCTGTGTGCGAGTTACTACTATCGCGCGAACATGCCGACGCTCAACGGCGAATTCGGCTCGCTTCTGGGCAAGCTGAAACTCGGTCTGCAATATCTGCTGACGCGCAAGGGACCGCTTGCGATGAGCGTGAACCAGGCCGGCGGTTTTTTCAGCACGGATCCAGATAGCAAGCACGCAAACATGCAGCTTTACTTCAATCCGCTGTCGTACCGGATTCCGAAGTCGAGCCGCTCGCAACTCACGCCCGAGCCGTATCCCGGTTTCCTGCTCGCGTTCAATCCGTGCCGTCCGACGAGCCGTGGATCAATCGAAATAGCATCGGCGAATCCCGCCGATGCCGCCCTGATCCGCGCGAACTATCTGACGACGCAAAAGGATATCGATGAAGTGATTCAGGGCAGCCGCCTGATCCGCTCGATCATGCAGGCGCCTGCATTGCGCACGGTAACGGTCGAAGAAACGCTGCCGGGGCAATCGGCTGTGCCCGAAGGCGACGACGCCGCCATGCTCGAATATTTCCGCGAGAACAGCGGTTCGATCTACCACCTGTGCGGTTCATGCGCGATGGGCCCGGACACGCGGACCGCCGTGGTCGATAACCGCTTGCGCGTGCACGGCATGGAGGCGTTGCGGATCGTGGATGCATCGATCTTTCCGAACGTCACGTCGGGCAACATCAATGCACCGGTCATGATGGTCGCGGAAAAAGCCGCGCAAATGATCGTCGACGACGCCACCGCGCCAAGCTTCGTTCAGCGCGAAGCACTCGCCGCCGCTTCGGCCTGAAGCCATTGCTGGAACAGGCGCTGCGTCCCGCTTGCCCGCTGCTCGGGACGCAGCACGAACCAGTATGACTGGCGACCCTCGATCTCCACATCGAGCACTTGCCGCAACTGTCCCGAGGCCAGTTCGGCCGCGATCATATGACGATCGGCGATGGTGATTCCCAAGCCGTCAACTGCCGCTTGTATCGACAAGTCGAGCACATCGAACTCATGGCCGCCGTCCGTATCCACGCCTTCGATACGCGCCGCATCCAGCCAGTGCTGCCACGTGAGATAGCGCTGGTCTTCGCCGGACAGCACATGCAACAGCGTGAAGCGGTTCAAGTCGACCGGCGTGCCCTCACTCTCACGATCGAGCAAAGCCGGCGACGCCACCGCAATATGCCGTTCGTGCATCAGCAAGGTGCTTTCGAGGTTGTTCCATTCGCCATCGCCAAAACGAACCGCGCAATCCAGCCGGTTCGAATCCGCGATGCCGTCATCCACGCGCGTCGTAATGCTCAGGTCCAGTTCCGGGAAAGCCTCACGCAGCCGCCCGAGCCGCGGTACGAGCCAGCGGGCCGCAAAGGTAGGCGGAACGTTGATGCGAAGCCGGTTGACATCGTTTTTCTGGCTGATCGCGCGCACTGTCAGCTCGATCTTGTCGAACGACTGCTGCAACGCGCGCAGAAGCACACGGCCGCTCGGCGTCAGCACCAGATGCTGATGACGGCGCGAAAAAAGCGTCTCGCCGACCTGCTCCTCCAGTTGCCGGACCTGCCGGCTCACGGCGCTCTGCGTAACGTTGAGCAGCGTGGCGGCGCGGGTGAAGCTGCCGGTCGTGCCGGCTGCTTCGAAGGCTTTTAGCGCATTGAGCGCAGGCATTTTGCGTTTCACAGGGATTCGGTGATTCGATGGTTCGTGGTTCGGGAACGCTGCATGTCCCGACGTTCGCGTGATCTTACGCAGGCGGCCGCCCGAACTGTGACGATTTCATAATCTCATGCAAGAAACACGAAACACGCCTGACGGCATTATTCGCCTGGTATGGTTTTGTGGCACGCCCCTTGCTCCCAGATGGCGTAAGTCGCATCCACCTCAGGCTCTCATGACCGAAACGATATGGTTTCTCGTCGTTGGCGGTGTGCTCATCTTCATGGGGCTTGCCAGCTCGACGTTCAAAGAACTCCCCATCAGCAGTGCAATGGTTTATCTCGCCATCGGCTTCGGCCTTGGCCCGTTTGGCGTCGGCCTGCTCAAGATCGACCTGCTCGGCGACGCAACCCTGCTGCGCCGGATCACCGAAGTCGCCATGCTCGTGTCGCTTTTTGCGATCGGCCTGCGCCTGCGTGTGCCGCCGACCGACCGAATCTGGCTATTGCCCCTGCGTCTGGGCCTGGTCGCGATGGTCGCGACCGTCGCCATCATGACGCTCGCCTGCGTCTACCTGCTGCATATGAGCTGGGGACCCGCATTGCTGATCGCCGCGATGCTCGCGCCCACCGACCCCGTACTCGCCCACGACGTGCAAGTCCAGGTCCCGGGCGATGTCGACCTCCTGCGCTTTTCGCTCACCGGCGAAGGCGGCCTGAACGATGGCATCGCGCTGCCGTTTGCGCTGCTGGGTATTGCGGTGTGCAACTACGAGGCATCGCCGCAACAGGCGTTGAGCTGGCATTTCGCCGCTGATGCAATGTGGGGTGTCGCGGGGGCGCTGGCCGTCGGCTGGCTTCTGGGTGACCTTGCCGTGCGGCTGATTGCGTACCTGCGCACACGCCACAGCCTCGCGCTCGGGCCTGAGGGCTTTTACGCGCTCGGCCTGATCGCGCTTTCGTACGGCATCGCTGAACTGATGCATACCTACGCATTTCTCGCCGTCTTCGCCGCCGGCCTCGCGATGCGCCGTGTCGAACAAAAAGCAAGCGGCGATAAATCCGTCCACGAAGCCGTCGGCAAGATCGATGCGCAGGACGTGGGCGCAACGGCGTCCGATCCCGACCGCGCGCACGCGTTCGTCGCGGAGCGGGTGCTCGGCTTCACGATAGAACTCGAGCGCATCGCCGAAGTCGCGGTCATGCTGATGGTCGGAAGCGTGCTCGCCAATGTCTGGGATCACCTCTTCACGTGGCGCGGCGCAGCCATTGTCGCGCTGCTGTTCTTCGTGGCGCGGCCGATTTCGGTGCAAGCGTCACTGATCGGCTCTTCGGCAACACGATCACAGAGGCTGCTCACGAGCTGGTTCGGCATTCGCGGCGTGGGCTCGTTTTATTATTTGCTGTACGCGCTGGAACATGCGCCACGAAGCGCCGCACAACCGCTGGTACCGCTGGTACTTGCGGTGATCGCGGCGTCGGTCATCATGCATGGCATTACGTCTACGCCGTTGATGAACCGCTATAAGGGTTGAAGTTAAGGGCGGCGTGTCCAGCCGCCCCCGGCTCTCCTCAAGCTTCCACAATCTCCCGCACGCCGGCTATTTCCCGCGCCCCTTCATACAGCCGTCCGAAACGGTTATCGAGAAACGCCTGCAGAGGAACCTGTTCCTGCCGGATAAAACCGCTTTCCGGCAAGACGCCGTCACGGAACAAATCGAGTTCTGCGCAAACGGCTCCAGCGGTCGTGATCTGGATCGCGCTCATCGATACACCGCAGACCTTCTTCGCGAAAATCTTCCGTGTGAAAACGTCCTGCACCAGACGTCCGTCGCGCATGCCGGTGGTCGTGACAAAAACCAACACGACGTCCTGCGCCGTCGCGGGGACTGCGCGCCGCAGCATCGCCTTCAATCCGTCACGATCGCTCGACATCCGCAGGTCATCGAGCAGGAATTTCATCAGCTCACGATGCCCCGGGTAACGCACCGACTTGTAATCGAGCGATTCCACTTTCCCCGCCAACGTCTCGCACAACGTGCCAAGGCCGCCTGAGGTGTTGAACGCCTCGTACTCGGTGCCATCGAGGGAAAAATGCTCCAGGCCTTCCAGCGGCTGCACCCATTGTGTACTGCCGTCGCGAATGGCTTCGCAGGGCTGACAATATTCGTTGATCAGGCCGTCGATACTCCACGTCAGGTTGTACTTCAATGCGTTCGTCGGGAATTCGGGCAATGCGCCGACGCGCATCTTGACCTCGCGCAACTCGGTGAACCGCTGCGCCAGTTCGTTCGCGACAATGCCGATAAAACCCGGCGCCAGCCCGCACTGCGGCATGAATGCATGCGTGGACTCTTCGGCGATTGCGCGGATTGCATGGGTGGCGCGCACGTCTTCGGTCAGGTCGAAGTAATGCACCCCGGCCGCCTTCGCAGCCGTGGCAACAGTTACGGCAAGGTAATAAGGCATGGCATTGATGAGCGCATCGAAACCTTGCAGGGCGAGGCGCAACGCATTGGCATCGGCGGAATTGACGCGCCGGGTCGGGATGTCCTGCGCTTCGAGCAGGCTGAGCGCGTGGGCGTCTCGGTCGAAAACGACGACTTCATAGTCGCCGGTTTCACGCAGCATCCGGGCGATGCTCTGGCCAATCAGGCCGGCGCCGATGAGGGCTATTTTCATGTTCATCTCCTTGATGGGCGTCCTGGGGGCAAATCCCTGGACACCAGTTTAGGAGCGCATGAATATTGATAAAAGGCACAAAAAGATGCGATTCGACATCTAATTTCGACATTTTGACGATCTTTCGATACAAAACGTCAAGGTGTCATTCAATTCATGCCACCTCGGTCCACCTTGCGCGCAAGAATGATGGACGTGGTGGTGCGCTCGACGCCCTCAAGACCGCCGATTTCATCGAGCAGGTCGTTGAGTCTGTCAGGCGAATCGGCCCGCAGCCACGCAACGTAGTCAAACTCGCCGCTGACCGCGCAAAGCAGTTGCATCTCGGGCATCCTGGCGAAGCGCTTTTGCACGTCGCGGCCGTACTTCGGCGCGAGTTTGATGCCAACGTATGCCTGGATGCTCGCGTCGAGCACGTCTTGTCCGAGCCGCACGCCATAACCCGCAATCACGCCGGTCTTTTCGAGCCGCGCGAGCCTGGCAATCACTGTAGTGCGTGCGATGCCAAGCTGGCGCGCCAGTTCCGACACGCTCTCGCGTGCGTTCACCTGCAATGAAGCAACGAGGTTGCGGTCGATATCGTCAAGTTGATCGAGGCGCGGCGGTCGCATGGAACAATTTCCTTTTGTTATTACAACGCGTTAGGGCTTCCAGGTATTAAAGCATGAGGCTTAACCTGCGCACGATGCATCAGGTTGGTTAAACTCCGTGGTCTCGCGCGAATTTTTCGCAGTCGTATCGGTTGTAAGCAGTTGTGGCAACCAAAGCAGAGCCGCGCGCTAACGTGATATTAATAGCGCGTTGCCAAGCAGCACATGCGGTATTTGTGTGTATCGCTTGCCCCTTCTTAATGGACCCAAGGTGTCACCCATGAAAAAAACACTCGTTGCACTGGCCGCCTCGCTCGCTCTTTCGACCGCATTTGCACAGTCTTCCGCGCCGGCCGCCTCGCCTGCGGGAGCGTCGGCGCCTGAATCGGCGCGCGGTCAGGCACGCGAAGCACGCGTCGAGCAACGCATTGCCGATCTGCACAGCAAGCTCAAGATCACTTCGGCACAGGAAGATCAATGGAACAAGTTCGCCGATGTCATGCGTGAAAACGGCCACACCATTGGTGAGTTGTATCGCCAGCGTATCGCGCTCGGGACGAACACCACGGCGGTCGACGACATGAAGCAGTACGCGCAGATCACGCAAGCGCAAGCCGACGGCACGAAGCGCCTCGTCGATGCATTCGAGCCGCTTTACTCGAGCCTTTCGCCGGAACAGAAGAAGCTCGCCGACGCCAGCTTCCATCAGACGGCGCAACGCGGCGAGCACAAGGGCCGCCGCGCACCGCGCAGCAAGGCTACGCCGGACAGCATCGCGCCGGACGCAGCGTCTTCAACCAAGCCGTAAGTTGGAGAAACAAGCGCTTGTATCGGGTTACCGGTGCAAGCGCTCTTTGTTTTTGTTGTGTGCGAACTGCAAGGCTTGGCGTTACGATTCCGGTCTCCAAAGCTTCCGCCTCTCCCGGCACCGTACATGACATCGATTACCCACCTTGACCTGACTGCCGACTCCGCCACCCAACGCGTGGTGAAGGACGAAGCCGTCCATGTCCAGTTCGCGCATGAACCGGGCTCGCTGATGAGTCTGGAGGGTCCGAACCGCTATGAAACCGGCGATGCGCTGATCACCGGCGCGACGGGTGAACGCTGGGTGGTTTCGCGAGATCGTTTCAATGCGAAATACCTTCCGCACGATGGCGTCGAGCACGGCGACGCGGGCGTGTATCGAAACATTCCGGTTGTCGTGCTTGCGAAACAAATGCACGAGTCGTTTTCAATCGCGAGATCGGAAGCCGGCGATGTATTGCACGGCGTGGCAGGCGACTGGGTCATGCAGTACGCGCCGGGCGACTACGGTGTAGTCAAAGCAGCGCGTTTCGCGAAGGTTTATAAGCCGGCTTAAGCAATCAAGCGTCCGGGTCACGCGAAATCGTCGCCCATGTCGATCTCCACGTTACGCGGCACTGTTTCCCCGTTCGCGTACATCTCTTCAAGCGCGCCCAGTTCCGTTTCCACATACGCCCGCAGCACCGCGTAACTGCGCGCGTGCATGCGCGGCTGCATCGCCCGATAGCGCGCGAGCGCAGCGGGATCGAAGCGGATGTCGATGGCAATGCGGCGCGCCGTTGTCCCGAAGCGCATCGCGATGTAATGGACGACGAGCGAAAGCCGGCCATCGTCGCCGGGGCGTTCAACGAATTGCGTCTGTTCCGGGAACAGGTCGCTGATCACGCGCGCCAGGATTTCGATGTCGGCGCTCGGACATTCGAACTGATATTCGTCGCTCATCTCAGACTCCGTTCTTCGCTCGCGCCGCACGGTCGGACGCAACCCTCACACCGATAAAATACCGGCGCAACGCACGCATCACGATCAGGCCGAACACGAGATACACGGCGTCGGCCGCGAGCAGCGGGATCAAGCGCGCCTGATACAGCGCAATGGGCAACGCAATCAGCGCATGCGCCACGATCATGAACGGCAGCGTGAAGCGGAAACGCTCGCGCAACATGTGCCACATCACGACAGAAAAGCCGATCTGGAACACGAACGCCGCAGCGCGTTCGGCCAGGAACAGTCCCGCGGATTCAGGCGTCAGGCTGCCCAGCACCATATGCAAGCGCAGCAGCGATTCTGCGGGAACACTGGTGAAATATTGATCGAGCATGTTGCGATCGGCGAGCGTGGCATACAAAAGCCATTGAAGCTGAACCAGCACGCCGACAAGCCACGCTTCCGCGCCACCATGCCCGATTCCGTAACCCAGCGCCGTCCCCGGCTTTTGCAGCGACGCAGGATCGCGCCGGATCAGCCATTTCATGCCGGCGAAGCGGCCCACTTCTTCGCAGATACCAGTAGCCAGCGCGCCATAGATCACGAACAACGCGGGGTTCATCAGCAAGCCGACGGTCGTCGCATTGCTCAGCATCAGGCCATGCAGGCCCCGTTCGATGACCATCGAAAAAAGCGCGAATACCGCAATCCCGACGATCACATCGCGCCGCCCGAACCCGTACTGCGGCCGCATTTTCCGGTAGAGCCAGAAAGGCAAGGCCGCAATCAGCAGCGTTGCAAGCGTGAGGCAAACCAGCGTCAATACACTTACCATGAATCAATATCCTCAAAAACCATGTTCGGCCAGATGCTAGATGTTGCCCGCAAGCGTTGACGTGCGCACGACCAGTTCGCCCGGCAGCAGGCATTCGCGCGGCGCCATGACCGCGCCCTCGATGCGCTCGTGCAGGAATTCGACGGCGCGCTCCCCTATGGTATAGGTCGGCTGGCGTACAGTCGTCATTCCGGCTAGTTCGGCCCACTCGGAATCATCGATACACATCAGCGCCACGTGCCGCTGCCACGCGGCGCCATGGCGCTCTTTCATATGCAGCGCGACGCGCAACGCAACCGGCGCGTTCGCCGCGAACAACGCAATGCGGCGGTTGCGTTGCCGGTTCTCGCCGATACGGGTATCGATTCCGGCAAGCGCCTCGGCCGCCAGTTTGTCATCATCCAGGTCGAGCACGACTGTCGCGCCCGACACTCCAAGGGCGCCGATAGTGTCACGAAACGCCGTCTCGCGCACGCGGCGCGAACTCACATGCGTGAAAGGCTGCACCACGAATACGAGTTCATCGAAACCCTGCTCCGCCAGATGGCGGATCGCTGATGCGACCGCTGCGGTGTTGTCGAGGCCGACCATGTCGGTCACCAGGCCATCGATCGAACGATCGACCAGCACTACCGGCACCCCGCCGCTTGCGAGCGTTTCCAGCGTCTCCTCCTTCACGCCGAGCGCATTCACGATCACGCCTTCCACGCGATACGTACTCAGCAATTGCAAGTACCGCCGTTCGAGATCCACCTCGTTGGCCGCGTGGCAGATGAGCGGCATATACCCGAAAGCGTGGCACGCCGCCTCGACGCCCTGCAGCACTTCCACCGAATACGGATTGGTCAGGTCGGCAAGCAACATGCCGATCAGCCTGTTGCGCCCGCGTTTCAGCCCGCGCGCCATCTGGTTCGGCCGATAATCGAGCTTGGCAATCGCCTCCTCGATGCGCTCGCGAAGGTCCGTGGACAGCACGCCCGTCTCGCCATTCAGATACCGCGAGATGCTGGTCTTACCGGTGCCGGCTTCGCGGGCGACATCCGTGATGGTCGCGCGGCGTTCGGTCAGGAAGTTGTCTTTTGGCATGGTCTCGTGCAGTAAAAATAAAGCGCGCCAGAGCGCGCTTTATCTACCAAGGCGGATTGAAGGCAACGCCGCTCAGCGCTTCAGTGCTTCCGGATTCACCATGTTGTTGGTCAACGTGCCGTCGAGCGCGCCGATCAGGTTCTCGGCGGCGTTCTTGTTCATCGCGTGCCGGGTTTCGTGTGTGGCCGAACCAATGTGCGGCAGTGCGACCACGTTCTTCAGCTTGAGCAACGGCGAGTACGCGGCAAGCGGTTCTTTCACGAACACATCGAGACCCGCGGCGAGGATCGTCCCGTTTTGCAGCGCTTCGATCAGGGCGTCTTCATCGACGGTCGGTCCCCTCGATGCATTGATCAGGATCGCGCTCGGCTTCATCTTCTTCAGTTGCGCCGCGCCGATTAGATTGCGCGTCTCGGCGGTCAGCGGCACTTGCAGCAGCACGAAATCGGAGGTCGCGAGCAACTCGTCCAACTCGACTTTCTTCGCGCCGTAATCGCGTTCCGCTTGTTCATTCCGGCTGCGATTCGTGTACTGCACGTTCATCCGGAAGCCCAGCGACGCACGCCTTGCAACGGCGCCGCCAATCCGTCCCAGGCCGATGATTCCCAGCGTCTTGCCTTGCACATCGACACCGAATTGTTCCTCGCCAATGCTCTTGGTCCATTTGCCCTCTTTCACCCAGTCGGCCAGTTCCACGACACGGCGCGCGCTCGCCAGAATCAACGCGAAGACGGTATCCGCGGTCGATTCGGTCAGCACGTCGGGCGTGTTCGTCAGCACGATGCCGCGGCGATTCAGGTCGGCGATATCGAAAGCATCGAAACCAACGGACACCGTTGCGAGCGCCTTGAGCTTCGTTGCGCCTTCCAGCATTGCGGGCGTGATCTGCGTGCTGGCGCCAATGGCGCCGTCGGCATCTTTCAATGCAGCGACAAACGCGTCGTGCTGCTTCGGGTCGACGGTGGTAACGTCCGCGTGTTCCTGCAAGTAGGCCAGCACGTCCGCGGGCAGCGGCTTGTACGCGACGATTTTCTTTTTCATCGAACGGATCCTGTGGGTCAGATTAGTGCGCTGCGAGTTTGGCGGCAGGCGCAACGGGTTGCGGTTTCACAGCTAGCGTCAGTATGACGGCAGCGACGAGCGCCGCACTCATGAACACGTACGATGCCGCAGGCGACCCCGTCGCGCCGTTCAGATACCCGACGACGTAGGAACCCACGAACGAGCCGAGCGCGCCCATGCTGTTGATCAGCGCCATGGCGCCGCCCGCGACGTTCTTCGGCAAGAGTTCCGGCACGATCGCGAAGAACGGGCCATAAGGCGCGTACATGGCGGCGCCGGCAACCACGAGCAACGCATACGACGCCCAGAAATTCGTCGATCCCAGCAAGTACGACCCCGCGAAAGCAAACGCGCCGATCAGCAGGAACGGCCATACAAAAAGCTTGCGGCGCTCCAGTTTGTCCGATGCCCACGACGCCGCAATCATCGCAATCGTCGCCGCGAGATAAGGCACGGCGGACAGCCAGCCGGTCTCGACCATGCCGAACGAGGACGCGTTCTTGAGAATCGACGGCAGCCACAGCACGAAGCCATACACGCCGATGCTCCAGCAGAAATACTGCGCCGAGAGTTTCATCACGGCCGGAGACTTGAACGCCTCGCCATAGTTCTTGACCGGTTTGATGGCGGCTTGTTCCGCGCGCAGGGTTTCGTCGAGATCGCGCTTTTCCTGATCCGAAAGCCACTTCACCTGCGCCGGTTTGTCTTGCACGATAAACCACCAGATCACTGCCCAGATGATTGCCGGCGCGCCTTCCACGATGAACATATGGCGCCAGCCAAAGGAGTTGATCAGATAACCCGAGACCACGGACATCCACAGCACCGTCACCGGATTGCCGAGAATCAGGAACGTGTTGGCGCGCGAGCGTTCGGACTTCGTGAACCAGTTCGAGATGAAGATCAGCATGGCCGGCATCACGGCTGCTTCCACGATGCCGAGCACGAAGCGCAGCGCCATCAGCGACGGAATGTTCGTGACTACACCGGTCAGCGCCGCGCATCCGCCCCACAGGACCAGGCTCACGAACACGAGCTTCTTGACGCTGCGCCGTTCGGCGTAGATCGCGCCGGGAATCTGGAAGAAGAAATAGCCGAGGAAAAACAACGCGCCGATCAGCGATGCCAGCCCCTTGCTGATCCCGAGGTCATGGTTTATCCCCGCCGCCGATGCAAAACCGAAGTTCGCCCGGTCGAGGTAGGCAAGGCTGTAGGTGATGAATACGATCGGCATGATCGTCCACCAGCGGCGCACCGCGAGCGTGGGTTTGTTCGTCGTGCTGTCGCTGGCTTGTTGCATGACTGTCTCCGTCCGTGGGCGTGCGCGCGTTATGAGGCGACCGTGGTGGTGGCGGGTGCTTGTTCCAGCTTGTCGAGTTCCGCGCGGGTCGGCAGGCCTTCGCTGTCGCCGATCACCTGGATTGCCAGCGCGCCGATGCGGTTGCCGCGCGTCAGCGCGTGACGTACATCGCGTCCTTCCAGCAAGGCGCTTACCACGCCGACGGCGAAACCATCACCGGCGCCTACGGTGTCCACGACCTTCTCAACCGGAATCGCCGGCACGGTGCCCTGGTCGTTGTCCGCGGTGCGGAAATACGCGCCATGCGCGCCGAGCTTCACCACGACGCCCTTCGCGCCCTGATCCAGATAGAACCGGGCAATGTCCTCCGGCGTCGTGTAGCCCGTCAGGATCTTGCCTTCGCTCACGCCGGGCAACACCCAGTCCGCGTGCGCGGCGAGCGCGTTGAGCGCCTCGGCCATTGCTTCTTGCGACGGCCAGAGCGTGGGGCGCAGGTTCGGATCGAAGGAAATGGTCTTGCCGGCCTTGCGCATTTCGGCCGCCATGTGGAACGCGAGTTCGCGCGATGTGCCCGAGATCGCAGGCGCCACGCCCGTCAGATGCAAATGGCGCGCGCCGAGCACGTAGTCGGCGACGTAGTCATCGAGCGACAAATGGCTCGCCGCCGAACCCTTGCGGAAATATTCGATGGCCGGATCGCTGCCGTCATCGTTCCTGGACTTGAGCTGGAACGCCGTCGGATAGCGCTCGTCGATGGTCACGCGGCTCGAGTCGATGCCCTCCTGCGCGAGTACATCGAGCACGTACCGGCCGAATGAATCGCGGCCGACGCGGCTCATCCAGCCGACCTTGAAGCCGAGCCGCGACAAGCCGATCGCCACGTTCAGATCGGCGCCGGCAACGCGTTTTGCAAAGTGGCCGACCTTCGCGAGATCGCCGGTTTCCGTCGCGACGAACAGCGTCATTGCTTCGCCGTAAGTCACGACATCGAGTGCTGGATTCATGTTCGGTTTTTCTTGGGTCATGTTCATTGATCAGTCGATGCTATTTGTTTGACGTAGCGCGCGGCGTCATCGGCAAGATGCGCAGGGTCGAACGGAAATTCGATACCGCGTGGGACGTCGCGCGGGAGGTGTTTAAGTAGCGTGGCGAAGGACGTGTCGCCGATTGCGGGCGCGGTTGCGAAACGTCGCGCGCCTTCGCCCTGGACCACCTTGCAATGCACGTAGGTGACGTAGCTGGACAGGCGCCGCGCCGCCTCCATCGGATCCTGATCGGCCCAGCGCCAGTTGCCGGTATCGAAGGTCATCGACAGCGCATGCGTGCGGGGTTTCAACGCTTCGAACAAGGCCGCGAATGCGTCGATCGTGCCGCCTGCTTTCAATTGGCCGTTCTCGACCACGACCTTGGCTTTCGAGTCAGCGATCCCTGCAATCAGCCGCTCGAGCGTGTCTGCAGCGGTCGCCGTGCCCGTGGTTGCCGACCCGCCCAACTGAAACTTGACGATGCGCGCGCCGAGCGCGTCGGCTTCGGCAAGCGTTTGGGTCATGGCGGTTTCATCGAGCGCGCCATGGTCGTCGAAGAGCGTTGCCGGCGTGGAATACACAGGCCAGATCCCGGCTGCGCGGATTGTGTCGCCGAGTTCGCGGAGGTAGTCGGGCTGGGATTGTGTGTTATCGGCAAACAGTTCCCGACGCACTTCGAACCCCGCCGCACCCGCTCGCGCCGCGACTTCGGCCCATATTGCGTGACCATCGCGGCGGATCGATTCGACGCCAAAAGCGCTCGCAACGATCACAACGGGGACATTTCCGGCAATAGCAGTATTTTTGGTCAGATTCACGGAATGACTGGATTCCACGGTCAGATTTGCCTGAAATGTCGCCTTGGAACCGGTTCCAAAGACGATATTTAAAAAAGACGCGTGAGCGTCCGTGCATTTCCGAAATGATCCGCCAGCGACAGACGGGTTGCCATCATGGAAATCCCTTACGGCAGCCGACTACCGGTGATTTTCCCCGTCGCCTTCCATACACAACGCACGAAAGCTCGCCGCTACCCGCGATGGCGCCGCCGCATGCGGCATCAGAATCGAAAACCGGCGCGTGAGTGGTTCAGGCGCGATCCGCAAGCGTTGCAAGGCGTCGTCCTCGTGCCGCATCGACATCGCCGATACAAAACCGATCCCCATTCCCGCCCGCACCGCTTCCTTCACACCCTCCACGCCCGCGATTTCCAGCGCGACCCGCATCTGCACGCCAGCCCGCGCGCAAGCACGCTCGACCAGTTGGCGCACGCCAGACCCCGCTTCTCTCAAGACCAGCGGCCCGGCACAGAGCGCTTCAAGTGTGGCCTCGCCATTCCCCGCAGTCAGAGGATGGCCACTCGGCGCAATCGCGACAATCTCGTCCTCGCGCCACTGCGCAACTTCGGTTCCGGGCGGCAGATCGGCGCCAACCGGCCCTTCGATCATTGCGATATCGAGCGAGCCGAGCGCCGCGACGATCTCGGTCGTGTTGCCGTCGATGGTATGGATTGTCACGTCCGGATGCTGCCGATGAAACGCCGCTATCAGATAAGGCAGGAGATAACTGGCGGGCGTGGTGCTCGCCCCGATTCGCAGGGTGCCGCTTTCGAGGCCACGCAGCGCATTCCGGTATGCGTGCGCCTGAGCGAAGGTTTCGCGAATCCGATTGGCATACACGACAAGCTGCTCGCCGGCACCAGTCAGCTTTACGCCACGGCCGTCACGCTGGTACAGCGGCTCGCCGAATTCGTCCTGCAACTGCCGCAATTGCCCCGACACCGCCGGTTGCGACAAATGCAGGGCGATCGCTGCCCGGCTGATATTTCCGTGTTCGGCAACAAACGCTAGGGTTATAAGCTGGTCAGGGGTCATTTGAAGAAAAATATCGGCTGGACTGATACTTTACATCCTAAATGACGATTTTTCATATCGATATATCGAGAATAGGATTGGCAAATCAAACCAAGGTGAAAAAACCATGTCCTCCGTCACTACGCCCCTCTCACCGAATGCCGCCCCCGCCGGCCAGACTCGTGGCCAACTGAACGGTATTTTGTTCGTCGCACTCTTCGCCGCAGCGGTGACGCAATTGTCGGCGTTGCCGGTCATTGCAAATCTGGGCTTGAGTCCGCTGATCGTCGGGATCGTCGCGGGCGCGATCTACGGCAACGTACTGCGCGACGGCATGCCGGAGAGCTGGGCATCAGGCGTGAATTTCTCCGCCCGTAAATTGTTGCGCATCGCCGTGGGCTTCTTCGGGCTGCGCGTCAGCCTGCAGGAAATCGCGCAAGTCGGCTTGCCGGGGTTGACGGTATCGGTGCTGGTCGTGGTGAGTACGCTTGCAATCGGCACGTGGGCCGGCATGAAGCTGATGAAACTCGACCGCGATACCGCCCTGCTGACCGCCGCGGGAAGCGCGATATGCGGCGCGGCGGCCGTTCTTGCGTTCGAATCGACGCTGCAATCCGAGCCGCACAAGAGCGCGATGGCCGTTGGCAGCGTGGTGCTGTTCGGCACGCTCTCAATGTTCCTCTATCCGCTCGCCGTGCATCTCGGCTGGCTGCATCTGGATACGCTGGGAGTCGGCTTGTTCTTCGGCGGCACGATTCACGAAGTGGCGCAGGTCGTGGGCGCCGCGAGCAACATAAGCCCGGAAGCAACGCATATTGCGACCATCGTGAAGATGACGCGCGTGATGTTGCTCGTGCCGGTGCTGCTCGTGATCGGCATGTGGGTGAACCGCTCGCGCAATGCAGCGGATGGCGCCGATGGCACGGATGGCACAAAGCGCAAGCTCGCGATTCCCTGGTTCGCGCTTGGGTTCCTCGCACTGGTCATCGTGAATTCGCTGCACGTTCTGCCCGCCGCGGCCACACATTCGCTGAACACGCTGGATACGTTCGCGTTGACCATGGCGATGACGGCGTTGGGTATCGAAACGAGGGTCGCGCAGATTCGTCAGGCCGGGCCGCGTGCGCTCGTGACAGGGGCTATTTTGTATGCCTGGCTGATTGGCGGCGGGCTGGCGATTACGGTAGGTGTGGAGCGGTTGCTGGGATAGTTAGCGCCGCAACTGAGGAATTTTCGATTAGAGACCGAGAATTGACCGCTTTTGTTAAGATATTTCGAATCCGCTTAAAAAATTTCGAGTCTTATGGCATTTATCGGCTACGCACGGCTTATCGAACAATTCTCATTGCAGGTTCGCCCCTTGGATGCGCCTGCATCGACCAGCGGCTCCGTCAATAGAAGAGTCGACACGCACGACCGGATTCTATTTCCTAGAAATGTTTCAGTCGACGACTCGCCCGTAGGCCATCTCGAATTCGCGCTGCGACATGAAGGCGTCAATCTGGAAGTTATCGATGCCGCGTTCCAGCACATCTCGCCAGTTGATCTTGCGACCCGGCTTAAAGCTGCGCCAACCGGAAATCACATTCGACGGGCATGCTACTTGTGGGAGTGGCTTACCGGCGGTGACCTACCGACCACAGGAATCGCCATGGCCGGGGGATACGTTGATCTGTTTCCAAGAGAGGCCTACGTCACCGCTGAGAAGCCAGTCAACAAGCCGAAATTCCGCGTTCGCGATAACGCCCTGGGTACGGCCGACTTTTGCCCCATCGTCCGGCTCGACGCTGTGCCCCAGGCGCCGTCGGTGATCGAACTATTCGATGAAGCCAGGCGCACTCTCGAAACCTTATCCGACCCGGCGCTTTATGAGCGCGCCGTCAACTATCTGAACTTGTCCGAAACGCGCAGCAGTTTTGCCATCGAGCGCGAGCAACCGAGCTCGGAAAAACAAGAACGGTTTATCCAGCTCTTGCGCCGCGCGGGTGAACCGGTAGTCGTTGACGAAGACTGGCTGGTCGACTTGCAAAATACCGTTGTGCGGGATGTATTTAGCCAGGAAGCGTCGTATCGGACGACACAAAACTGGCTTGAAGATGCGACCGGGAAAATCTCATTTTTTCCACCACCGCCCGAAGATTTGCGACGCCTCATGGACGGGTGGGAAGCGTTTGTCAGCGAACGAGGCCGATGCAATGACGTATTGGTGAAAGCGGCCTGCGCTGCATTTGGATTTGTATATATCCACCCGTTCCTCGATGGCAACGGCCGGCTTCATCGTTTTCTAATTCAGCATGTCCTGGCAAGGTCAGTTCCGCTTCCCGGAGGCGCCATCGTTCCGGTGTCTGCAGTCATCCTGAAGGACATCCCGGATTACCTCGCCGTGTTGACCCGGTTTTCGCGTCCTGTGACTAATCTGTGGCGCTACACGCGCGGTGATGTCAGCCCAATGGTGATCGAATCGCCGCCGAGCCGGGCTTATCGGTTTTTCGATGCAACCCGGGAAGTCGCGTTTCTGCACAAAATGATTCGACTTGCCGTCCAAGAGGAGATACGACGCGAGCTCGCATGGCTGACCGGTTACGACGTCGCCTTTCGACAAATCGATACCGAGTTCGACCTGCCTCAAAAGGATATTTCCGCTTTGATACGGATGATTCAGTCCAACCAAGGGAACATCTCGGCGAACCGGCGCAAGCAGTTCAGCCATCTGCCAGCTACGGTGCTCGACCGGATCCAGGAGATTGTGCGAGATACATTTTTTAGCGCTATTGGTAGCAAGAACGAAAACTAGGCTGATCTTTTTTCAATAATCGCTTCGAAACTCGCGGAAAATATGGCTTTTACGAATTAAACGAGTTTTTTGCGAGCGGGGGGCACCGCAATACCCTCTTTTGCAACTACGCGGCGCGATTTATTGGCGAGTTCGCCAAGGACACTCCTGCAGCGCTTCCACCGGCACAACCGTTGCTACCCTTCCCAGTTCACCCCGCCAACATTCAGACATGAGGATCTTACGAATGGCGTACGAGCTCTATTACTGGGATGGCCTTCAGGGTCGCGGCGAATTCGTTCGGCTCGCACTCGAAGATGCGGGTGCGGACTACATCGATGTGGCGCGCGGCGCCAAGAAAGACGGCCAGGGCACGGGCGCGATGATGAAGATCAT
Organism: Burkholderia sp. PAMC 26561; assembly: GCF_001557535.2. Classification (NCBI taxonomy): domain Bacteria; kingdom Pseudomonadati; phylum Pseudomonadota; class Betaproteobacteria; order Burkholderiales; family Burkholderiaceae; genus Burkholderia; species Burkholderia sp. PAMC 26561. The sequence goes on from NZ_CP014306.1 coordinate 3,047,163, forward strand.
CGAAAGCGAGAGCGAACCACATATTCCCTTCGCGCCGCCCTTTCTCAAAGACGGCGAGCTGATCGTGCCGCAAGTCGCGAACATCCTGTTTTACCTTGGTCCCAAACTCGGCCTTTCGCCCAAGGACGAAAAGCTGCGTTACGTTGCCAACGGTTTGCAACTGACCATCGCGGACATGGTGGCCGAAGTCCACGATACCCATCACCCGCTCGCCTCCGACCTGTACTACGAGGACCAAAAGGACGCGGCGAAAACGCGGGCGAAGGATTTTATCGACAACCGGATTCCGAAGTTCATCGGTTACTTCGAGCGTGTGCTCAAGCAGAATCCGCACGGTTCCAGACACATGGTCGGCGATCAGACCACCTATGTGGATCTGTCGATATTCCAGCTTGTCGAGGGCCTTCACTATGCCTTCCCGCGCGCAACCAGGACATTCGCAAAGCAATACCCGCACGTGCAAGCGCTCCACGACGCCGTTCTGGATCGCCCAAACATTGCCGCATATGTCGATTCGGAACGCCGGATTCCCTTCAATGAATCCGGTATCTTCCGGCATTATCCCGAGCTGGATCAGGATGCCTGAGCGCACCTGGACTCGCTCGGCCCTTGAATAACCGTACTCAAAGGAGCATCAGATGGTTGAAACGATTCCCTCATTTGGACTGGGTACTTTTCGTGTGGATGCCGAAAAGACCGTGAACGCAGTCAAGAGCGCGCTGCAGCTCGGCTACCGCCATATCGATACCGCGAAGTTCTACAACAACGAAGAGTCCGTCGGCAAAGGCGTGCGCGATTCGGGCATTCCGCGCGAGGACATCTGGGTCACGACGAAGGTCTGGCACGACCAGTTGCGTAGAGTTGATGTGGTGAAGAGTCTCGTCGATAGCCACAAGAAACTGAACATCGGCACGATCGATCTGGCGCTTGTCCACTGGCCGTCGCCCGACAGCGTGGTGCCGATCGCGGAAACCATCGCGGGATTCCAGGATGCGCAGAAGCAAGGGCTGATTCGCCATTTCGGCGTGTCGAACTTCACCGCACCGCTGCTGGAAGAAGCGCTGAAGGTGCCGGGCGGCGAAGGTATCGTGACGAACCAGTTCGAGATCAGCCCGTTCCTCGCCAACCGCAAACTGGTCGAAGCGACGCAAAAGCTCGGCGTAAAGGCGACCGCGTACATGCCGCTTGGCGAAAGCCGTGCGCACAAGGATCCGACGCTCAACGAAATCGCGAAGAAGCATGGCGTGACGGCCGCGCAAGTGACATTCGCGTGGCTGTTGTCGCGCGATATCGTGGTGCTGTCTGCATCGACGAATCCGGAACATCAGCAGGTGAACTGGGACTCGCAAAAACTCAAGCTCGACGCCGACGACATCAAAAAGATCGATGCCCTCGACGAAGGCGAACGCCACGCCAAGCCGCCTTTCGCGCCCAAGTGGTGAAATAGCGGTTGCATGCTGGACAGCCCGGTCTTGCGCAGGCACGACCGGGTTTTTTATTGCCGCGACACCCGCAGCGCGTGAAGTCCCCGCGCCCGGTCGCCAGTGATATCCTTGCCCCCGCAAACCTCCGCCTCGACCCGATCACACCCAGCTCACGTGCTTTCATTCCTCCTCAAGCTGCGTACCCGCGCACAGCGCCGGTTCCGGTTCTCCGAAGCCCATACCATGCTCGTGTGGGCAGTGATCGTCGGCGTGGCCGGGGCGTTTGCGACGGCGGCGTTCCGCAGTGGTATCGACGAATTGCAGCGGCTCTTTGGCGGCACGAACGGCAACTTCGTCGAGATGGCCACCCGCCTGCCGTGGCCCGTGCGCGCTACGTTGCCTGCGGCGGGCGGTTTGATCGCGGGACTGTGTCTTCTGATGGCGCGGCGTAGGCCGACCAGTCAGGCGCATGCGGACTACATGGAAGCAGTGACAATCGGCGATGGCGTCGTGCCTGTGTCGCAAAGCCTGTGGCGCAGCGTCTCGTCGCTGTTCACCATTGCGAGCGGCGGGTCCATCGGGCGTGAAGGTTCTATGGTGCAACTCGCCGCACTCTGTTCTTCCCTGATCGGCCGCTGGGTTCACTTCGATCCGCCGCGCCTGCGTTTGCTCGTCGCGTGCGGCGCGGCGGCCGGGATCACATCGGCTTACAACGCACCCATTGCCGGCGCGTTTTTCGTGACAGAGATCGTGCTCGGTTCCATCGCGATGGAAAGCTTCGGGCCGATCGTCGTCTCGTCGGTGGTGGCGAACATCACGATGCGCGAATTCGCGGGGTATCGGCCGCCTTACGAAATGCCGGTGTTCCCGACAGTGACCGGCGTCGAAGTGCTGCTGTTCGTGCTGCTCGGATTGATATGCGGCGTGCTGGCGCCGTATTTCCTGCGCCTGCTGTCGGCATCGAAGGAACGCTTCGCGCTCTTGCCCTTGCCGGTGCCCATCCGGCTCGCGCTCGGCGGTCTGATCGTCGGCGTGATTTCGATCTGGTATCCCGAGGTCTGGGGCAATGGCTACGAAGTCGTCAACTCGATCCTGCATCACGCGTGGACCTGGGAAGCGCTCGCCGCCGTGCTGCTCTTCAAGATCGTCGCGACCGCAGCGACTGCCGGCTCGGGCGCGGTCGGCGGGATCTTCACGCCGACGCTGTTCGTGGGCGCGGTCGTCGGTTGCCTGTTCGGACTTGCCGCGCACGCCATCTGGCCGCACTCCACCTCCGCGCCGTTCGCCTACGCCATGGTCGGCATGGGCGCGTTCCTCGCCGCCGCCACGCACGCGCCGCTGATGGCCATCCTGATGATCTTCGAGATGACGCTGAGCTATCAGGTCATGCTGCCGCTGATGCTCTCGTGCGTGGTGGCATTTTTTATCGCGCGGGCCTCGGCGCAGACATCGATGTACGAAGTCACCTTGCGCCGCAATCGCGATGAAAAGGAACGCGTGCGCCTCGCTGCCACGCAGATGCGCGAACTCGTCAAGCCGGCTGACACGATCGTGCAACTCGATGCCGACGTGAAAGCCATGACGCGCGTGTTCCTCGAGTATCCGGTGAAATACCTGTACGTCGTCGATACAGACGGTTTGTTTCGCGGCGTAGTCGCGCTGAAGGACATCACGTCCGACCTGCTCGACGAACGCGATACCGCAGTCAAATCGGCTGCGGACTATCTGCAACCGCATTTCGATGTGCTGACGCCCAACATGTCGCTTGGCGAAGCATTGCAGCACTTCATGGCATTCCAGGGCGAGCGTCTGCCGGTCATCGACTGCGCGGCGCGGCCGGTCCTGCTGGGCGTGGTGTACAAGACGTCGCTGCTCGATGCTTACTTCCGCCTCAATCCTGCCTCGCGCTAAGTCAGGACAAACCCGCGTTGAATTTGCGCGCAGCGTGCAAAAACGTGGCGTCCACGGCGGCCAGGAAAAGACGCGCTGCATCTAGAAATCACGCGAAGAACTTCTTGCCGCGTCCGGCCTCGGCTGGCTTTGCGCTACATGTGAAATCGTCAGTCGATTCGCTAAAGAGTGGCGGCCACTGATTGGCATAACCCTTGCTCGAGTCATCGCTGATAATCTTGTACTGCCTTGATCTGATTCGTTTTGTTGTCAGGAGGGTTGGGCGATGAAAACCTCGACGGTGTTATCCATGGCGCTGGTCTCCGTGTCCTGCTACGCGGCCCCGCTTCACACGGGAGACGGAGCTGCCGACGCCGCGCGGCAAGAGCAGGCGACGCGCGTGGCGCTGGCCCTCCGGGCAAACGCAGCGCCAGTCTCGCCGCCCGCGCCCGACATCGCCGCACAGGAAATCGATCACGCGCGCTGGCGCCACGTGCCGTTGCCGAAGTCGCACTCGCCTAGTCACGGCATGGTGAGTCAGGTAGTGCAAGCCCGTACATGACTCAACCACAACCCAGGACACAGATGACCGATACACGCATTAGCGAAGGCCTGAACTACGAACCTATCAACGATGAAATTGCGCAGGTTCTCCGCGACGTGAAGTTCCCGGCCAACAAGGACGGCATCGTCGATGCAGCACGCGCCGCGGGCGTGAGTAATGACGTAATCAGTGTGTTCGACGGCTTACCCGAACAGGACTACGCAAGCGCCGATGCAGTCGAGCAATTGCTCGGCAGTGGCGCAGGCCCGGGAATATCGGCTTGAAATAAAACACCAGTTCAGGCGGTCCCGGCCTTTTCAGCCCCAAACACCACCCGGCTGAAGAACTTGGCGAGCACCGACTCGGACATTTCGGCCCCGCAGCCTTGCGGGTCCGAAGTATAGAAAAACTGCATTCCATCGATCAACGCCGTCAGGCCCAGCGCCAGTTCTTCAGCCGGCATGGGCAACGGCGTTCCCGCACGCTCCGAAAACGCGACGATGTACGCCGTCGTCATCTGCAACAGTTCCCGGATGAATGCATTGAATTGCGCGCGGAATTTCGCATCGCGGCTTGACTGCAATTTCGCTTCGACCCAGAGCAAAAAACACTTGTTGTCGCGATAACAGACGCTGTAATACTGCAGGAGGCGCGCTTCCATGTCGGCGCGCGTCGCCTCGCCCTCGAAGATGGAATGCAGCCGTTTCATGATGACGTCGTGATCACGCTTGAGAAGATCCAGGAACAACGCCGACTTGCTGCCGAAGTTCGAATAAAAAGCGCCGCGCGTATAACCGGCCGACGCCGCGATGTCCTCGACACTTGCCGCAACAAATCCCTTCTTCATGAATACCGCTTGGGCAGCGTCCATCAAACGCTCTCTGGTTTGATCGCGGCTTTGTTCCCGGGTCAGGCGAATTCGGTTCATCCGCGAAGTTTATCATCTCAAAAATTTAGATACAGAGTCGATTCCAGATACAGTGTTGTATTAGAATGCAACCCGTATCTCGGTATCAGCATACTCGAAAGCATGTGGGCATTGGCTTTCGGACGCTTCGATCACCGCAACCAAACCGCTTGAATCTCATGAAAACGCGCTGCATCAGGCTGAGTCGGTGCTGCGCGTTCACCGTTTTGCGTCGAGGTCATCCGTGATTCTGCAAGTCTGTCGTCGCATGTTCTCGCTGTTACCGCGGGTTGAACGCCGCACGGTTTCCTTCCGTGCAGCGCTTGTCGGATCTATTGGCGTGGTCGCCGTCGTGACGTTGGCCGCGTGCGGCAAGAAGGACGCGCCGGCCGTTGTCTTGCGTCCGGTGGTCGCCGTCGCAGCACAGGCCGATACCCGCGCGTCGCAATCGTCGTTGCCCGGAACCATCGAATCGCGTTATTCCACGCCGCTGTCGTTTCGTGTCGGCGGGAAGATCATTGAGCGCCGCGTGCGGCTTGGCGACCGGGTGAAAGCCGGTGACGTCGTGGCGCGCCTCGATCCCGCCGACAACACCAAGAACGCCGCCGCAGCCGCCGCTCAACTCTCCGCGGCGCAGCACCAGTTGACCTACGCCGAGCAGCAGGTCACGCGCGACCGGGTACAGGCACAGGAAAGCCTGATCTCGCGCGCGCAGCTCGAACAGACCGAAAACGCGTATGCCGCAGCGCTCGCGCAGCGCAATCAGGCGCAAGCGCAGTCGGCGTTATCGCAGGATCAGTTGAAGTACACCACGCTCATCGCCGACAAAGCCGGCGTCATCACCGCTGAACAGGCCGACACGGGGCAGAACGTGTCAGCGGGACAAGCCGTCTACAACCTCGCATGGAGCGGCGAGACCGATGTGGTGGCCGATGTGCCGGAGACGGCGCTTGCCTCGCTTGCAGTCGGGCAGAACGCTACGGTCAGCATCGGCGCGCTTGCCGGCAAGAAATTTGCCGCACGCGTGCGCGAAGTGTCCCCCGCCGCCGATGCACAGAGCCGCACGTACCGCGTAAGGCTCACGCTCGAAGCGCCCACGCCGGAAGTCCGGCTTGGCATGACCGCCGATGTCGCCTTCGCGCAGAGTACGGCTTCGGCTTCCGGCACCCCGGGACAGTCATTCACGCTGCCTTCCACGGCACTGTTTCATGCCGGAAACTTGCCCGCCGTGTGGGTCGTGAAGGCGGACAACGCGCTTGAATTGCGTCGCGTGGAAGTGTCGCGTTATGGCGAGCGCACCGTGACCGTATCGCAGGGAATCGCGGCGGGCGAGCGCATCGTATGGCAAGGCGTCCATACCGTTTCCGCCGGCGAAAAGGTTCGCGTGGTCCCGCCCTTGCATCCGGAAGATTTCGCGTCATGAGCGATCAAGAGGGCAAACAGACGCGCGGCACCTCCGCCGCCGAGGCAGCGGCGGCTTCCGGCGATTATCGTCACGAAGAAGGCCGCTTCAATCTCTCCGCGTGGGCGTTGCGGCATCAGGCGCTGGTCGTCTTCCTGATCGCCATGGCGACGATCTTCGGCGTGCTTGCTTACACGCGGCTCGCACAATCCGAAGATCCGCCGTTCACGTTCCGCGTGATGGTCATCCAGACCTTCTGGCCGGGCGCAACCGCGCGCCAGATGCAGGAACAGGTCACCGACAAGATCGCGAAGAAGCTGCAGGAAACGCCATCGACGGACTTCCTGCGCAGCTACTCGCGCCCCGGCGAATCGCTTCTGTTCTTCACGATGAAAGACGGCGCACCTGCGAAGGAGGTGCCCGAAGAGTGGTATCAGGTGCGCAAGAAAGTCGGCGATATTGCGTACACGCTGCCCCCGGGCGTGCAAGGCCCCTACTTCAACGATGAATTCGGCGACGTCTTCACCAACATCTACACGCTGGACGGCGACGGCTTTTCGCCTGCGCAGCTTCACGATTACGCCGACTCGTTGCGCACGGTCCTGCTGCGCGTGCCGGGCGTCGCGAAGGTCAATTATTTCGGCGATCAGGACGAGCGCGTTTATGTAGAGATATCGAATACGCAATTGACCCGGCTTGGCATTTCGCCGCAGCAGATCGCGCAGGCTATCGACGGGCAAAACGCCGTCGCCCCCGCCGGCACCATGAACACGCCGAACGACCGCGTATTCGTGCGCCCGAGCGGCCAGATCACCGACATGGCCGCGCTCGCCGACACGCTCATCCGCGTGAACGGCCGCTCGTTCCGCCTTGGCGACATCGCGGCGATCAAGCGCGGTTATCTCGATCCACCTTCCACGCAAATGCGTTCGGGCGAAAAGCCTGTACTCGGCATCGGCATCACGATGCAGCCCGGCCAGGACGTCGTGCGTCTGGGCAAGGCGCTCGACGCACAGGTGGCGCAACTGCGCACGCAACTTCCCGCCGGCCTCGTGCTGAACGAAGTGTCGAGCATGCCGCACGCGGTATCGAAGTCGGTGGACGATTTTCTCGAGGCGGTGGCCGAAGCTGTCGTGATCGTGCTGATCGTGAGTCTCGTGTCGCTGGGTTTTCGTACCGGCATGGTCGTCGTGATCTCGATTCCGGTCGTGCTCGCGGTGACCGCCCTCTTCATGTATCTCTTCGATATCGGCCTGCACAAGGTCTCTCTGGGCACGTTGATTCTCGCGCTGGGCCTCCTGGTCGACGACGCGATCATCGCGGTCGAGATGATGGCCGTAAAGCTCGAACAAGGATGGAACCGCTCGCGCGCCGCGGCTTATGCCTACACGAGCACCGCCTTCCCCATGCTCACCGGCACGCTCGTCACCGTCGGCGGCTTCCTGCCTATCGCGCTTGCAAAATCGAGCACGGGTGAATACACGCGCTCGATCTTCGAGGTATCGGCGATCGCGCTCATTGCATCCTGGTTCGCGGCAGTCGTGCTGATTCCGCTGCTTGGCTACAAGCTGTTGCCCGAACGCAAGCGCGAGGCACATCACGCGCATGATCACGAACACGATATCTACAACACGAAGTTCTATACGCGGCTGCGCGGCTGGCTCGCGTGGTGTATCGAGCGGCGCTTTGTCGTGCTTGGCATCACGCTCGTGCTGTTTGTCATTGCCATGGCGGGCTTCACGCTCGTGCCGCAACAGTTCTTCCCGAGTTCGGATCGTTCGGAACTGCTCGTCGATGTCCGGCTGCAGGAAGGCGCCTCGTTCGAAGCTACGTTGCGCGAGACCAGGCGTCTGGAAAAGGTGCTCGAAGGACGTCCGGAGATAGATCACATCGTGAACTTCGTCGGCACTGGTGCGCCGCGTTTTTATCTGCCGCTCGACCAGCAATTGCCGCAACCGAACTTTGCGCAGTTCGTGATCACCGCGAAGTCCGTGGAAGACCGCGAGAAACTCGCAAGCTGGCTGGGACCCGTTTTGCGCGAGAAGTTTTCATCGATAAGAACACGCCTTTCACGGCTCGAAAACGGTCCGCCGGTCGGCTATCCCGTGCAGTTTCGCGTGAGCGGCGACGATTTGCCGACCGTGCGCGGCATCGCGGAAAAGGTTTTCGCCGAAATGCGCGCCGACAGCGGCACGGCCAACGTTCAATACGACTGGGACGAACCATCGGAGCGCTCGGTGCGCTTTCAGATCGACCAGAAGAAAGCGCGTGAACTCGGCGTCAGTTCGCAAGACGTGTCCAATTTCCTCGCGATGCAATTCACGGGCTACACGGTCACGCAGTATCGGGTGCGCGACAAGCTGATCAGCGTCGACCTGCGTGCGCCGCAAAGCGAACGCGTCGATCCGGCGAAACTCGCCACGCTTGCCATGCCCACACCGAACGGTCCCGTGCCGCTCGGGACCATTGGGCATGTGGTGAACGACCTGGAATACGGCGTGATCTGGGAGCGCGATCGACAGCCGACCATCACCGTGCAATCCGATGTCAGCGCGGGTGCGCAAGGCATCGACGTGACGCATGCCATCGAGAAAAAACTCGATACGCTGCGCGCGAGCCTGCCGGTCGGTTACAGGATCGAAGTCGGCGGCCCGGTCGAAGAAAGCGGCAAGGGTCAGGCTTCCATCAACGCGCAAATGCCGATCATGGTGATCGTCGTGCTGACGCTCTTGATGATCCAGTTGCAGAGCTTCGCACGCGTGATGATGGTCGTGCTGACCGCGCCGCTCGGGCTGATCGGCGTGGTGATCACGCTGCTGCTTTTCAACAAGCCATTCGGTTTTGTCGCGATGCTCGGCGTGATCGCCATGTTCGGCATCATCATGCGCAATTCGGTGATCCTCGTGGATCAGATCGAGCAGGACATCGCGGCGGGGCATCCGCGTTTCGATGCCATCGTCGGTGCAACCGTGCGGCGCTTCCGGCCAATCACACTGACCGCAGCAGCCGCCGTCCTCGCGCTGATTCCGCTCTTGCGCAGCAACTTCTTCGGGCCGATGGCCACCGCACTGATGGGTGGCATCACGAGCGCGACCGTGCTTACGCTGTTCTATTTGCCGGCATTGTATGCGGCGTCGTTCAGAGTGAAGCGCCATGAGCGCGCGGATTACCAGGAACCCACTACGCCCGATGCTGGAAACGGAGGCCGGTCATGATGCGTTTTTCCCTGGCTGCCTTTGGCGTTGCAGCCGCCCTGTCCGCCTGTTCGTTTGGCCCGGACGGAACGCCGCCCATATTACCGCCGGTACCGCACTACGGCGTATCGGCGCAACCCGCGCGCACTGTGATGGCCGAAGGCGTGACACAGACCTTCGATGCCAACGCGAAACCCGTTCCCGACTGGTGGAAGCTCTACCAGTCGGACGCGCTGAACGCTCTCGTCGACGAAGGCCTGCGCAACAGCCCGAACCTCGCCGCCGCCGATAAAAGCCTCGCCGCCGCCCGCGAACAACTGCGGGCGCAAGTCGGCTCGTCGATGCTGCCGAGCATCGACCTGGGCGGACAGGCCAACCGCGAACGTGCGATCGGCGTGCCGAATTTCGGGCCGCCGACCGTGCTCTACAACCTGTTCGTCGGCCAGATCCGCGCGCAGTACACGTTCGATCTGTTCGGCGCGGCGCGGCTCGCCGACCGCGCGCTGGCGGCGCAGGTGGACAGCCAGTCCTGGCAATTCGATGCCGCTCGTCGAGCGCTCGCCGCGAACATCGTGACCGGCGCAATCAGTGCGGCCGCGTTGCACGCGCAGATCGACACAACGGAGCGCCTCGTCGTTCTCGCCGATGAAGACGCGCGCGACACGCAACGCCGCTTCGAACTCGGCTCGGCGTCGCGCTCGGACGCGCTCAATGCGCAATCGGGCGCGGCTTCGTTGGCTGCGTCGCTTCCCGGCTTGCGCGCCCAATGGCTTTCGACGCGTCACGCGCTCGCCGTCCTGCTCGGCCGTACGCCCGATCAGGCGCCCCCCGATCTCGATCTGGCGGCGCTCACGGTCCCGGCGAACGTGCCGGTCGTGGTGCCATCGGACCTGCTTGCCAGCCGGCCCGACATCCAGGCCGCCGATGCCTTGCTCAAAGCCGCCGCCGCGCAGGTCGGCGTGGCGACCGCGCAGATGTACCCGAGCCTGTCGCTGTCGGCGCAAATGGGGAAAGCCGGGTTCAGCTGGCCCACGGCGCTATCCGACGCGGGCGCCATCTGGGGCATCGGCGCGTCACTTTCGCAGCCGCTTTTCCATGGCGGCGCGCTGCTCGCGCAAAAGCGCGCGGCGCAGGCGAGCTACGAAGCCGCGGTGTCGCAATACAAGCAGACGGTGCTGACCGCATTCCGCAACGTCGCCGATTCTCTTGCGGCGCTCGAGCAGGACAACCAGGCGCTGAATTTCGCCGATACCGCCAGCCGCACCTCCATGAGCGTCTTTACCGATTCGGCGGCCCGTGCGCGGCTCGGCGCAATCCCGCCGTCGTCGGTTCGGGCGAGCGAGCGGCAGTATCGAAATGCCAGGCTCGATGCAATCCGCTACGAAAGCGCGCGCCTGACCGATACCGCGCTGCTCTTCCAGGCGATGGGCTCGCCGAACGGCGGTACAGCGAACGTGGCTGCGGCGAGCGCCAAATGAATGGCGTGGCCGGGAGAAAACCATTCACTATTCGGATAAATCCGGTTATCTCGGACTGCCGTTTGCCATAGGCTTGCGTTCTTTCGTGCAATCCGAGGAAATGCCATGTCTCGCCCACCGATCCGCGACGTCTTCCGATTCGCTCATTTGGGACTGGAAAAAGTCGCGCTGGCATGTGCTGCCTTCAGCTTGATGCACGCAACGGCCCGCGCCGATGAAACGGCACCGCCTGAACCCACGGTTGTCGATCAATGGGCCTTGCCAGCGGGCGTTCAACCGGGCGTCCCGGACGCCGATCAAACCGTCCGGAATACTGTTCGCGACGATCCGTGGGCAAACCCGGCCGCAGTACACATCGTGCAGGACGATTCGTGGAGCGCACCTTCTGGCAATCAGGTCAGATCGGGAGAGCAACTGCACGCAGTCACACCCGCTCGACAAACAATGGCGGCAGCCGACCAGCCGGGCCGACCGGCGCACCCCGCCAACGTCCTTGTGATGGACAGCTCGAACTGGAACGAAACGCCGCGCGGACGTTCGCCCGGCCTGATCGCCAGCAACAATGCATGGCGCAAGCGCGTAGCGCCCGATTCGGCCGCGACGATCGAACGCGACGCCACAAAACACAATCGGGGGACTCAACCGGCCGCAGTGTTGAAACTTGATGGCAGTGCGCAATCCGATCCCTGGATCACCCCTGCAGCAGCCTCCAAAGGTGCCGACAACGCTGCGGACTGGCAGAACCTCAGGCTTGCATCGGCGCATCAGCCACGAAGCTGCAATCGCGACTGGAGCATCTTCTCCAGCCCGGGTTGCCCGGATTCCAGGAACCCTGCCGATTCAGCGAAGGGCACACAGGTGCAGGCAAGCGGCAATACCGTGCGCCGCCTGATCGCCATAACGCCGGACGGTCGCTGGCGCGCTCCGCTGGTTATCGACGCCGAGGCTTCGCCGCGAAAGTAAGCGCTTATGCGCCGCCGACTTCGACCCGGTTACGTCCATCGCGTTTCGCACGATACAACGCCAGATCAGCCGCTTCGATAAGCTGCTTCACGTCTTCGCCAGGTTCCGGCACTTGCGTTACGCCACCCACACTGATGGTGACGCACTTGGCAACCGCGCCGGCATGCGGCACGGCAAGCGTCTCGACCGCCGCGCGAATTTTTTCGCCGAGGAGGCGCAATCCCGCAGCCGACGTAGACGGCAGCACCACGGCAAACTCTTCACCGCCAAAGCGCGCAGCGAGATCCGCAGGTCGGTTCAGGCAAGATTCAACGGCGCGCGCGACGTGCTTGAGCACATCGTCACCGGCGACGTGACCGTAGGTATCGTTGTATGACTTGAAGCTGTCTACATCGATCATGAGGAACCCAAGCGGCGACTTGTCGCGCGCGGCGCGTTTCCATTCGGCGCTCAGATAATCATCTAGGCAACGCCGGTTCGACAAGGCCGTCAGCCCGTCCGAATTCGTGAGGCGCTGCAATTCCAGATTCGTTTCCAGCAGCTTCTGCTGCGACGTACGCAACGCGCGATACGCCTCGTCGCGCTGCGTGAGGTTCAGGTACGAGCGCGAGTGGTAACGGATCCGCGCGATCAGCTCGATGCTGTCCGGCAGTTTCACCAGGTAATCGTTGGCGCCTGCCGCAAACGCCGCGCTCTTGATGCGCGGTTCCTCTTTCGTGGACAACACGATGATCGGGATATCGCGGGTCGACTCATGTTCACGATACTGCCGCACGAGCGTCAGTCCATCCACGCCGGGCATCACCAGGTCCTGCAGGATCACGGTTGGCCGCGTGGCTTGCGCCACCCGCAACGCGTCCTCCGGGTTCGCGCAGTAATGGAAATCGAGCCTCGGCTCGTCCACCAGCATGCGGCGCACGGCTTCCGCTACGATCGTCTGGTCATCGACGAGCAGCACCATGACCGCGCTTTCCGCCGCGCTCGGCATGTTCAGCGCGTCGTTGAGCAGGTCGGCGGCGTGGGTAGCCGCAGCCGACGTGTCGTCGCTGGGGCTCTCCGGCTCGGCTTCCCGGCTCTGCGCCTCACGTCGGGCACGCTCTGCCAGCGGGTCTGCGTTTCGATGTTCCATGACTGTCCTGTGTGATCCTGAATACTCAATCGGTTCTCAAGCGCGAGCTCATACGCCTCGCTTGCGCGACGATGCGAACGCATTGACGGCAGCATTCGCGATGTTCTGAAGCGGCAGGATGGAAACAGCCGCATTGATTGCGGCGGCCGCTTTCGGCATGCCATATACAGCGCACGTCGCCTCGTCCTGGGCGATCGTGTAAAACCCGTTGGCGCGCATGGCCGCCAACCCCGCTGCGCCGTCGCGGCCCATGCCGGTCAGCAGCACGCCGACCGCGTTACCGCTCCAGCGCGCGACGACGCTGTTGAAAAATACATCGATCGAAGGTCGGTACGGCGTCGCCTCCGGATCTTTCGTGTAGCCAAGCCGGTTACCGCCGCCAAAATGCAGGTGGTCGTTGGTCGCGGCCAGCAGCACCTTTCCCGGCTCCGGACGATCGCCCTCGCGGGCAATGTACACCGGCAATTTCGACTGTGCGTTCAGCCATTCCGCCATCCCGATGGCAAACGCCTGATCCACATGCTGCACGATCACCGTCGCCGGCGTGAAATCGGCCGGCAGCGCGGCGAGCAGCACCGCAAGCGCTCCGGGACCGCCGGCCGACGCGCCTATCGCAAGCAAATCCATACCGGGTGTAATACGCGGCGCGGCACCCAGTGGATTCGCAGCGGCTTTTGCCCGCTGCTGCGCCCCGACCTGGTCGATCTTCGCGATCAACGCGGCGATCCCGCGCTTCGCGTCGGGGCCGGCGAGCGCGGGGGTATCGACGGCATCGAGCGCGCCTGCGCCCATTGCCTCGTACACGCGCCACGAGTTCGCACCCACGTCAACCGTCACGATCAGGATCGCGCACGGCGCCTGACGCATGATCCGCCGTGTGGCTTCCGTCCCGTCGACGTGCGGCATCACGAGGTCCATCAGCACGACGTCCGGCTTCTGCGCCGTGCAGTAATCCACGGCCTGCACGCCATCGGTCGCCACCCAGATCACATCGAAATCAGGCCGCGTCGCCAGCGCCAGGCGCGTGGCTTCCACCGCAAGCGGCATGTCGTTCACTATTCCGATCTTCATTGCCAGCCCCCAGCTCTCTCGTTTTTATAACTGCATCATCATGGCTGCGCCTCGCCAATCAGATCGCGCACAGCATCGAGCAGCGTCTGATCGTGGAAACTGCCCTTTGCCAGATAGTAGTCCGCGCCCGCGTCCAGCCCCCGCTGGCGGTCTTCCGCACGGTCCTTGTACGACACGATCATGACCGGCGTGTCGCGCAAATGCGGATCGCGCCGGATCAGCGTCACGAGCTCGATGCCGTCGAGCCGCGGCATGTCGATATCCGTGATCACCAGGTCGAAGCGCTCTCCGCGCACTGCGTTCCAGCCGTCCATGCCATCGACGGCAATGGTCACGTCGTAGCCGCGGCCGGCCAGCAGCTTGCGTTCGAGTTCGCGCACGGTCAGCGAGTCGTCGACCACCAGCACGCGTTTTTTCGGCGCGGCGACGGCGCGGGCAGTACCTTGTGAAACGCGGCCGAGTTCGCCATCGACGACGAGTTTTTCGACCGCGCGCAGCCAGTCGTCGAGATCGGCGATCAGGAGCGGATCGCCGTTTTCCATCAACGCGCCCGCCGCGATGCTCGGCACCTTGCCGAGACGTTTGTCGAGCGGCTGCACGACCAGCATGCGCTCGCCGAGGAACCGGTCGACCACCACGCCATAAGTCGCCGCACCCTGGCCGATCACGACCACGTTGAGCGTGTCGCTGACCGTGTTGAAGGTGCCGGCGCGCAGGATCTGGTGCGCCGTCACGATGCCAAGACGCCTGCCCTCGAACTCGAAATGCTGATGGCCCTCGAGCAGATCGATCGATGCACGCGGCAACACGAGCGTGCGCGCCACATGCGCGAGCGGCAGGCCGTAGGGTTCGCCATCGACCTCCACGATCAGGCTGCGGATCACAGACAGCGTGAGCGGCAATTGCATCACGAAGCGCGTGCCGACGAGTTCTTCCTGCGTGACACGCAGGCTGCCACGAACCTGGCGCACGACGTCGTGGACCGCGTCGAGACCGACGCCGCGGCCGGAGACATCGGTGACGGTATCGCGCATCGAAAAGCCGGGGAGGAACAGAAATTCGAGCAATTCCGCTTCCGACAGACGCGCGGCCGTCGCTTCGTTGGACAGGCGTTTTTGCACGATCGCCCGGCGCAGCGCGGGAAGGTCGACGCCGCCGCCGTCATCGCTCACGCTGATGAAAAGCGATCCCGCGCTGTGGCGTGCTTCGAGCGTGATCGTGCCTTCGGGCGGCTTGCCGAGCGCGCGGCGCAGCGACGGCGCCTCGATGCCGTGGTCAACGGCGTTGCGCAGCAGGTGACCGAGCGGCGCTTCGAGCATGTCCAGAATGTCGCGGTCCACCTCCGTTGCTTCGCCCGCGATCACGAAGCGCACTTGTTTCTCGAGCGCACGCGCGACGTCGCGCACCATGCGCGCAAAACCACCGGTGGCATCGACGAAAGGACGCATCCTGCATTCGAGCGCTTCGTCGTAGAGCTGTTGCGAAAGGTGCGTCGTACGGCGGTCGTAGTTCTCGAGCTCGGCCAGGCGTTCGCCAAGCTGGCGCTGCGCCTCGGCGTTGAGGCGGCGGATTTCATCGAGGGCGGCGAGCGTGCGCACGTCGAGCGCGGCGGTCGACGTAACGTTCGAAGCGGCGCCCGAAGCGGTGCCCGAACTACGCGAAGATTCGGTCAGCGATTCATGCAGGAAGTCGAGCGCGCGGCTCGCGTCGCGCTGAATGCGCTTCACGCGCAGCATGGATTGCGCGAATGGCTTCAGCCAGCGCGATTCCACCAGCGACTCGCCGGAATGGCTGAGCAGGCGATCGAGGGTTTCCGTGCGAACGCGCAGCATGCGAGTCGTTTCACGTTGTTCGGCCGGCGACCAGACGGGCAACGGGCGCGCGGGTTCGGGTTCCGATTGGGGAACCGGCGCGGCGAGCGTCAATTCCTTCGATAAATCCAGAAAGTCGTCCGGTGCCGGCGGCTTGAACGAAGCCTCCCCGGAGTCCCCGGCTTCGCCACTCATCCGCGCATTCAACTCATCGACGAACGCGTCGACGTCGGCCTGCGGGATGGTTTCGTCGCCGGAAGCCTGGCCGATGCGCACGATCAGGTCGACGCCTGCCAGCAACACATCGATCATGGCGGCATCCACGTTCACGCGGCCCTGCTGCGCGCCGACGAAGCAGTCCTCCATCACGTGCGCGAGGCTCACGCCGACCGGCACGCCGACAATCCGCGCCGCGCCCTTCAACGAATGCGCGGCACGCATGCACGCTTCAAGCGTGACAGGATCGCGCGGCGCGCGTTCGAGCGCGAGCAGGCCGTCGCTCAGGATCTGCGCCTGTGCCCGCGCTTCCTCGCGGAACAGATCGACGAGCGAGGCGCCGCTCATGTCAGGCTCCGGTTGAGGGTTTCGAAGAGCTTCGCGGCGTCGAGCAAACCGACCGTCACGCCCTTCCACGCCGTGACGGCGATCGCGTGCGAAGCCGACATGCTCGCGACCGTGGCCGGGACTTCCTGGAAGTCGGCACGGGCAAATCGATGCACGCCATCGACGGCATCGACGGGAAACACGATCGGGTTCGCGAAGTCGCTGCGCGGCGCGCTATCGGCGGCGGGCTCGACGACCAGCAGGCGGCCGAGATCGCGGGCATCGACGACCTGCTGCGCGGCGTCGCGCCGGCCATCCTGCGCAAACTCCGATGCAATCCCGAAAAGCCGTGCAAGCGATGCGCAAACCAGCAGCGCGCCGCGGATGTTCACCACGCCGAGCACCGCCCGGTGACGCCGGTGCGGCAGCGAGTGGATCGGCCTTAACTGCGCGACCTGCTGGAAGATGGCCGTGGGCAAACCCAGCCATTCTTCGCCGATGCGGAACACGAGCCATGACGTGGTATCGGCTTCACGCGCGGTACGGTCGGCCAGCGAATTCAGCGGCTGGCGTTCGCCGATCGAATCGACGGCGTGCTCACGGTCGAGCACGAGCGCAGCCGCGGCATCGTGCACGGGGCAATTGCGGCAATGGATGTAGCCGGCAAGACGTGGACACGAACCGTCGCCACGCACGCCGATCCGGTTCCAGCAATCATCGATGAGCACTGTCTGGGACGCGTCGTGGACTTCACTCATCGCGTCCTCCCGAAGCACGACCCGGATGACTCGCCCGCGCCGCACGAGCCAGCAGCAATTGCGCGCCCGCACGATCACCCTCCAGTCCCAACACCGCTGCGAGATGCGTCAACGCTTCGCCATGCTCGGGATCCAGATACAGCGCACGTTTGTAATGACCGCGCGCCTCGGTTTGCGCGCCCTGAGCATCGGCAATGACGCCCAGCAGGTAATACGCGTCTGCGCTCGACGGATGGGTCTCGAGGAACCCACGGGCAAGAGCGGCGGCTTCGGACAAGGACCCGCTGTTAGCGAGCGCGTGTGCCTGGTCGAGCGTGCCCTGCCCGTCCGGCGCCGGTCTCGCGGCCGCGTGGACAGATGCCGCCGGCGCTGCGGTCTTCGCTGCGGGCACCGATGCAAAAGGACGTGCGTTCGGCTGCAGGCCGCTCAACAATGACCCGGCTTGCGATGCAAACACATTCGCTGCAGCCAGATTCGCGCTTGCCGAGACAGCCCGTGGCGCGGCTTGGCGCGCCGAAAAGCCCATCTCCTCTTCCGCTTTCGCGATTGCCGAATACAGCGCCCGCGTCTTCGCGTCTTTCAGGCGGGTATCGTCAAACGATGGCCGGCCGTTCTCAGGCCGCCGGAACGCAAACGCAAGCGCGAGTTTCGCCGATGTCATTCCCTCACGCATCATCAGCCCGGTTTCCGCCGGCCCGACGAACAGGGTCGCGCCAGGCGCAAGCAGATCGTCCAGCACGCGCACGGCGGTGCGTTGCATTTCCCGATCGAAATAGATCAGGACGTTGCGGCAGAACACGAAATCGAACGGCTCGAATGCCTGGGTTTCGAGCGTCAGCAAGTTTGCCTGCCGAAAACGCACGCGTTCGGTGACGTCGGCGGAAAGACGCCAATGGTCGCCCGACGGCTTGAAATGGCGGTCGCGAAAGCCGAGCGCCCGACTGCGGAATGCATTGCTGCCGTATCGCGCCTCGCGAGCGATGGTGAGGGCGTGATTGCTGATATCGATGGCATCGATGGTGAAACGCTCGGGCGCAATCCCCGCGTCGAGCAAGGCCATGGCGATGGTGTACGCCTCCTCGCCCGTCGAGCACGGCATGCAGAGGATGCGCACCGGCTTGAACGGCTGTTCGGCGAGCCGTGCGCGTGCGAGGGTCACGAGCGCGTTGAATGCCTCGCTATCGCGGAAAAACCACGTCTCGGGCACGACCACCGCCTCGATCAGCGCCTGCAACTGCTCCGGCGCACCGCTCACCGCAATCCAGAAATCTTCGATGCCGGCCGCCGGGAATTTCACGGCGTTCGCCGCACGCCACGCGGCATAACGATCGGCTACGGCCCGCTCGATTGCTTTGTCGCCGATAGACGCCGCATCCAGCCCGATCGTTTTATGCAGCAACGCCGCAAAGCGCAGGATCTGCGCACGGGGGAGCGGTTCGCGCACGCTTTCATGCAGCGCATCGAGCGCGCGGCGCGTCTGAACGGAGATGAAGTCGTGCTTCATGCCGCGCTCTCGGTGAAAAGTTGCGCCTGCACGTGCTCGGGCAACAGATGTTCGATCCGGACCCACTGCACGAGTCCTTCCGCGTCGCGTGCAAGCGGCCCCAAATAGCGCGCATCCGCCGCTTCGATACCAGCGGGGCTGAACGCGCTTGCATCGAAGGAGATCGTGCGGGTCGCGCGTTCCAACAGGATGCCCAGCCGGCGCATTTCGACGTCCGCGCCGCTTTTGTGCGGGTAATACACCAGCGCAAGCCGCGTCGAAAGCCGGTCATGTGAATGCCGCCCGAGCGCGAGCGCCGCCAGATCGATGACCGGCACCGGTGCGCCCTCGTACTCGAAAATGCCGGCCACCCACGCGGGCACGCCCGGCATGGTCTTCAGCGGCGCGAGCGGCAACATCCGCTCGATCTGCGAGCTGTCGAGAACGTAGCGGTCTTGATCGAGCGTGAACTGAACGAAGAGCATGATTATTCGGTCCGTCAGACCGTCGCGACCTTGAAGCGCGACACACCCGTGCGCAGGCCGTTGGCGGTGTGCGTGAGGTCGTCGATGGCTTGCGTCGACTGCCGCAGCGACTCAGCCGTCTGCTGCGCGGCCTCGGACAGTTGCGCGAGCGCCTGCGTGATCTGGTCGGCGCCCGTCGCCTGCGTCTGCATGCCTTCGTTGACCATCACGAAACGTGGCGCGAGCGTCTGCACCTGCATGATGATCTGAGACAACTGGCCGCCGACCTGTTGTACGTCGGTCATGCCGCGCCGCACTTCTTCGGAGAACTTGTCCATGCCCATCACGCCGGCGGCGACCGCCGACTGGATCTCCTTCACCATCTGTTCGATATCGAAGGTTGCAACCGCCGTCTGATCCGCAAGCCGGCGGATCTCGGTCGCAACGACCGCGAAACCGCGCCCGTATTCGCCCGCCTTCTCCGCTTCGATCGCCGCATTCAGCGACAGCAAATTGGTCTGGTCGGCGACCTTCGTGATGGTGGCAACCACCTGGTTGATGTTGCTCGCACGCTCGTTCAGGATCGCCAGCTTGCCGTTCACCGAGCCGGCCGCCTCCATTACCAGGCGCATGGTGTCTTCCATCCGCGTCAAGCCGATCTGACCCGTGCCGGCGAGTTGCGCCGACTGTTCGGCGACGCCGGAGACCTCGTTCATCGTGCGCACGAGATCGCGGGACGTCGCAAAGATTTCCCGCGATGTCGCGCCGATCTCCGTGGTCGTGGCCGCCGTTTCGCTCGCCGTGGCTTGCTGTTCGCGCGCAGTCGCGGCAATTTCCGCCACGGACGTGGTCACCTGCACCGCCGACTTCTGCGCCTGTCCGACGAGACCCGTGAGTTCATCGGTCATGCGGTTGAAACCCGTGCCGAGCGTGCCGAATTCATCCCCGCGCTCAAGGTGCAGGCGCTGCGAAAGATCGCCGGTACGCATGGCATCGACCACTTCGACCAGGCGCTGCATGGGGATCGTGATGGCCTTGAGCAACAGGAAGCCCGCCCAAGCCGCCACCACGAACGTCACGAGAAGCACGACCAGCAGCGTTATTTCAGCTTTCGTGACCGACTGGCGAATGCTCTGCGCCGACCTGATCTGCTGTGAATTGTTCAGCTCGACCAACTCGCGGATCGCGGTCCTGCCCGCTTCCCAGATCGGCGTGAGCCGGGTGTTGAACGCCGTTGCGGCCGTAGCCTTCGATACCGCCAGGTCATCGAGGATCTGCCCCTGGACCGGCGCGTAGAGCGTGCGTTGCTGCTTGAAATTGTTGAAGAGGCGACGGTCCTCGTCGTCGAAGATCGTGGCTGCGTATTTGTCCATCAGCTTGTCCAGCGAGTCCTTCGTCTCCGCTGCACGCTGCGTGTCGCGCTTGATCTGATCGGGCTCGGTATCGATGTAGATCAACCGCTGCGTCACCGTGTAGTTCTCGAACCACGACGCGCGGATCGTCGTCGCGAGATAAACGCCCGGTGAGGAATCGACTTCCTGGCTATGCGCGTCACGATCGATGTCGCTGAACAACGCGTACGACACCACGGCCATCACCAGCATCAACGCCAGGATCACGCCGAAGCTCGCAAGAATCCGGTTTCGAATGGTCAACTGCTTCACGCATGAACCTTTTCAGTAATGGTTGGGACGGGCGCGCGGAGGCGACGGACACGGAACGTCGGCGCAATTTTAAGACGGAAAACAAAACGGCTAGCGGATTAATGCGTAGATCTGTCTGTTATCTGCTAATGGCGCCCGGCTGCGGCTGTTTTCCGGCAAATATTGCGTGCACGAGCTCGACAAAACTTATGCACAGAAACTGGGGAGCACCCTGTTGAAAACGTTCTGACAAACGCCGGATGACATTGATAGCAAACGGTTTTCAGCCGTCGCTTCATAGCGATCAAAGCGTGTGGTTGGCGTGTCGACGGTTCATCGACTTGTGCACACAAACTGTTGATGGCCCTGTGGACAAGCATGAGCTAATGTCTGTAAGCCTCTGATTCGAATTGGGAATTGAGCTGCGACTGGTTTTGATACACGTTTGCCTGCTTCAGGCGATCCATGTCACCGCAGGCAAGTTATCCCCAAAAATTGTGGGCAGGCTTGTTGATAAGTGCGGGACCTGAAACCTAAGCTGCTGATGCAGCACGAATTAACACGTCTGACTCAATGCGCGCTTTCGGCATGGCGGCCAGCGCTCAGCGAAAACCACCGGCGGGTCTTCTTGGATTGGTAAACGGCAACGGGCCCGTTCGACGAACCTCGCCACGGATGCGGGAAAGGAGGTCATCGGCTCGATATCGTTCGTCGGCGGCGAGATGGTCGGCGACGGCGTCGAAAGCGGTATCGATGCGCAACAGCACCGCTTCCGCCTCGCCGCGTTTCAGGCCCAGGCGTTCACCGTAAGCCACGAGCTGTTCGGGCACCGGGAACACCTTGGACTTGTTCAGGTTCAGCGCCATGCGGCCATCGAGCGACGGATAGATGCCCGTACAGACGACATCGTAAATAGGCGAAAGGCGGCGCGGTCCGGTTGGATCCGAATACAGCAGGCCGATGTTCTTCATGTGGGCATCCCCGTCACGCAGAAAGCACGACAACGCCACACGCTCGAACAGCCGGATGGCCTGTGCGCGGAAATCCGCACCCGTGTACACCTCCACTGCACGCGCGATCATCTCGTAACTGCCGCGATACTTCTCGTTGCCCGTCAGCACGCTCATGTCCTCGAAACCGAGCGCCGCGCCGTCCGGCGTGCGGTCGAACCGGGCCATGACAAATAGAAGACCGTCGTCGGACAGCCAGAAGTCCGGCACTTCGAAACCCGCTTCCCGCGCCACCGACATGCAAAGGAACTCGTTGCGCGCGATGCCTGGATAGTCGTCACCCTCCGCTTTCACGATCACCGTCTTGAGCGGCAATGCAGCGTGTGAATCGACGGTAGCAGGCTCGGCGGCCGCTGGAAGCAGCGGCACGACCGTCTTGGGTTGCACGCCCGAGATACCAGACCCGAGCGCATACTTGCTCACGAGCCGCTCGAACAGTTGCCCCGAAGGCGAAGACAGCAATTCGTCGAGCTGCTCGCCCTCGCCTTCGGGCACCGCCTCGCCGCGCAGCGCATACGTCAGCCGTCCGATCTGGTTCCGGCCGGCGAGAAACAACAGGAACATGTCGCTCGGCGTGCCAAAGCGCGCCAGTCTTTCTTCGATGATGTAACGCAGATAGCCTTCCGGCCGGTTCATGGCGAAGACGCTCATCAACGCGCCGCTGCTGTAACTCTTGCGGCGAACGGGCATGGTCAGCGAGACAGCCGCGCTTGGCTCGACGTCGCCGTAATTGAAGACAAACGTGCTTTCCTTCGCCAGCAATCCGGCGATGCCCTGGGGCGTGTGGACATCGAGTTGACGGATTTTGTCGAAAAGCTTTTCGATGTCGAAAGTGGAGGCAGGCGTGTTCATTCCTCCTCCCGGAAAAAGAAATCCAGGTCCTCGTAGACCACGGTATCTTTCGGACGCAAGGTCAGGTCGTAACCCAGCGCGTTCGCCATTCGGCAGAACTCATGAAGACCGACGTTCTGCGCGGTCTCCGCGTTCGTGATCGTTCGCCGCGACACGCCTGCGCGGTCGGCGAGCGTCTGCTGATTCATACGAAGCTCACGCCGGAGCTTTCTGAGCTCAGCGGCGACTCGCTCCGAATTACTGATAGGATCGGATTTTTTGCGCGTCATGATGCTCAATTATAGGCTTTATTAATTTTTTGAGCATTATTTTACGCATTGGCATGTTTTGATATGCCTGCGACGTCATAACTTGAAATTGCGCGTTATATTGCGCTTTTTAGATGCGAAAATGGCAAATGCGCATTTTAATGCGCATTTGCCATTTTACGTAAGCCAACCAAAACCAGCAAATCAACTACCCCGATAAGCCGCCGCACTTGCCGGTGAAGGCGCTACCGGCTGAGCCTTGGCTTTGCCTTTCGCAGCCGCCGCACCGGGAGCCGACGCCGCGGCCGGGTTCGACACCCCCGGCTCCATATATCCGGGCGCACCTTTCGCCACTTGCTTCTGCCCGGGCGGCGGGGCCGACGGCGCCTTGCGCATGTCAGCCAGCATTTGCGTGCACGGCAGCGGCTGGTTGTTGCTCGGCGCAATCAACGGAATCAGTGCGGCAAACGGATTGATCAATCCGAGCCCGACCGCCGCCGCGCCACGCGCGGCTAGTGCACCGGCATCCACGCCCACGTGCGGGTCCTTGAATGTCCCCTTCACGTAGAGCGGCGAGCGTAGCGAAAACACCCGGAAGCCCTTCGTGTGCGGATGAATGCCAAGATTCATCTCCTCGGTCTTGAGGTTGATCGTGCCGTCCATGTTGATGACGGCGTCGTCGGTATCGAGAGCGAACACGCGCGATTCAAGTACGCCGTTCGTCGCCACGAAATCGGCGGCAGCGCAGTTGATCTTCACGTCGCGTTTGCCAAAAAGCTTCTCGTACACCGCATTCGCCACGTTCAAGCCGGCCGCTTCCATGTACAGGCGGCTGACGGTGCCATCGGTGATGAGCGTCTTCACTTCGCCGTTCATCGTGCCGGCGAGCGCAGCCGGGGAATTGCCGGTCGCGGACAACGCGGCGTCGCCGTTCACTTCGCCCAAGGCGGACTGCATGGTCTTGACGGTCGGCAGAAGCTGCTTGAGCTTCAAATGCCGCGCCGAGGTCGAGAAGCGGCCCTTGAGCGGCGTCGTGCTGCCATCGAGGTGAATATCCGATGACAACGTCCCGCCCGCCACGCCGAACTTCAGCGGCTCGAACGACAGTACGCCATCCTTCATCACGACATGCGTGTAGAGGTCCGAAATTGGCAGCGCCGGATCCTTGACGATCTTGCGGCCGGTGAACTTCACGTCGGCGTCGACAGCCTTCCATCGGTCGGTCTTGAACTCTTCGGCAGGCAATGCCTTGGCCGACGGCTGTTTCTCCGTCTCTCCGCGCTTGGCTTTGCTGGCGTTGGAATCGGCGCCGATGATCGGTGCCAGATCCGAGAACTGCAGCAGGTTCGATACAAGCTCGCCCGAGAGCAACGGCCGAGGTTTGCGCCCGACGAACGTCAGCGAGCCGTTCAGGTCGCTGCCGCCGACGCGGCCGGTGAAGTTCTCGTACTTGAAGACGTTGCCGTCCTCGCGGAACTGGCCGACGAGCCGTCCTTCGGTCGCATACGGCGGCGTGGTCGGCAGCGTCACGCCAACAATCGGATAAAGGTGATCGAGACTCACACCCTGCAACCAGAGGCGCAGATCGAGCGCGCCCAGATGCGCCGGGTCGGTCACCGTCCCGACAAACGCAATATGCGTGTCGCCAATACGAACATCCGCCTGCACCGGGAACGGCCGCGTGGCGTCCTGCAACGCGAACACGCCGCCCACCTTGCCGTCGCCGGACACTGCCACATTGTTGTACTTGCCCTTGACCGACCAGCCAATGCCATAAGGCGGCACAGGCGGTTTCGGCGCGTTCTTGGTCGTGATGCTGTTGCTGGCGGAGACGCTCGCCGGATTCGGCGCGCTCGCGTTGGCCGCGGCCGCGGCAGAAGCCGCCGATGCCGCCGCCGCTTCCGATGCCGCGGCTTTATCGACTTGCTGGTTGAGCTTGTTCGCGCCGCTCTTGCCGACCTGCTCGGCCGATGACTTCTGCGATGCCGCTTCCTGCTGCTTCATCACATCGCCGATAGGAATCATCTGGCCGAGCGTATTGACGACTGCCTGCATATCGGCTTTCGTGATTTCGTCGGCGTAGGCGATATTGCCTTTATTCAGCGCAATGTCATGAAGCTGCAAGTTCCACGTGGACGGCTCCGTGGATTGCTTGAACTTGAACGTCCAGTTATTGCGGTTATCTTTCAGGCGTTCGAGATCGACCGAGGGGTTCACCAGGTTGATCGATGGAATCACGATATTGCGTGCGAGCAGCGGCAGGATCTCGACCTGAAAGTCGATCTCGTCGAGCGTCGCAAAGTACTTTTGTTTCGTCCAGTCCGGATTGGCGACCGTGATTTTTTCAGCGGAAAAACGGGGCCATGGAACCCATCGGCGCCATCCGGTTTCATTGGGCGGACGCTGCCAGCCGACCTTCAGGTCGCCGGTAATCTGGAACTCCCGGCCGATGGCTTGCGAGACCTTGTCGTCAACCCATGGCCGCGCGCGATTCCAGTCGAAGGTGAGGAACACGATCACCGCAACGACGATCAGCACGATCAGAACCGCAATGATCCAACCGACTATTTTTCCGATTTTCCGGCCAATTGCCATCGCGGCATCCTCGTTTTTTCTGTTGAATAACGGGGTCAGCACGTCGCGTGCCCGGCGTTTCCATGCCTTATCGGTGGCTTATGATTGCGCTCAAACAACAATCCCCGCCGTCAGCTCGATGCCCACACACGCAAATTCGCCAATGCTTCGCACCGTCGCGCTCACGCGCCAGGACCCAGCCCGCGGCGTCACCCTGCTTCATCCGACCAGCTTCACCCTTGCAGCCGGCGAGCGAGCGGTAATCACGGGGCCATCGGGATCGGGCAAAAGCGTGTTCTTGCGGGCGTTGGCGCTGCTCGATCCCATCGACGACGGCACGATCCAGTGGCGCGGCCAGCCGATCGCGCGCGGCGAAATTCCTTCGTACAGACGCCGGGTGGCCTACATCGCGCAACGCCCCGCCATGCTCGATGGCAGCGTCGAAGACAATCTGCGCTATCCGTTTTCGCTGAAGGTTTATCGCGATATCCGGTTCGATCGCGAGCGCGTTGTCGAGCTTGCGAACCACGCTGGCCGCAGCACTGGTTTCCTCGACAAACGCGCAAGCGACCTTTCGGGCGGCGAAGCGCAGATTGCCGCGCTGATCCGCGTGCTGCAGGTCGACCCGGACATCCTTCTCCTCGATGAACCCACGGCTTCGCTCGACCCTGCTTCGGCGCTGGAGATCGAAGCGCTGGTCGGCGCATGGTTCGCCGAAGGCCATGGCGCGCGCGCGAGCATCTGGATATCGCACGATCCGGCCCAGGCGCAACGCGTGGGCGAACGCCAGCTCGTGATGACTGCCGGAGTCCTGGCATGAGCGGCTACCAGACGCT
Source organism: Burkholderia sp. PAMC 26561 (assembly GCF_001557535.2). Classification (NCBI taxonomy): domain Bacteria; kingdom Pseudomonadati; phylum Pseudomonadota; class Betaproteobacteria; order Burkholderiales; family Burkholderiaceae; genus Burkholderia; species Burkholderia sp. PAMC 26561. The sequence goes on from NZ_CP014306.1 coordinate 3,073,387, forward strand.
AAGTCTTTTCGATATCGGCATTGCGGCCGCGCTGATCGTGGTGAACGGCGTGTTGTCGGTGATGTTGAAGCTCGATCTCGAACGCAAGCTGGCGTGGGCGGCGGTGCGAACCGTCGTGCAGTTGCTGGCGATCGGCTATGTGCTCGGCTGGGTGTTCCAGTTCGCGCGCTGGTATGTCGTCCTGCCTTTGATGGCGTTGATGACGCTGATCGCGGGACTGTCGGCATCCAATCGTGGACGGCGGACCTATGCAGGGCAGCGGGCAGACAGCATCGTGTCGATCTGGGTGAGTTCGTGGCTCGTGGCGGCTGTCGGATTGTTTGTCGTGATCCGCATTCATCCGTGGTACGAACCGCAATACGCGATTCCAATCCTCGGGATGATCCTCGGCAATACGCTCACGGGCGTGTCGCTCGGGATCGAGCGGATGACGGAGGAACTGACCTCGGGACGCGGCGTGGTGGAGATGTCGCTTGCACTGGGCGCCACGCGCTGGGAAGCGGCGCAGGGTCCGGCGCGGCAGGCGGTGCGCGCGGGCATGATCCCGACATTGAACCAGATGACCGTGGTCGGCCTGGTCAGTCTGCCCGGGATGATGACGGGACAGGTGCTGGCCGGACAATCGCCGTTGCAAGCGGTGCGGTATCAGATCGTGATCATGTTTTTCATCGCGGCTTCGTCGGCGCTGGGAACGGTCGGCGCTGTATTGATGACGTACCGGCGATTGTTTTCCGCCAAGCACCGGTTCATGGCATCGAAACTGGTCGAGAGGAAAACCAGAAGCAAATAAGGCAGCTAAATAAGGCAGCTAGATAAGGCAACTAAGCGCCCGGCCGCCGCGCGAACGTATGAATCAGCGACTCGAGCCGTGCAAAATTCACCGGCTTGGTCAGGTGATCGAGGAAACCGGCTTCGCGGCATCGGCGGATATCCTCGTCCATGCCATAACCCGTGATCGCAACCGACGGCTTGCCGGGCTGCAGCTCGGTCCAGGCGCGCGCGACGTCGAGCCCGCTGCCATCCGGCAAACCGATATCGCTGACGAGCAGATCGAACACATCCGATCGCGCGAACGACAGCGCTTCGGTTACGGTCGTCGCGACGGCGACCTGATGCCCGAGCACTTCCAGGACCTGCGCCATCGCCGACGACGTGTATTCGTTGTCCTCGACCAGCAACACCTTTAGCGACCGCACTATTTCATCGGGGTCCTGAGTGGCGCTCGGCGACGCCTCGTCTTCAGCGCCGGACTTGACGAGCGGCAAGGTCAGCGTGAAGCGCGCGCCCTTGTCGCGTCCGTCGCTCTGGGCGGTCAGCGTGCCGCCATGCTTCAACGCCAGCGTGCTTGCAATGGCAAGCCCCAGTCCAAGTCCGCCGAACGCGCGCGTGATGGAATCATCGGCTTGCTCGAAAGCCGAGAAAATGCGCGGCAACGCTTCGGCGCTGATGCCGATGCCGCTGTCGGTCACCGAAATCGCAATCGTCGATGTGTCCGGATTCCACGTCCGCACCGCGATATGTCCACCCGCGGGCGTAAATTTCACCGCGTTCTTCATCAGGTTCCAGACGATTTGCTGCAGCCTGGCGGCATCGCCGAAAACCAGCGTCGAGCTCGCGCCCAGCGTGGTTTCGAGCGTCAGGCCCTTGCCGCGCAGATCGGACTCGGACATATCGAGCGCGCTCGACATCAAAGTCTCGAGCACCACGTTCGCAAAATTCAGCGATAACTTGCCGCGCGCAATGCTGGTCAGATCGAGCAGATCGTCGATCAGGCGCGCTTCCAGTTCCACGTTGCGCCGGATCAATTCGAGCGTGGGCTGGGCTTCGGCCGGCAGCGTATGACGCATCTCGAGCAGCCGGACGGCAGCCACGATCGGCGTCAAAGGCGTGCGCAATTCATGCGACAACACGGCGAGGAAGTGGTCCTTCGCGCGGTTCGCGGTCTCGGCCTGCTCCTTCGCAACGCGCAGGGCGTCGGCGGCCATGTGTTCTTCGGTGACATCGCGGATGATCGTCGAATAGCCGATCAGGTCGCCGTTATCCGCGCGGATGGCCGTTGTCACGCCCGATGCAAAAAACGAGCGCCCGTCCTTGCGCCATAACCACCGGTCGGCGCTTCCACTACCTTCGGCACGCGCGATCGCCAGTTCCGCGGCAAAGACATCGGCGTCACGATCTTCCTGACCGTAGAACACTTCGGCCGAGCGGCCGATCACGTCATGTGCCGTAAATCCCAAAATGCGTTCCGATGCCGCATTCCACGTCCGTATCCGGCCCTCCTGATCGAGCGTGATGACGGCGTAGTCCTTGAGTGCATCGACGAGCAGCCGGAAATGCGTCTCCGTCTCCCGCAACGCGCGTTCAACCGCAATGCGTTGCTGGCGTTCGGTGCTTTCCGTCAGCGCACGACGCACGACCGCGGGCAAGCGCTGCAGGCGCTGCTTGAGCACGTAGTCGGTGGCGCCGCGCTTGAGCATGTCGACCGCATGTTCCTCGCCGAGCACGCCGGACACAAAAATGAATGGCGTCTGCGGCACGCGTTCACGCGCGATCGCGAGCGCTTCCACGCCGGAGAAAACCGGCATGACAAAGTCGGCAAGGATGACATCGAACTCGGTGGTGTCCAGCGCCGCGATGAAATCCTGTTCGGTATAGACAATCTGTACGTCGACCTCATAGTCGGCGCGCTCCAGCTGGCTCAAGGTCAGTTCCGCGTCGAGCGCGTTGTCTTCTACGAGAAGCAGGTGCAAAGGCTGCATGGTCTGGGAGCTCAGGCGAACCGGCGCGCGCAGCAAGGCGCCGGGCGGACAAGATTGTGCTTATGGTTCATTCCGAAGCCGGCTGACGGCGTACCCGCATGGACCCGGGCGGCGGCTCGTTCAGCACGGCCCAGAACACCCCGAGATCCGCAATGGCCTCGACGAACTCATTGAACTCGACCGGCTTGACCACGTAGGCGTTCACGCCAAGCGCGTAGCTGCGAACGAGGTCCTGTTCTTCACGCGACGAAGTCAGCATGACGACGGGAATCGCCTTGAGTACCTCGCTCGCGCGAATGGTCTCGAGCACTTCCAGGCCGTCGATTTTCGGCAGCTTCAGGTCAAGCAGTATGACCGCCGGATTACCCGGGTTACGCGTGTTCCATTCGCCCTCGCAGCGCAGGTAATCGATCGCTTCCTGGCCGTCGCGCGCCACGATCACCTCGTTGGCGAGCTGGCTTTTATCGAGCGCGACGAGCGTCAGTTCTAGATCGCTGGGATTGTCTTCGACAAGCAATATGGGTTTCAGCATGGTCTGGTAATTGACTGGTTTTGAGCGGGTGCTGCCTGGGTGCGTTTCAACCGGACGACGGCGCCGCGCGAGACTTGCGCCGCCTGCCGTCGGCATCTACGGAATCGGTCCTGAACACCTTTGGCAGCGAGAAATGGAACGCGGCCCCTTCGCCTTCGCGCCCTTCGGCCCACGTCCGGCCGTCGTGCCGCTCGATGATCCGGCGCACGTTCGCAAGCCCGATTCCGGTGCCGTCGAATTCTTCCGCACGGTGCAGCCGCTGGAACACCCCGAACAGCTTGTTCACGTACTTCATGTTGAAGCCGACGCCGTTATCCCGCACGCTCACGATGTATTCGTCGGTCGTCGAATTGACCGACAATTCGATTCTCGCCGATTCCCGCGTACGCGTGTATTTCACGGCGTTCGAGAACAGGTTGCGCAGCGCGATCTGCAGGAACGCCGGGTCGCCCGTGACACTCGGCAACTCGGGAATGATCCATTCGACCTTCCGGTTTGCGGTTTCCGCGCCGAATTCCTGGACCACCGACTGAACGAGCTGATTCAGGTCGACCTGTACCGGCCGCAACGCCGCACGGCCCATTTGCGAAAACGTCAGCAGATCATCCACGAGCACGCCCGCAAGCCGCGCCGAATCCAGCATATTGGTGAGAAAGCGCTTGCTGCGCTCCGATAGCGTCTCGCCCTCGGTCTCGCGCAGCAGGTCGCCGTATCCGGCAATGTGGCGCAGCGGCGCGCGCAGATCGTGGGAAACGGAATACGAAAACGCTTCGAGTTCCTTGTTCGCGCGGCTCAGTTCGCTTGCGAGTTCCGCGAGTTCTTCGGCCCGGCGCAACACGATGTTAAGCATCGATGCACGGAATTCAGCCGCTATTTCAAGTTCCACCGGCCGCCAGCGCAGTGACCGGTTGCGCACGATTTCGAGCCATGGCGCAAAGTCCTTGCGCGGCGCTACGCTGCCGTCCTGACTCGATACACGCTTGACCGGCTCGCCCGCCCATTTGATCGTGCGCGCGGTTTCGGGCCGGAACCAGATCACGTAATTGCGAAAAATCTGCGAGATGGGCACAGCGAGAATGCCGCTTGCCGTATCGATATGACGGGATGCGCGCGGCCACTCTTCAGGCAGTGCGTCGGTTGCATAAACGCCCTTCGTGCTCGATTCGAGCCATTGTGCGAGTGCGAGCACGGTATCGGCGTCGGGCGTGAAACCGATCAGCGTCACCTTGCCGTCCGCGACAATGGCCGCGCCCCGCGAGCCGGCGAAACACAACAGATCGTCGGGCGACGATTCCAGGGCCACACGGTAATCTTCGTGCTCCGAAAGCCTCGCGATCAGACGTGACATCGTGCTGCGCAAGCTTTGCAGGTAAGCGGCCTCGGCGCGCTCTTCCTTCGCCTCGATCTGCAGCGACACAAGCTGCCCAAGATGCTCGATCGCCATGCGCACTTCGAACGGTACGAGCTGCGCGTCGTGGTCGTGGCAGGAAATCAGGCCCCACAGCTTGCCGCGCACGATAAGCGACACCGACATGGACGCGTACGTGCCCATGTTGCGCATGTATTCGAGATGAATGGGCGAGAAGCTGCGCAGCGAGGTGTAAGTCAGGTCGGGCGGGCGGCCTGTGACAGGGCTGACCGGCGGCACGATCCGCACGGGTTTGGCATCGACGTCCGCGACCAGCCGCACGCGCTGCTTGACGTAGAGCGCACGCGCCTGACGCGGGATATCCGAGGCGGGAAATGTCTGGTTCAGGAACGACACGTAGCTGTCGTCCTTGCTTTCGGCCAGCACGTGGCTGCGGCCTTCTTCGTCGAAATTGTAGAGAAGCACGCGGCCAAAACCGGTCATCCGGCGCACTTCCTGGACGGCAAGTTCCGCCAGCTCGGTCACTGTCTCCACATCCTGCAGGCTGCGTGTGAAGGTGCGCACGAGCGGATACATGGATGCAAAGACATCCGAGTTCGAATGCCGCGCGATTTCGAGTTCGACGATCAGGTTGCCGTCATGCCGGTGGATGGTGATATCGAACTCGGGTCCATCGACGGATGCAATCGGTCGTTCCTGTGCCGATGCCGCCGGCAGATGAAGCACGTTTTCCACCACGCCGATGTAAAGCGGCGTCTCATCCAGCTCGGCGCTCGCCACGGCATGCGCGATCTGTTCTGCGGCAGTTATGCCGAGCAGTACATCGACCGGTTCGCCCAGTAGCTGCTCGACAGGCCGCTTTGCAAGCACTGCAAGATTTTCGCTCGCCTGCAGGATAGTCAATGTGTCGGACAGACACAGCAGATAGCCATGCGGCTGGATGCCACCAGGGATATGGATGGGCTCGGCGTCGCATTGCGCATTGGCAGCGCCGGCTGCTAATGCGAGCTGGCGCGCCTTCATGTCAGGCAATGAAGAAGAATATGCGATGTCGCTGACCGCCGCGCGCGCTGTCGCATCAACGCCCGGCGTTGGCTCGGACCCACTGCTCATGCCGTTGCCCCCGAATCTGCGCGAACCGCGCCGAGCCAGTCGTGCAGTCCGTCGAATGTGGCAATCGCAGCCTCGAGCGCAGCATCGTATTGGTCACGCGGCACTTCACCGCTCGCCGTTTCGCGAAACGCATTCCACATGCTGCCGGTTCGCGGGCCGTAACCGTCGAAGTACGCGTTGCCCAAGCCGGCATCCAGGCTGAAGAGCTTGGCCACGTGCGGCGCGATGAAACGTCCGCCGAGCGTCGAGCCTTCCATGACATACATGGAACCGAACACACGGCCAATGGTGTTCATCGCAGGCAAATGGTCCACTGAAGGCGCTGTTTGCGCGCGGGCGGGGTCGCCGGTGAGAAACGACAGGTCAGCTTCGAGAAGCGCTGCCTTCCGACGTGCTTCAAAGAATTGGCGCAAGTGCGCCGGCACGGACCGCGCAGCCAGGTCTTCCCACGGCGCAACATAGCCATAAAAGCCGTCGAGCAGCGCGACATAGTCTTCACGCGGCCATTCGGGGCGCATCAGGTCCAGTTCGTTTTCAAGCCGCGTATGACTCTCGGCGGTTGCAGCCTTCAGAAGGGACAGAAGTTCGTATTGCATGGTCCGTTCATGGTTTTCCACGGGGTTGCGGCGCATTGGCCCACGTCGCATTACGACGATGCATGAGATCCGCAGCTTTTTAGCGGACACCTCGTTGCCGATGCAAGGCCGGCCGGCGTGCGCGAGGATATCGGCAAGGATTACCGAAAATCAATTTTTGCCAACTGCAAAAAGGTAAGAATAACTGCAGCGAACTCCCGCGAGCGCCTTTACCAGCTTGACTCACGCGCTGTCGCGTCAATTTTCGATACCGCGCGCCCATTCTACGCAAGAGGCGCTTTGTTGACCACGGGCAGCGATTACGTGTTGCGGGTCAGGGCTTGCGAGGGCTGTTCGTGTTCGCGTGCTCGTCGGTTTGCGTCCGCTCCTGATAGTCTGCGCCGCCACGGCGATCCGTATCTTCGAGTCCCCGCTCCAGATCCTCATGCGCCTGTTCCCCGACCTTGCGCGGCTCGCGATCATCTTGCGAGGCCGGGCTTTCATCGGTTTCATGCGGAAGCGGCGCGGCCGTATCGACCGCGCGCTTGCTTTCCAGTTCGCGGCCGTCGTCAGTCGGACCGGCTCGCGTGGCTTCGTCGTGGGATGTCTTGCCTTGCTGCGTCATTGCAACCTCCGGGCGGTTTATTTGATATCGAGCCGCTTTTTCATGGCAGCGGAGATGCGTTGTTTCGTCTTCCAGTACTCGGCCCATGGATCGGCGTCGAGTTCGTCCAGCCGCTCATGCAGATTGCCGATGTTCCATTGATCGCCGGCCGTGGTGGCATCGAGTTCATCCCAGCCGATCGGCACCGACGCCCCCATTCCCGGCCGTGCGCGCAATGAGTATGCGGCGACCGTGCTTGAGCCGCGGTTATTGCGCAGGTAATCGACGAAGATCTTGTCCTGACGATTCTGCTTGCCCATCTTCGCCGAGAAATATTTTGGCAACGCGCCGGCCATGTGCTGCGCGACGGCTTGCGAGAAACCCTTCACTTCATCCCATCCGGCTTGCGGCGTGAGCGGTACGACTACGTGCAAGCCCTTGCCGCCGCTCGTCTTGCAAAAGGAGGCAAGGCCGAGTTCTTCCAGCAGTTCGCGCGTGAGACGCGCGGCTTCCTTCATGCGGTCCCAGCCGAGTCCTTCGCCGGGATCGAGGTCGAAGACCATGCGGTCAGGTTTCTCCAGCTTCGCCGCAAGCGCGTTCCACGTGTGCATTTCAATGGTGCCCATCTGCGCCGCGCCGACGAGCGCGCCGACGTTTTCTATCGTGATGAGCGCCGGGTGTCCAGGATCGATACCCGGATGCTGTTTCACGTTCGGGATCGTGAGTTTTTCGCTGTGCTTTTGAAAGAACATCTCCCCGCCGATATCCCCTGGTGCTCGAACCAGCGACACGGGACGGTCCTTCAGATGCGGCAGCATCCAGGGCGCCACGGCTTCGTAGTAAAGGGCAAGGTCGAGCTTGCTGACACCCGTCGATGGATCGAGCACGCGCTCCGGATGGCTGATCTTCACGCCGGCAACCAGTTCAGCGCCGGCGGTTTTTTTCGCGGCGGCTTTCTTGGGCGGGGCTTTCTTGGCTGGGGCTTTCTTGGCGACGGCATTGGTTTTGCTCACCGACTTCGCCGCCGATTTTTTCGCGGGCGCCGCTGCGACTTCGTTTTCGTCGTTCAATGCGACCTCCTTCGTCGATTTCGGCTCTTCCTTCACGATCTCTTTCGCGGGTTTATCGGTTCTCAAACTGACGAACGATGCCTGCCGGACAATCCGCTCAGACGTCCACTCGGCAAAGTTGCACTCGGCGACGAGCTCCGGCGTGACCCAATGCACCGGCGTACGGCTGCGCTCTTTTGGCGCCGACGCAAACGGCATCTTTTGAATCTCGCGTTTATCGAGTTGCTTCTTGATATCGCGCAGGGTTCCGGCATTGAAGCCGCTGCCCACGCGGCCAGCGTATTGCAGCTTGCCTTTTGCATCGTAGACGCCAAGCAGCAAGGCGCCGAACTCGCCACGGCTGCCAGTAGGCTCCGAGTATCCGCCGACCACGAACTCCTGCCGCCGCCTGCATTTCAGCTTGATCCAGCTATTGCTGCGCCCAGACGTATAAGTGCTGTCGCGACGCTTGCCGATGATTCCTTCCAGCGCCATGTCGCACGCACTTTTCAACAGATCGTCCGCGCCGAATTCGAAGTCCGCCGAAAAGCGCAGTACGTCGTCGTCCAGCGGTTCCAGTAGCGCTTGCAGGATCGCCCGGCGCTGGATCAGCGGCACGTTGCGCAGGTCGTAACCATTCAGAAAAGGGATATCGAAGAAATAGATCGCGATGTCTTGCGGACGGTTTGTATCGAAGGCGTTCTGCAGCTTCTGGAAATTCGGCAGATCGTTGTCGTCCAGCACGACGGCTTCGCCGTCAAGCCATGCGTTCTGTACATCGAGCTTGTCGAGCGCCTTGACCTCACGGCTGAACTTGTCGGTCCAGTCGTGGCCGTTGCGCGTAAAGAATTGCGCTCGCGCTGCCTTTGGCTTTGCACCGCCCTCGCGGTCTATGCGGATCATGATCCGATATCCATCGAACTTGATCTCGTACGTCCAGTCATCGCTCGAAGGCGACGCGTCCACGAGCGTCGCAAGTTGCGGTTTCATGGTGGCGGGGAGTTTCGCCTTGACCGCGTCCTGGATGGCGGGGTTATCGGCGAGGGTGCGCAGCGATTCAGCGCTGCGGTTCGCGACGATGTCCGGCCGCGGCCGCTCGGGACTCGTTCCCTTGTCCTTGACGGCAGGCCGCTTTGGGGATGGCGCCGCTTTCGTCGTCTTCGCTGCGCTCTTGCGCTCGGCGCGCTCGCGCACCTCACCGCTTTTCGTGCGCGCGCCAAGCGAATCGCTCATCACACTGCCGGGCTTCTTGAGCAAAACGTCGTAGTCGGCTTCGTTGCGGGCTTCGTCGTCGCGTTCCTTGATCAGCAACCACTGTTCTTTGTCGCCATTGCCGCGCATATGGCTGCGCACGAGCGTCCAGCCGCCCTGCAGCTTGTCGCCATGAAGCACGAACTTGAGCTTGCCCTTTTCATACGTGGCGCGCGCTTCATCGATACTCCCGCTTTGCGGCTCCCACGTCCCGCGATCCCAGACGATTACGCTGCCCGCGCCGTAATTGCCTTCGGGGATCGCGCCTTCGAACGAACCGTAATCGATCGGATGGTCCTCGACATGCACAGCAAGCCGTTTAACCGATGGATCCAGGCTCGGCCCCTTCGGCACGGCCCACGACTTCAGCGTGCCGTCGAGTTCGAGCCGGAAGTCGTAGTGAAGCCGGCGTGCGTCGTGCTCCTGAATGACGAACGAAAGCTCGCTCGCCTGCGCCTTTTTCGATGCGCGTCGGGCTTTAGCTTTTTCAGCAGCGTCGCCGGAAGGTTCCGGCGTCTGGTTGAAACGCCGCATGCGCTGATAGGTTTCGAGTTTTCCAGCCATCGGCGGGTCCGCTTGACGGTTGCGTGCTTTAAGCGCGCTTGCGGCGCGTAGCCGTCTTGCGCGCCGGTTTCGCGGCGGCGGCCGGTTCTTCGGTGTCAGCCGCGTCGTCGCCTTGGTCAGCGGCCGCTTTGGCGCCGCGCTTCGCCGCGGGCTTGCCCTTCTTCAGGCTGCGTTTAAGCAACTCCGACAAATCCAGAATCTCCGCCGATGACTTCCGCGGCTTGCCTTCCTCGACCTCGGACACTTCCTCCGTGTGCCCTTCCTTCACCTTCTTTTCGACGAGCGCCATGATGTCTTCGCGGAACGTATCGTGGTAATCGTGCGGATTCCACGAATCGCTCATGTCGTCTATCAGGCGCTGCGCCATCTCCAGTTCTTTCGGCGTGACGCCGGCTTTCTTCGGGTCTTCATCGGGTAGCTTGAACTGGTCAAAATCGCGCACTTCGTCGGCCCAGCGCAAGGTGTTGAGCGCGAGAGCCGGACCAACCGGAATCAGCGCGGCCAGATGCTGCTTGTTATGCAGCACCACGCTCGCGATACCGACCTTCCCCGATTGTTTCAGCGCGTCGCGCAAAAGCGCGTAGACCTTTTCGCCCTTGCGGTCGGGCGCAAGGTAATACGGGGTGTCCAGCGACAGAAACGAGATGTCGGGCGCTTCGACGAACGCGAGGATATCGACGGTTTGCGTCGATTCTGGATTGGCCGAGCGGATTTCGGCGTCGCTCATCACGACGTATTTGCCCTTCTCGTACTCGAAACCGCGCACGATGTTGTCGCGCGTCACGTCCTTGCCGGTGTTCTTGTTGAACTGCTTGTAGCCGATGGGATCCATCGAGCGTTTATCGAGCAGGTTGAAGCCCACTTTCTCCGACTGCGTGGCCGGATAGAGTTGCACGGGGACGTGGACCAGCCCGAAGCTGATCGCGCCTTTCCAGATCATGTGTGGCATCGTGCTTGACCTTCCGACGAGCGGTTTATCGACGTTGCGGTTGACGGTGTTGGCCCGCGCCAGCGGGCGCGGACCGTCAACGCTCCGCAGAAAACGTGCCAGATGGGAAAGCGCCGTGGCGCCGTGGTTTTACTTGCGGCTTGCGCTCACGGTGAGCTTCGTACCGTCGCTGAGCGTCACCGATTTTTCGGCGCCACCGGTCGGCATCGTGAAATGTGTCATCTGGCTAAAGGAATTATCGGTGGGACATTGCAGTTTTTTGCCGGCTACAGTAACCGCCGTCGCGGCACGCGGCGTGTGGCCCTGGAAATTCATCTGGACATCGGCGTCACCGTTGCTCGCAATCACCGCCGCAAAGCGGATCTTCACCTGGCGCACCGTGACGCCGCTGGCGTTGCGGATGGAACCCACGTCCGGACAGGCGTCCGGCACGTTTTGCGCGCCGCCGGGAGGTTTGCTCTGCCAGGTGAAGTCATCGGTCTGGCCGGAGCGGATCGTGCGTGTTTCCTGTTCGTTACCCCACGCCTTGGACGCCATCTTGACCGTGTATTTGATCGGGCCGTCGTTGGCGACTTCGGACATCACCTTGATGCCGGGCGTTGCATGCGCCGACACCATACAAAAGCACAGCGCGAATGCCGTACCCGCAGGCCGGCAAAACTGAGCGAAACCCGAACGATCGATCATGCGTTGCCCTCCGTTTGCACCGTCACGCGAGATGAACACGACGGCGCCGAGGAGGCTCGGACCGCGCGCGAGGCGCGTCCAGTCTAGCGCGACGCGCGCCGCGGGCTTCTCATGGGAAACCCGCGGCGCGCGCAGCGTGCAACGCAATGGCAGATCAGTTCAGACGGCGAATCAGAACCCTGTCATCACCAGCTTGCCGATCGCACGCCCTTCTTCCAGAAGGCGATGCGCCTCGCGCAAGTTCGCTGCGTTGATCTTGCCGAGATCACGGCCGAGCGTCGTCTTGATCGTGCCTGCGTCGATCAGTCGCGCCACTTCGGTGAGCAGTTTGTGCTGTTCGATCATGTCGGGCGTGCCGAACATAGCGCGGGTGAACATGAATTCCCAATGGAACGCGGCACTCTTCGCCTTCAGCAATTCGACCGCAATCGGCATGCTGTTTTCGACGATCGTGCAAATCCCGCCTTGCGGGGCGATGACCTCGGCGGCCGCGGGGAAATGCTTGTCGGTATCGTTGAAGATCAGCACGTAATCGACCTGCTCAAAACCCGCGTCCTTCAATTGCTTCGGCATGTCGCCGAAGTGATCGACTATATGATCCGCGCCCAGCTCGGTCGCCCATTTCGCCGATTCCGGCCGCGACGCGGTCGCGATCACCCTCAGCTTCGCCACTTTCTTCGCGAGCTGAATCCCGATGGAACCCACACCGCCCGCGCCGCCCACGACCAGCACCGACTTGCCCGCGTCCTTCCCTTCCGCCGATACCCCCAGCCGGTCGAACAACGCTTCCCAGGCGGTGATCGTGGTGAGCGGCAACGCGGCGGCATGCGAAAAATCAAGCGATGCCGGTTTCTTGCCGACGATGCGTTCGTCGACGAGATGAAACTCGCTGTTCGTACCCGGCCGCGTAATGCTGCCCGCGTAAAACACAGGGTCGCCCACTTTGAACAGCGTGACGTCCGGGCCGACCGCCTCGACTGTGCCCGCTGCATCCCAGCCGAGCACGCGCGGCGACTCTTCGACCTTGTCCTTCGGCGCGCGGACCTTGGTATCGACAGGATTCACGCCGATCGCTTCGACCTTTACCAGCAGGTCGCGTCCGGTTGGCGCGGGTTTGTCGATTTCGACGTCCATTAGCGATTCGGGGTTGGAAATCGGCAGGTAACGGGTCAGGGCAATGGCTTTCATGGATTAGTTCCTTCGAAGGTTTCCAGCTTCAGGCTGCAAGGTGTGAACCCGATCCTAGGGGCTTTCGGCTTCACAAAGAACCCAGCAATCGATAAAACATCTTCGCTTAAAAGACGAAAATGCGCCCGCTAGAGTTACCTGGAACGAGCTCTTTCAGGGGCAGACGCCCGTTCCTGCGGGGATAACGCGGCCAGCGAAGCTTGCAATTTACATTTCTCCTGTCAACCCGCCCGATTATCTCAAATTCATTCATTTTTTTAAGAACCTTCGATAAATCAGCCGTGGTAGCATCGTTCTCTATATTTATTGAGCGCGTGATTTGTTAAATTAATTAATCAATATTTTGATTTAAACTTGAATTATGCAAGACGAACAAAACACGCTTCACGCTGCTTTTACAGCGCACCAGCGCGGTGACTATGCGTTAGCCGAAGAACAGTACAAAGCAATCCTGGAAATTAACAAGCAATCAATTGCGGCATTGACCAACTATGGCGTCTTGCTAGCCCAGTTGAAGAGGTCAGCCGAAGCACGTGCCCACTTCGAGGCGGCGCTAAAAATCACGCCGAACGACGTCGGATTATTAAATAACCTTGGTCGATTGACGCTGGATCAGGGTGATATTGAAGCCGCTGAAAAGCTGTTCCGCAAGGCGTTTGCACGCAACAAGACAGACGTGACAACACTAGGCCATATTGGATTGATCAAAAGCTGTTTATCGGACCTGGCTGATGCGGAAAAGTGGTATCGGCGCGCGCTTGAGATTGACGAATCAGCCGACTGGGTAAGTTACAACCTGTCCGTCAATCTGCTTGCACAAGGTCGCTTCGACGAAGGATGGCCCTTGCATGAAGCCCGATTTTCAAAGCGGTGGGATGCCCGTCCAGTCAATGCGCCAGAGTTGCCGTTTCCACCATGGCGCGGGGAAAACCTAGTCGGCAAATCGATTCTGGTCATTGGCGAACAAGGGCTGGGCGACGAAATCCAGACGGTCCGTTACGCAGCTTCGCTCGCCGCGGCCGGCGCAAGCAAGGTTACGTGGGCCTGCAAGCCCACGCTGGTTAGCCTGTTCGCGAGCATTGGAGAGGTTGATTTTCTTCCGTTATCTCCTGGCATGTCGGTAAATCGTCACGACTATTGGGTGCTCTCAATGAGTCTGCCGTACCGTTTTCATACGGCAGTCAGCACAATTCCGGAAGCCGTTAATCCATATCTGCGCGCGCCCACCATAAGAACCGGCGTCATTCCACAAAGCGATACGCTGCTTAAAATTGGATTGGTCTGGAAAGGAAGCAAGCAGTTAAAGAACGATAACAATCGTTCAGCGTCGCTGGTCGACTTCAAACTCTTGTTGGAATTGAGCTCAATCAAAGCAGTTCATTTCTTCAGTTTGCAAAAAGGCGAAGGTGAAAGTGATGCGCGTGAGGCAGACGGTCGGGGAGAACTTGTCGATCTGAGCGGTGAGCTCCACGACTTTGCAAATACAGCGGCACTAATCAACCAGCTCGATTTGATTATCACGGTCGATACCGCGGTCGCCCATCTCGCGGGGGCCCTGGGCAAGCCGGTCTGGATCATGTTGCCTCACTTCGGAACTGACTGGCGCTGGATGACAAAAAGTGAAACGTCAGCCTTGTATCCAAGCGCCCGGCTCTTCCGTCAGCCCCGGCCGGGTCGAGACTGGTCGAGCGTCATTGCTCAAATGCGACGGGAACTCATCTCGAGGCCAGGTGCTTGACGACGCTAGGCGCTGCGCGTTGTTGGCCACGCGAGGCGCGAGCGGCGCTTCCGCAGACCCACGAAAGCGAGCACGCGCATCTCGTGTTGCGGCGTCGGCCAGCCGATACGGCGTATAGGCGGCAACACAATAGTCGCCCGCTCGCCTTACGGGGCGAAGGCGACAAGCCTGCGCACAGATGAATGCCGAACAAGCGGAAAATTAGAACCCCGTCGTCACCATCTTCCCGATCGCACACCTTTCGTCCAGAAGGCGATGCGCCTCGCGCAAGTTCGCTGCGTTGATCTTGCGGAGATCACGGGCGCTTCGGCATGTCGCCGAAGTGATCCACGTTGTGATCGGCGCCCAGCTCGTTGCCCATTTCGTCAATTCCGGTCGCGTGATGCTCCCCGCATAGACGACCGCGTCGCCCATCTTGACCAAGCGTGATGTCCGGACCGACCGCCTTCACCGTACCCACCGCATCCCAGCTGCGCACGCGCGGCGACTCTTCGACCTCGTCCTTCGGAGTGTGGGTCCATCTTATGGACTTCCACCTTCGCGGAAAAATACGGTAATCGCTAAAAAATCTTCTTCCGAATCGCGAAGATCGATAAACGAAAGTGACCCTCTAGGCCAACACGTATAGGACTAGGCCAAAGTTCATCTCAAAGAAATGGGAATAAGAGTTTTCCGATTTTAAATAATTTTTAGCCCTCAGATTATTCCTAACGAGACATCGATACGGCCTTTAGACCGGCGCGATCCATAGTTCGTCGGTGTACATTGAAAGCTTGCATATCCAGATTTTTGGGGGTACATTATTAATGCCAATCTCGTACAACGTACTGAAAAGCGAGACGAACATTCGGGAGCGTGGCCTGTCTTTCGAGGCGGTCCGCGACCTGGATATGACAACGGCGCTGGTTGTCGAAGATATCAGGAAGCTTTACGAGGAGCGGCGCTTCCAGGTGCTTGGCTTAATTGAAGGCAGGTTTCACATGCTGGTTTTTACTCCGCGCGGCGCGAAGATGCACGTGATCAGCCTGCGTAAAGCAAATTCTCGCGAGATAAACAGATATGAACAAGCAAATCAAAGAAGTTAAGGATCTGGCGCCGGAAGACAATCCAGAATGGGGTGATACCGAATTCGCCCGCGCGCGTCCGGCCTCGGAGGTCTTGCCGGAGCTTTATGGCCAGGAACGCGCGCAGGAATTACTGCGTCCGCGCGGTCGGCCCAAGCTCGAGAACCCTAAACTGCCCGTCAAGTTGCGGATCGATCCGGATGTGGTCCATGCGTACAAGGCACAAGGCGACGGCTGGCAAACACGCATGAACGCCGCGTTGCGCCATTACGCCATGTCGCACGGTCTGATGCGTTGAAGCTGCAGCGCGTCTGTCATTCCACCAGAACCGGCGCTTCCACAAAACCACGGAAGCGAGCACGCGCGGCTCGCGTTGGGGCGCCACTCAGCCGATACGCCGAAAAGCGCGCCACGAATCGTCCGATCGCGATTCGGGCCTCAAGACGCGCGAGCGACAAACCCGCGCACTGGTGAATGCCGAATCCGAACGCAAGGTGGCGGTTCGGCTCACGGGTGATATCGAATGTTTCGGCATGATCGAATTGCTCCGGGTCGCGATTCGCCGCACCAATGCACAAGGTTACCGGCGTCCCGCACGGTACTTCAATGTCCGCGATCTGCGTATCCGCCGTTGCTATCCGGTTGCCGAGCTGATTCGAACTTTCGTACCGCAGGCATTCCTCAATCGCGCTTTCAATCAGCTCCGGCCGGGCCCGCAGCCGCGAGCGTTGCTCCGGCCACTGTGCCAGCAGGACAATGCCGTTGCCGATCAGATTCGTGGTCGTCTCGTGGCCCGCGTTCAAGATGAAGATGCAGTTGTGCAGCAATTCGGCTTCGTCGAGCGTTTCGCCGTCGGATTCACTTTGGATGAGACGCGTCAACACATCGTGCTGCGGATCGCCGGGATTTCTCCGGCGGCGTGCCACCAGCGTCACCAGATAATCGATGAACTCCGTCACCGCGCGATTGCCCTTCTCGTGCTGCTCCACGGTGAGCGCCGGCTCCAGCGCGCCGAGAATCGCGAGGGACCAGTCGCGCAGCGGCGCGCGTTCGTCGTGCGGGACATCGAGCAGATTGCCGATCACTTCGACCGGAATCGCCGATGCAAACTCGCCGATCAAATCGATCTCGCCACGCTCGGCGGCCTGATCGAGCAGAGCATCGACAAGACTCACGAGGCCGGGTTCCATCGCGGCGATGGCGCGTGCCGTCAACGCGCCCGCTATCAGCTTGCGAACGCGCGTGTGCCGCGGCGGATCGTTGAAGACGAGGCTGGTCGTGTGATGTGCGAAAAGGGGACTGTCGGCGCCGTACTTCGGGCCGAACTCTACGGTCTTGTCCGAACTGAAGGTCTTCGGATCGCGATATACCGCCTGCACGTCTTTGTATCGTGTGAGAAAGAGCGAACCGTCCGGCATTCTCTTGATCGGCTCGGTGGCGCGCAACGCATCGTAGACCGGATAGGGATCGGCGTAGAACGCGGCGTCGAGCTGGCGCAGGTCGAAGGCGCGTGCGTGGTCGGTCGGGGTCATGCGGGTCTCCGTTATGTCATCTGACGTTCATGATAGCGGCGTGGCGCGTGCGTTCGCCATCGGTCGGGACCATTACAATGACGGTCTTTCGCCGCTTAATATTCCCTCCCGCCATGAATCTCGTCATCCAAAGCCTGGAACCGATCGCCGATACCCATCTGAAACCGCTCGCCGCCCTCGCCCGTTCGCGGCAAACGGAGCGCGCGGCCGCTGACGGCACGGTGTTGCGATTGAGCGGCGCTGATCCGCTGCAGCGTCCGGACATCGATGCCTATTGCGGCACACATCGGCTGGATTACGCGTTCGTGGCACCGGACGCGCGGCTTGCCGACTTCGGCCTGGTTGCAATGGACATGGATTCGACGCTGATCACGATTGAATGTATCGATGAAATCGCCGACTTCTGCGGGCTGAAAGCGGAGGTCGCGGCGATCACGGAAGCGTCGATGCGCGGCGAAATCAAGGACTTCAACGAGAGCCTGACACGGCGCGTCGCGCTGCTGAAAGGACTCGATGCAAACGCGCTGGAGCGCGTGTACGAGGAGCGCCTGCGCTTGTCGCCGGGCGCGGAAGTCATGCTCGCGGGCGCCCGCGCCGCCGGCCTGAAAACGCTCCTGGTGTCCGGCGGTTTCACGTTCTTCACCGAAAAATTGAAAGCACGCCTCGGCCTGGATTTCACGCGCGCGAACACGCTTGAAATTATCGATGGGAAGCTGACTGGCAAGGTGACCGGCGAGATCGTCAACGCAGAAGTGAAAGCCCGCACGTTGCGTGAAACGTGCACTCAGCTCGGGATTGATCCGAAGCGCGCCATCGCGATGGGTGACGGGTCGAACGATCTGAAGATGATGGCGGAAGCGGGGTTGTCGGTGGCGTTCAGGGCAAAGCCGGTGGTCCGGGAATCGGCGACGCTCGCGCTCAATTTCGTGGGACTCGATGGCCTGTTGAAACTCTTCTGAACGCCGCCGTTGGTTGTTCTCAGTCGCCCAGGCCATCCAGCGCGCGCTCCAGATCCGCGCGCAGATCGGCCTCCTCCTCCAGCCCGATATACAAACGCACCAGCACTCCCTCATGCGGCCACGCGCCGGCGGTGCGCATCGACTTGATGTTGTACGGCATGGCGAGGCTGTTCGCGCCGCCCCAGCTCCAGCCAATCGCGAAGTTTGCCAGCGCTTCAACGAAGGTATCGATTTGCGCCGGGCTGTAGCGCTTATCGAAGACCATGGAAAACAGGCCTCCCGCGCCCGTAAAATCGCGCTCGAAGAACTCATGGCCCGGACAATCCGGCAGCGCCGGATGCAGCACCGCCGCGATTTCCGGGCGTGTCTTCAGCCAGCGCGCCAATGAAAGCGCCGTCCGGTCATGCGCTTCGAAGCGGATTTTCATGCTCGGCAAGCTGCGCAACACCAGCGAACAATCGTCTGACGACACACCGATCCCCATGCGCATCCGCGCGGCTTTGATCCGGGCGTGGAGGGATTTATCGACGGTGATGATCGCGCCCATCAAAATGTCGCTCCCGCCCGACTGGTACTTCGTCAGTGCCTGCACCGAGATGTCGACGCCGTGTTCGAACGGCTTGAACGCGAGGCCGGCGGAGTAGGTGTTGTCGATTGCGGTCAGCACGTCATGTGCGCGCGCAACCTTCGTAATGGCCGGCACGTCCTGCACTTCCATGGTCACCGAGCCCGGTGCTTCCAGCCAGATCAGCCTGGTGTTCGGCTGGATCAATGCGTCGATACCCGCACCGATCAGCGGATCGTAATACGTCACTTCGAGCCCGAAATCCTTGGCGAGCCAGTCGGCGTGTTCGCGATTGGGCGAATACGCGTTGTCCGGAATCAGCACGTGATCGCCGGATTTGACGAGCGCGAAATACACATTCGATATCGACGATAACCCCGACGGTGCCAGCAACGCATGCTGACCGCCTTCGATCGCGGCGAGGCGTTGCGCCAATGCAAGCGATGTCGGCGTGGCATGCAGGCCATAGCGCCACTGGCTGTCGTCGTGCCAGACGAGGGCGCGCATGGTGGCGAGATCCGGAAACACGACCGTCGACGCACGCGCGACCGGCACCGAAAACGACTGGAAACCGGGCGTCAGCTTGTCCTCGGGATGGACGATGCGAGTCTGCAAACTAAGTTCTTTCGACGAATGGCTGGAATCGGTCATGGAAATGTCCTGCATGTCTGGGCTAAAAGAAAAAAGCGCCATCGCGAGAAGCCGATGACGCCGTATCACGCTGGACGGCTAAGTGCAAATCACTCGCCGATGATCACGTTGCTCGTCCCGCCCACTGCGTTGTTCGGCGGCACGGGCGCGGGTTCGAGCGACGGCGCGGCGGGCGGCGCGGCTCTCGGCGCGAGCGGCGCATTCGCACCGGCCGCACGGGCGGGCGGCAATCCGGCGCCGACCGGCTTGAGCTCGAACGGCACCGGGTTGGAATCGTCGGCGTTCATCCGCTCACCGGATACGCTGCCGTCGGCGGCAAACTTGCCGACCCAATTGCCCGTGATGTGCGTGCCATCGGTCGACTCTTCGATTTCGAGCGTATCGCCGTCGCGGTCTCCCGCCACCACGATCACCGTCGGACTTCCTGCGAACCGGTATTCGCCGTGAACGCCCGACGCTTCATCCGTCTTTGCGCCGAGCTTCATCTCGATCTGTTGGTCGCCGAGCGTACCTGCGTACACCGGAAACCGCGCAAATTCGGGGTTGGGCGTCAAGGGTTTTGCCGGCGGCAACGCCAGCGTCTCGATGGCTTCCGACGTCCCCGGCGCCCGCAGGCCCAGGTCGCCCGGCGTGGCCGCTGCACGCGCTGCTGAAACCGAGCGCGATCCATCGGGCGGCATGGCTGAATTACATCCGGCAAGCATCAGCGCTGCCGCCGCGAATGCTGCCACTTTCAATTGCGTCATCAATGGTCTCTGCTCAATCGCTACTTACACGTTCAAAAATTGCCGCGATACCCTGCCCGCCGCCAATGCACATCGTCACGAGCGCATATCGGCCGCCCGTGCGCTGCAGCTCGTACAGCGCCTTCACGGTGATCAACGCGCCCGTTGCGCCAATCGGATGGCCGAGCGAAATGCCCGAGCCGTTCGGATTGACCTTCGCGGGATCGAGCGCCAGTTCCTTCGATACCGCACATGCCTGCGCCGCAAATGCTTCGTTGGCTTCGATCACATCGAGATCGGCCACGCTCAATCCGGCGCGCTCCAAGGCCTTCCGCGTGGCCGGAACCGGTCCGATGCCCATGTATTTCGGATCGACGCCCGCATGCGCATACGAGACCAGACGCGCAAGCGGCCTGAGGCCGCGCTTCTCGGCCTCATTGCGTTCCATCAACACGACGGCAGCGGCGGCATCGTTGATACCCGATGCGTTGCCCGCCGTCACCGTGCCGTTTTCTTTCGCGAACACCGGCTTGAGCTTCGAGAAGTCTGCGAGCGTTGCATTCATGCGGACGTGTTCGTCGGTATCGAAGACGATGTCACCCTTCTTCGACGCCTGCGTCACCGCAAGGATCTGCTCCTTGAAATAGCCCCCTTCGAGGGCCCGCGCCGCCCGCCTGTGGGACTCCACCGCAAGCTCATCCTGCGTCTCGCGCGAAATGCCGTACTTCGCCGCGATGTTCTCAGCGGTCACGCCCATGTGAATGGAATCGAAGGGATCGTGGAGCGCGCCGAGCATCATGTCGACGAGACGGGCGTCGCCCATGCGCTGGCCGAACCGCGCGGCCGGCGCGAGATACGGCGCCCGGCTCATGCTCTCCGCACCGCCGCCGATGGCGATATCGGTATCGCCCAGCAAGATGGATTGCGCGGCGGAAACAATGGCCTGCAATCCCGATCCGCACAGCCGGTTGACGGTCAACGCCGGTGCGTGTTGCGTGACGCCGCCGTTCAACGCGGCGACGCGCGCCAGGTACATGTCCTTCGGCTCGGTCTGGATCACGTTGCCGAACACGACATGGCCGACGTCATCGCCGGACAGATCCGCCCGCGATAAAACCTCGCGCACCACACGTGCGCCAAGATCGGTCGGGCTGAAGTCCTTCAGAGCACCGCCGAAATCGCCGATTGCAGTCCGTACTCCACTGACCACCACCACTTCACGCTGCGTCATGAAAGCTCCTTTGTCCCGTTGTTAAACTTCGCCCCACAGGTCGTGGCCATCGGCGCCAGTGATCTTTACCGACACGAAGTCGCCCGCTTTATATCGTTTGGACGCTTTTTTCGCCGGTTCGATATACACCACGCCATCGATCTCGGGCGCATCGGCCGCAGTACGTCCGACGCCGCCTTCGGCGCTGAGTTCATCGACGAGCACTTTCAGCGTCTTGCCCACCTTGCGCTTCATGCGTTCCGCCGATAATTCCTCGGCCAGTTCCATGAACCGCGCACGGCGTTCCTCGCGGACTTCGTCGGGCAGCGCGCCGTCGAGATCATTCGCCGTCGCGCCTTCGACCGGCGAATACGCGAAGCAGCCGACCCGATCCAGATCAGCGATACGAATGAAGTCCAGCAGCGTCTGGAACTGCTCTTCCGTCTCGCCCGGGAATCCCGCAATGAACGTGCTGCGGATCGTCAGGTCCGGGCACATTGCGCGCCACTTCTGCACGCGTTCGAGCACTTTCTCGGCGTTCGCCGGGCGCTTCATGCGCTTGAGCACTTCGGGATGTGCATGCTGGAACGGAACGTCGAGGTACGGCAGCACGTGCCCTTTCAGCGGTCCCTCCGCCATCAAAGGAATCACTTCGTCCACACTCGGATACGGATACACGTAATGCAGGCGGACCCACGCGCCATATTGCGCCGCGAGTTCGCCCAGCGCACCGACGAGGTCCGTCATCCGTGTCTTGACCGGCTTGCCGTTCCAGAAGCCGGTGCGGTATTTGACATCGACGCCATAAGCGCTCGTGTCCTGCGAAATTACGAGCAGTTCCTTGACGCCGGATTTGAAAAGGTTTTCCGCTTCGAGCATCACGTCGGCGATGGGACGCGAGATCAGGTCGCCGCGCATCGACGGGATGATGCAGAACGTGCAGCGGTGATTGCACCCTTCCGATATCTTCAGGTACGCGTAATGGCGAGGCGTGAGCTTGATCCCGGCCGGCGGCACCAGATCGATGAACGGATCGTGCGGCTTGGGCAAGTGCTGGTGCACGTGGATCATGACTTCGGCCGTCGCGTGCGGACCGGTCACGGCCAGCACCTTTGGATGCACTTCCTCGATCAGGCCTGTCCCGCTGGCGCTCTTTTTCGCGCCGAGACAACCAGTCACGATCACTTTGCCGTTTTCATGCAGCGCTTCACCGATGGCGTCGAGGCTTTCCTGCACGGCTTCATCGATAAAACCGCATGTGTTCACCACCACGAGATCGGCGCCATCGTAGGAGCTGGAAATCTCGTAACCTTCGGCGCGCAGTTGCGTGATGATTTGCTCGGAGTCGACCAAGGCCTTCGGGCAGCCGAGGCTGACAAAGCCGACTTTAGGCGCCGAATGAGCCTTAGCCGTTGTTTCTAAATGATTTTTCACGGGACTTCCAGATGTGGGGCAGGCCGGGACCGCAACTCGCGTCAAGCGGTGTAGACCAATCCGATATTTTACCCGCAGACGGGCGCGTGCACGTTCGACGAGATCGAACCGGTGAGATTGACGGCGGCACACCTTAACTTTATTTCGAGATAAGCGATCGTCGCAAGGTCCCGTCATACAATTTGAGGCGATCGACCCGACAAGGCCCAAAGCACCAAGTGGCCGAACTGGAACAGGAAACAACCGTCATGAAAAATGCTTCCATACATATCCGCGTCGCAACCATCGAAGACGTGCCATCCCTTTTCGACGTTCGCACCAGCGTGCGTGAGAACCACATGTCCATCGCAGACCTGGCGTCTGTGAATATCACGCCGGAGACAATTGCCGCCATGCTGACCGGCGAAGGTCGCGGCTGGGTCGCAGAGGACCTTGGAAGGGTTGTGGCATTTGCCATGGCCAACGCGACGGAAGCGACGATCTTCGCGGTTTTTGTTCGACCCGAATATGAAGGAATTGGAATAGGCCGCCTGCTCATGCGCGAAGCGGAACAGTGGTTGTCGACTCGAGGCTGCGGTGAAATCTGGTTACGCACAGACCGGAATCCGAAAGTTCGCTCGAATGGCTTTTACCAGCGACTTGGCTGGAAGAATGAGGGCGTTCAGGAAGATGGGCAGAATCAGTACACAAAGCGCGTCGATAACGTCGACCAGCAATGACGATGGCGACACATGGGACGTTGCGCAAAAGCTATGGGGCCGCAGCCCGTTACGTCACCGAGCCGGCGATGAAGCGCCCGGTCAAATAGCGAGGCTTTACCGGATCGGGCGACCCAATGGCCGCACATTGAACGACCGGTGTTGAATCATCGAGTGCCATAGCGCGCTCGATCACTTCAAGAATTTCATACGCATCATGCAGGCGCCGAATCGCTGCGTGCAGCTCGGCAGCCTGTGGCCAGGTCCGCTTAAGATAGCCGAGCCACATCTTGACGCGGCCGTGCTCATGACGGGATGCCACCCGGAGTTGCAGTTTCCTCAGGTAATCGGCGAGTAGACCCCGCACGGCCGGCCATTCGTCGTCGGAAGGCGTCCGGTCCATTAGTCCGCGGATACGCAAAGCCAGGAACGGGTCCGAGACGGCGCCCCGCCCGATCATCACGTCCGCGCAGCCGCTGACCGCACGGCATGCGTCCCAGTCGGCCACGGTCCAGACTTCTCCGTTGGCTACAACCGGTACGTCCACGGCGGCGTCGATACGCGCGATCCATTCCCAGTGCGCCGGCGGCCGATAACCATCGTCCCGCGTTCTGGCATGCACCACGAGGGAGGCAGCGCCGCCCTCCGCCAGCGCCGTGGCGCAGTCGATCGCGAGCGAAGTATCGGATACGCCAAGCCGCATTTTTGCCGTCACGGCAATGCTGCGAGGGACTGCTGCACGAACGGACGAAACAATCCGGTGCAACTGTTCAGGGTGCGCCAGCAGCATCGCGCCGCCACCGTGCCGGTTGACGATCTTTGCGGGACAGCCGAAGTTCAGATCGATGCCATAAGGCGACAGACTGGCCGCCGTAGCCGCATTCAACGCCATCCATTCAGGATCGCTGCCGAGCAACTGGATCACCATCGGCGTGCCGTTGGGTGTTCGGCCTCCGTGGAGGACTTCAGGCGTCTCTCTCTCGTAGACACCCCGGGGAAGCACCGACCCCGTTACCCTGATGAATTCGGATACGCAGCCGTCGAATCCGCCGGTGCTGGTCAGCACATCGCGCAGCACGTAGTCTGCGAGCCCTTCCATGGGCGCAAGAAGCAGCCGGCTCATGCGAAAGCCTCGCCTGAGCAGCGTCTGCGAATTTTACAGGCGTCCAAGTGAACTCAACCCCACCTTGGGCACAGCGGGATTAGCGATCAGGGACATTTTTTACTCTGGTGTTGTAAGTGACGTATGGCTTGCGGCAAGCCGGCCTGGAACGAAGCTGACCAGCCGGGCAGCGCGCGCTGTCGCTGGCGTCACCGCTGGAAAAGCAGGACAGAAGACGCTTGGAAGGGAAAGACCCGGCGCGGCTGTCGTCACAAGGCGACTGTTCGCCCAGGCGCCGCACCGCAAACCGTCATTGTACTGTGAGCCAGGAATGGCTCACGGACGGCGTCAACCGGTCGGGTTCTGTTACTTCTTCTCCCCCGTCCCACTCGCGCCCGGCGGATTCGGAAACGGAAACGTGCTGAACATCGATTTCGCCTGGCTTTGCATCTGCTCCTGCATCTGCACGAACATGTTCTTCGACTGCTCGATATAGCTCGTCATCATCCCCTGCATCATCGGCGCCTGCATGTTCATGAACTGTGACCACACTTCCGGGTTCAGTTGCGTCCCGTTCCCGCCATCGATCAAGCCCTTCGACTGATCGGTGAGCTTGTGCTGGATATCGATGAACGCCTGGATATTCTTCTCCAGGTACGTGCCCATCATTCCCTGCATGGCGTTGCCGTAGAAACGGATGATCTGCGAAAGCATGACCGATGAAAACATCGGCAGCCCGCCGCTCTCCTCCTCCAGGATGATCTGCAGCAAGATGCTGCGCGTCAGGTCCTCGGACGACTTGGCGTCCATCACCTTGAACTCTTCCTGGTCGAGCACGAGCTGCTTGACGTCGGAGAGCGTGATGTAGGTGCTGGTTTCGGTATCGTAGAGCCGGCGATTCGGATATTTTTTTATGAGCCGTTCAGCGGATTTCTTTGTAGTGGTCATGTAACGCCTTTAAACGCAAAACTCAAACTGTGCCGGCGGACTTCATGCGCTTTGAGCGCCGGGAAGCCGCCGGTTCGTAGTGGGCGCCGGGGTCGGAAGGTCAAGCCATTCGCGGCACGGCGCGCAAGGTCTCCACGTTCTGTCGCGCGCAGTGCCTCGCGCCCTCAACCCATGTGCAGGCCGCCGTTCAGCGAGAAGTCGGCGCCGGTCGAGAAACCCGATTCCTCCGATGCCAGCCACGCCACGATCGACCCGATTTCCTCAGGCCGCCCGAGCCGGCGGACCGGAATGGTCGCGACGATTTTTTCGAGCACGTCCGGGCGGATCGACTTAACCATGTCCGTGCCAATGTAGCCCGGCGAAATGGTATTGACCGTCACGCCCTTGGTCGCCACTTCCTGCGCGAGCGCCATCGTGAAGCCGTGAATGCCGGCCTTCGCCGTCGAATAGTTCGTCTGGCCAAACTGCCCTTTCTGGCCGTTCACCGATGAAATATTGATGATGCGCCCGAAGCCGCGCTCGACCATGCCGTCGATCACCTGCTTGGTCACGTTGAAAAGACTCGTCAAGTTGGTATCGATAACCGCGGTCCAGTCCTCATGCGTCATCTTGCGGAACACCACGTCGCGCGTGATGCCGGCGTTGTTCACGAGGATGTCGATCTCGCCGACTTCGGCCTTGACCTTGTCGAACGCATTCTTGGTCGACTCCCAGTCGCCCACGTTGCCTTCCGACGCGATGAACTCGTACCCGAGCGCCTTCTGTTCCTCGAGCCACTTGACCCGGCGCGGCGAATTCGGTCCGCAACCCGCGACGACCGTGTAGCCGTCCTTGTGCAACCGCTGGCAGATGCTCGTGCCAATGCCACCCATACCGCCCGTTACATACGCTACTCGTTTAGTCATTGCTCGCTCCGTTTATCGTTATGCGCGCTGGTACAGCGCACCGTGCCCGCTCGCACGGCCTCCCTACGGGCGCTCGAGTGCAAGCGCCACGCCCATGCCGCCGCCGATACACAGCGACGCCAGCCCTTTCTTTGCATCCCGTTTCTGCATTTCGTGCAGCAGCGTGACCAGGATCCGCGCGCCGGACGCACCAATCGGATGGCCGATCGCGATTGCCCCGCCGTTCACGTTCACTTTCGATGTATCCCAGCCCATCTGCTGATGCACCGCGAGCGCCTGCGCAGCGAACGCTTCGTTGATTTCCATCAGGTCGAGATCGCCTGCAGACCAGCCCGCGCGTTCCAGGCACCGCTTCGATGCCGGCACCGGACCCATGCCCATGATCTTGGGATCGACGCCCGCATTCGCGTACGCCTTGATGCGCGCGAGCGGCGTGAGGCCGAGCGCGTCGGCTTTTTTCGCGGACATCACGATCACGGCTGCAGCGCCGTCGTTCAGGCCGGACGCATTCGCCGCCGTCACCGTGCCTTCCTTCGAAAACGCCGGTTTCAGCGATGCAAGCGACTCGGCCGTCACGCCGTGGCGCACGAATTCGTCGGTAGCAAAACGCACGGGGTCGCCCTTGCGCTGGGGAATCTCGACGGGCACGATTTCATCGTCGAAACGGCCGGACTTCTGGGCCGCTTCCGCCTTGTTCTGCGACAACGCAGCGAACGCGTCCTGGTCCGCGCGCGAGATGCCGTATTCCTTCGCGACATTTTCTGCGGTCACACCCATGTGGATGGAGTTGAACGCATCCCACAGGCCGTCGACGATCATCGAATCGATCAGCTTGGCGTCGCCCATGCGAAAACCATCGCGCGAACCCGGCAGCACGTGCGGCGCCGCGCTCATGTTCTCCTGTCCGCCTGCGACCACGATGTCGGCATCGCCGGCAATGATCGCGTTTGCCGCGAGCATCACGGCCTTCAGGCCCGAGCCGCACACCTTGTTGATGGTCATGCCCGGAACCGAATTCGGGAAGCCCGCCTTGATCAGCGCCTGACGCGCTGGATTCTGGCCGGAGCCGGCCGTAAGCACCTGGCCGAGGATCACTTCGCTGATCTGCTCGGGCTTCAGGTTCGCGCGCTCCAGCACCGCGCGCAGCACGATTGCACCGAGATCAGGCGCGGCGATCTTCGCCAGCGACCCGCCGAATTTGCCGACTGCCGTCCGTGCAGCCGATACGATCACTACGTCTGTCATTTCCGTTTCCTTTGATAATCGAAAGTGGTAGCCCGCTTCGGGAAGCCTGCTTGACCCTTTGTCTGACGATGCACGCGGCGATCCGGAGAGCGTGCGCGTCGCGTGTAATTACTCGCCTACTGTTGACCTGTCGCAGTTGAAATGCAATCAGGTCTGGTCCGCATGCCGGTCACTGGTCCCGCTGCAGGACGTAGCGTCCCGGCGCCGGCTCGATCACCGCGAAATCTGCTGACCCCAGTTCCGGCTTCGGCTTTACTTTCTTGCCGCCGTGTCCATCGAGCCAGTCGGTCCAGGTTGTCCACCAGCTTCCCGGATGCTCGGTCGCGCCTTCGAACCAGTCGTCTGCGTTCTCGGGAAGAGTCTTATCGGTCGTGTCCAGCTTCCAGAAGCTGCGCTTGTTTTTCGACGGCGGATTGATCACGCCCGCAATATGCCCAGATGCGCCGAGCACGAACGTCTGCGGGCCGGTGAGCAACGGCGCCGATGCGTAGGCCGCCGTCCACGGCACGATGTGATCCTCGCGCGAGCCATACAGGAACGTGGGCACGTCGATCAGCGACAAATCCACCGGTTCGCCGCAGGCGGTCAACTCGCCGGGATTGCGCAGGCGGTTTTCCAGATACGTGTTGCGCAGATACCAGACGAACATCGGCCCGGGAAGATTGGTGGAGTCGCTGTTCCAGTAAAGCAGATCGAACGCTTGCGGCGTGCGTCCCTTGAGGTAGTTGTCGACCACGTAGTTCCACACCAGGTCGTTCGGGCGCAGATACGAGAACGTGTTCGCGAACTCCACTCCGCGCATCAGGCCCGCCGGCGTACCGTCTTTTCCGCCGATGGTCTGTTCGCGCATCTTCACATGCTGTTCATCGATAAAAACATCCAGCACGCCCGTATCCGAGAAATCGAGCATGGCGGTGAGCAAGGTCATCGATGCCGCCGGATGTTCCCCGCGCGCGGCCAGCACGGCCAAGGCCGTCGCGAGCATGGTGCCGCCCACGCAGAAGCCGAGCGTGTTGATCTGCTCGCGTCCGCTGATCTGCTTCACCACATCGATAGGCGTAAGCACGCCCTCGTCGATGTAATCGTCCCACGTCTTGTGCGCAATCGATGCATCCGCATTGCGCCACGAGATCATGAAAACCTGATGACCGGCATCGAGCGCGTGGCCGACGAGCGAACCTTCGGGCTGCAGATCGAGGATATAAAACTTGTTGATGCAAGGCGGCACGATCAGGAGCGGCCGCTCGCGCACCGTCGCGGTATGCGGCGTGTACTGGATCAATTGCAGCAGGTCGTTCTCGAACACGACCGAACCCTGGGTGGTCGCGATGTTCTTGCCGACCACGAAGCCCGATTCATCGCTTTGCTGGATCTTGCCGCGCTGCATGTCCGCGAGCAGATTCATCATGCCTTTCTGCAGGCTCTCGCCGCGGCTTTCGATCAACGCCTTCTGCGCATCCGGATTCAACGCAATGTAATTACTCGGCGATGCTGCCGCCGCCCATTGCTGCACGGCGAAGCGAATGCGCTCGCGCGTCTTGGCGTCGCCCTCGACCGCTTCCGCAAGTTCCTGCAGATAACGCGCGTTGAGCACGTACCACGCGGCCGCGAACGCAAAACCCGGTGTGGCTTGCCAGGCGGCGCCGCTGAAACGCCGGTCTTTCAATGTCGACAAATCGATGCTTTGCGCGCCCGCCTGCTTCATCAGTTCCGTGGCGTCGCGCGAGAAACTCGCCTGCAATTCCTGCAGGCGTTGCGGCGCAATCGCGGCCGTCGGAATCTTCGGCATGGCCGGCATACCGGGCATCGACGCAAACATGGATTGAATGTTGCCGTTACCGCCGGGAAAACCCGCAAAGCCAGGGATGGCGCCGAAAGCCGCAAACGGATTCGCACCCGGCGCGCCCGATGACCCCGCATTGGCTTGTGCCGAGAGCTTTTGCCACGACGAAGGATCGGCGACTGAACGCCATGTGTTGAGCCATTGCTCGAACATCTTTTGCATGGCGGCGGGGTCCGCACCTGGCACGCCGGACGGCGTGCTCGCTGCTGTATCCGCAGCCCCGGCCTTACCCGAAGGACGCGACGAACCCGATGAAGATGAGGAAGAAGATTTGGAGGCAGCCATATCCGCGTTTGACCTAAGCGTCCCGAAAGACTGAGTTGCTGATAGAGGCGTGACGTGGAGCCGCGTCGGATCCATCGCGAGTGAGGTGCCGGAGGTTCAAACGCCCGACGAACGCCCGACCGCGATGATTTGACTTTGCTTACGCCATGCGCTTTTGTGAAACATTCTTGCTCCACGGTGCAAGGCGTGTCAATGCGTCACCTTGATTTTGACGCAGTGCGATATTTTTTTCATCATCGTTTTCCCGATGTAATCAACGGTCCGGACAATGAATTATGTTGCGCAACATATAAGTCGCGATAACGCCTCAATGGCGAGCAAGAAATGCGCACTTCTAAGCGCGCGCTGGCCGGGTGAAAAGTTCAGTTGGCAAGCCAGATCATGGCGGCCATACGCCCGGTTGTCCTTTCGCGCCGATACGAAAAGAAACGCTCAGCCTCCGTAACCGTACAATGCGTTCCGCCGTGGACGTGCTGCGGCGCAACGCCCGCCAGTTCGAGCCGCAAACGCGCAAGCGCATAGATATCAGCGAGATATTTGTGTTTCTGTTCGCGCGGCGCGAAGGCGGCCATGACTGCGTCGCGATGCGCAGGACTGGCGGGGCTTACAAACGCATCGAGCACATCTTCGCCGACCTCGAATGCGCTTGGACCAATTGCCGGTCCAAGCCATGCATGCAGCGTTTCCATGCGAGCGCCTGCGAGACTGGCGACGCGCATCGCCGTCTTCTCCACAATGCCGCCAGCAAGTCCGCGCCACCCCGCGTGCGCCGCGCCCACGGCACGGCCGGCGGTATCGCAAAACAGCACCGGCAAGCAATCGGCCACCATTACCGCGCAGACCACGCCAGGGCGATCGGTCACGGCGGCGTCGGCCTTGACCGTCGATGAGGGAGAACCCGCGCACCGGTCGATCACTTCGGCCGCGTCTTCGATATCGACGCCGTGAACCTGCTCGAGCCACGCGACAGGCGCGCCCGTCAACGCGACCACGCGGCGCCGGTTTTCAAGCACCGTGTCAAGAACGTCGCCGGTATGCAACCCGAGGTTCAAACCGCCCTCGCCCTTTGCTCCGCCGTAAGGCGCTTCGCTCACGCCTCCGTTGCGCGTGGTCGCGAACGCATGAACGCGCTTCGATACCGCCGCAGGCCCGCTCGACCAGTCAGGCCAGAGACAATCGTCGTGACGAAGCGGCCGAGCTGAAAAACCCGCACGGGAAGTTTCGCTCATCGCCCTTATTCCTCGTCGTCATCTTCGTCGTATTCGATCGGCTGCGATTCATCCCAGCCACCGCGCGCCTGGGCGTCATACCCTTCTTCCTCGATGAAGTCCTCATCTTCCGGATCGAGATCGGTCGATTCATCGCGGCCGAGTCCGAGTTCAGCCGCCAGCGCCTCGATGTCCTCCGGAACGTCCGCGCGCCAGCTTATCTCGCGGCCCGTGGTCGGGTGAATCAGGCCGAGACGCCAGGCATGCAGCGCCTGCCGGTTGAAGCCATCGGGCAAAGGCTGCACCGAGCGCTTGCCGCGCGCGTGGCCATAAATCGGGTCGCCGAGCAAGGGATGGCGGATATGCGCGCAATGCACGCGAATCTGGTGCGTGCGGCCGGTATCGAGATCGCAATGCACGGCCGAGACGGGCTGCTGGTTCCACATCGCCCGGTCGATGGTGCGGTAATGCGTGCGCGCGTACTTCCCCGATGCGCTCTCCACCACGGCCATGCGCGTGCGGTCGCGGGGATCGCGGCCGATGGGGGCATCGATCGTGCCTTCGTCCGGCATCGTGCCCCACACCAGCGCGACGTAGCGGCGCTTCACCGTGCGCGCCTGCAACTGGCGCGTGAGGATGGTCTGCGCCTCGAGCGTGCGCGCAACGACCATGAGCCCCGACGTCTCCTTGTCCAGCCGATGCACGATACCCGCGCGCGGCAGGCCGGCTGCGGCATCGCCGTATCTGTAAAGCAGGCCGTTGAGCAGCGTGCCGCTCCAGTTCCCGGCTGCCGGATGCACGACCATGCCGGCGGGTTTGTTGATGACCACGAGTGCATCGTCTTCATAAACGATGTCGAGCGGCACCGGCTCGGGCGTGAACGCAAGCTGCTCGGGCAACAGGTCGGGAATCAGCGTGATCGTCGCGCCCAGCGGCACCGGTTGCCGGATCTTTGCAGGCGCGCCGTCGACCTGCACGCGCTGTGCATCGATCCATGTCTGCAAGCGGCTGCGCGAGAATTCCGGGAACAGCCGCGCCATGACCTTGTCGAGCCGCTCGCCGGCGTACTCGTCGGGCACGGCAATCGTGCGTGGCGTTTCGGCATCGGCGCGGCGCGCGTGAAGGTTGGTGGATACAGGCGCACCATGCGTTTCGGTTGCAGAACCGGATGCCGCCGCGGATGCGGTCAAATCGTCCGGACGTGCGTCGTCGGCCGATGCGCTTGGGCTATAATCTTTGCTGCGATCTTTGGTACGACTTGTACTTGAGCGGGTCATTTAGACTGAAAGCTGGGAATTAGCCAGAAAGGCATGAGCTAGAAAATGCAAGCACTGATGCGAGCCGTGAATCAAGCTTTGAAAACCGTTTTGAACCCTGTGCGCCAGTTGATCAGGCTATCGTCGAATTCGTCTGTCAGGGTTGCTGCGCTGGCTGCGGGTGCCGTCATTGTCGCAGGCTGCCATGGCCTGCCCGAGAAAACCGACGAAACGGCCACGTGGAATAACGGGAAATTATACTCGGAGGCGCAGGATGCGCTGACCGGCGGCGACTTTGGCAAATGCGCAAAGTATTTCGAGAACCTCGAAGGCCGTGACCCGTTCGGACATTTTGCGCAACAAGCGCAGATCAACGTGGCGTACTGCAACTGGAAGGACGGCGAAACCGACTCGGCTGATGCTGCCATCGACCGGTTCATCAAGCTGCATCCGGATCATCCGGACATTGCCTACGCGTATTACCTGAAGGGCATGATCCATTTCAACGACGACCTCGGTCTGTTCGGCCGCTTCTCCGGCCAGGACATGAGCGAGCGCGATCCGAAGTCGCTGCGCGAATCCTACGATGCGTTCAAGATCGTTGTCGACCGTTACCCGCAAAGCAAGTATGCGCCGGATGCAGCCCAGCGCATGCGCTATATCGTGAACGCACTGGCTTCGCATGAGGTTCATGCCGCGGATTATTACTATCGGCGTGGTGCTTATGTGGCCGCAATCAACCGCGCGCAACTCGCCATTCGCGAGTACAAGAACGCGCCGGCAACGGAAGATGCACTGCATATCATGATGCTGTCGTACGGCAAGCTTGATCAGCCGCAACTGGAAGGCGACACGAAGCGCGTGCTGGCCGCTACGTTCCCCGACAGCCCGTATGTCACCGGCAGGTCGCGGCCGGGCAAGGACAACAAATCGTGGTGGCAGATCTGGTAAGCAGTTTGATTCGCTGACCGTACCAACAAAAAACCCGGCTTTAAGGCCGGGTTTTTTATTTATGTGTTCGGTTGAAAGAATGCGTGTTACTTACTCTTCCGCTTCGGTCACCGCCGTTTCAGGATCGGTGAAGAACGCGCGCACCACCTCTATTTCACGCGTGCGCTTGAACGGCGGAAGGCTCTGCCAGATGCGCCGGCCGTAAGGTTTATCGACGAGACGGGTGTCGCAGATCATCAGCACACCGCGATCCGTTTCTGCGCGAATCAGACGCCCCGCGCCCTGCTTGAGCGTGATCACTGCCTGCGGCAACTGGTGCACAGCGAAAGGGCTCAAGCCCTTCTTCGTCAGCGCATCGAGTCTCGCCGACAACACGGGATCATCGGGCGGCGCAAAAGGTAGCTTGTCGATGACAACCAGCGACAACGCATCACCGCGCACATCCACGCCTTCCCAGAAACTCTGGCTGCCAACGAGGATCGCGTTGCCATAAGAACGGAAACGATCGAGCAATTCAGTGCGGCTCGCGTCGCCCTGAACCAGCAACGGATAATCCCAGCCGCGCCGCTCGATGGTGTCGCGCAGGCGGTTGGCAATGCGATCGACGGCGCGCAAGGTCGTGCACAAGAAAAACACGCCCCCCTTCGATGCTTCGATGACAGGCAACGCAGCATCGAACACGGCGTCGGTGAAATTCGGCGACGATGGTTGCGGCAAGTTGCGCGGCACGTACAGCAAGCCCTGCTCGGGGTAGTCGAAGGGACTGGGCAGCGTCATGGAGCGTCGCGCGTTCAGGCCCATCTGCGCGGCGTAATGGGTGAAGTCGCCGCGCACCGACAAGGTTGCCGATGTGAAGATCCACGCACGCGGAACGCCCGCGCGCTGCTTCGAAAAGATCGGCGCGACGGACAGCGGCGTTTCGTGCAACTGGACCGTGTGCGAGAACACTTCGATCCATCGGACCATCTCGTTCGGATCGGCTTTGGCGGCGGCTTCCTTCTCTTGCGCGACGGCCTTTTCCACGGACGTTGGCGGTGCGGTCCAGCCCCCCAGCAAACCTTGTAATTCCCGTGCCCGGCGCTGCAGCGCGCCCAGCGATTCCGCGCGTTCGGCGTGAGCGTTCAAAGCGGCCGTGAGCGCATCGAGGTGTTCCTCAAGTGTGTCGAGGGCATCGAATAAAGGATGATCGTCGACGAGCTGGCCGAGCGACATGCGCACCGAATCTTCCCTGAATGCGAGCCGGACGTCCCGCGCCGCACGTTCGAGCGCGGCGCCGAGCTTGGTCCAGTCGGAGAAGTCACGCGCGTGGCTCAGGCCTTCCGCAACGGCATCGCGTGCGAGTTCCAGGAACTGCGTGGTCGATACGGTCTCGCCGAAAAACAGCGTCGCCGTCTCGGGAAGCTGATGGGCTTCGTCGAAGATGATGGTGTTGGCGGTCGGCAGCAACTCGGCCATGCCGGTGTCGCGGAGCATGACATCGGCGAAAAACAGGTGGTGATTCACTACCACGATGTCCGCCTGCTGCGCCTCGCGCCGCGCCTGCATGACAAAACATTCCTTGTACTGCGGGCACTCCTGGCCCAGGCAGTTGTCGCGCGTGGACGTGACCATCGGCCAGACCGGCGAGTTCTCGGGCACGCTCGCGAGTTCGGCTTTGTCGCCGGTGTGCGTCAGTTTCGCGAAGCGGATGATTTCCTGCAGATGCGCGGTGTCCTGGCGCGTGGGCAAACGGCCGTTATCGGCGGTGCGCTGCAGGTAGTAATGGCACAGGTAATTCGCGCGGCCCTTGAGCATCGCGACGGAAACCGGCACCGCGAGCGCGTCGCGCACGGTCGGGATGTCGCGCTGGAAAAGCTGGTCCTGCAAGTGCTTGGTGCCCGTCGATACGATCACCTTGCCGCCCCACAGCATGGCCGGCACGAGATACGCGAAGGTCTTGCCCGTGCCCGTGCCCGCTTCCACGATCAACGTGTTCTCACCGCCGTCGACGCCCGTGGTTGCGGTGGCCAGGCCGACCTCCTCGCCGCTTTCCTCGACCACGACCGGCGCATCCGATGGCCCGAGCTTGCGCGCCGGACGGCGTTGCGCGTCGAACAAGGCGGGTTCGGGCATGGCGCGGCCGGACGCTTCCATCGCGGCCGCGACTGCGCGCGCCATTTCGATCTGCGACGCACGCGAGCGATAACCATCGATTTGACGCGCCAGCAGGCCCTCGGCGGCAAAAATCGCGTCGAGTTCGGTGCGGCGCTTCGGTGCAAGTGTCAGCGAAAGCGATGTGTCGGCGCCACCCGCTTTCGCGGCCGGCTTCAGCACGGATTCCGCGTTGTCTGTGAGGGCGTTGTCGGGCGAATTCAAGGGGAAGGTTCCTGCTTGTAGCTTGGGCTTTTTTGCCGCGCGTAAGGCAAAACTGTTCGATGCACGCGCCGCTGAATCGCGCGACGCCATTCAGCGCGACGCCATTCAGCGCGACGCCATTCAGCGCGACGCCTTTCAGCGCGACGCCGTTCAGCGCGCGTCCGGTTCCAACTGTAACTGCAGCAGGATGATCGTGTCCTTGACCTTGAGCTTGCGCTTTTTCAGGCGCCTGATTTCCAGCTCATTGATGCCCGGCACGTCGGCCATCTTGTCGATCAGGCTGTCCAGGCCATGATGCTCCGCCTGCAACTGCACGATACGCTCGCGGATCGTGCCCGTGTCGACTGCTGCTGCAGGATATGCGTGCATGTTCGGCTCCTCTCGTCACGGCGGACGCCGGAAAAACGCCGGCGGCATCGCCCGAGGTTGCTGTCCACATCCAGACCTTCTTCAGCTTACTTCGATTGTTGTTGCTGTTGTTGCTTGAGCTGCTCCTGATGCGCGCGATCGGCGGCTTCCTGTTGCGCGCGCTGCTGCTGTTTCACAGCCGCTTCCTTCTGCCGTGCCTGCACTTCCGCCTGGTGCTCGGCAGCGTCGCGCTGCTTCGCCTCGTAACGCTCAGCCTTCGCGTCGCGATCACGCGCGTCCTGCGCGCCACGCGCGGCGGCGTCGTCGAGCTTCTTCTGGTAATCCGCCTGCTTGCGGTCGTACGCCGC
The DNA here is from genome assembly GCF_001557535.2 of Burkholderia sp. PAMC 26561. Lineage (NCBI taxonomy): Bacteria > Pseudomonadati > Pseudomonadota > Betaproteobacteria > Burkholderiales > Burkholderiaceae > Burkholderia > Burkholderia sp. PAMC 26561. The sequence goes on from NZ_CP014306.1 coordinate 3,109,417, forward strand.
CTGATTCTGGGCCCGTTGCGGCGCTTCTGCGGTGCGCTGCGCTTCTGACAGTGCGTTCTGGCGCTGCTTTTCAGCGAATGATTCCGCGCTCGCCTTTTCGGTCGTTGCGCGTTGCGGCGCATCTGCTTCGTACTGGGCGCGCTTGAGCGCCGTTTGCTGGTCCCGCTGTTGCGCGTGTTGCAGACGTTGTTCGTCGTCGAGCGCCAGTTGTTGCTTGCGGATTTCCTGGCTTACATCGCGTTTCGCTGCACGCGCGGCATTAAGACAATGATTGACAAAAAAATCGTTATAACAATCGTGCTGCTTGACCGCATACCGATAGTTGTTTTCCTCGCTGCGCGTGTCAAGCGCCTTCTGACGCGCGCCGAAACCGTTCGCGTCCGCGTCTGCGTCCGCCGGACTTGCGGCATTTGCGCCGGTCGCACGGGCGTCGTCGAGCGGCGATTCTGTGACCGACGTGCCCGGATTGATAGGCCTGGGCGTCTGCGCCGTGGCTGCCTGAACAAAACCCGCGCACGCCAGCACGGCCATTGCGGCGCGAAGCGGATGAAACCACCGCGAGCAAGAGCGCGCGGCGTGGCGCGTGGCGAACAAATCGACTGGTACAGTCGGCAAAACGGGCGAAAGGCGGGAGGTCGGCAACGTGATAGCCAGCGGGTTGGACAATGTATTGAAATGCAGCTTCTACGATGCCGAAATTCTATCACCGTGCGCCGGAGGCCTCCGGCATTTATGGCAAAATGCCCCGCTTCACCAACCCGGCAAACGTGTTCGCGCGGATTCAAGTGAAATGCGCGGCATGGAAACGCCCCTGATGAGCCAGCAGGCAGACGCAGACACCCATGACGGAAACCGTAGCACTCAAGATTGTCCAGCGCATCGCCACCGAGTTGAGCGTGCAGCCGCGCCAGGTCGCCGCCACCGTGCAACTTCTCGATGAAGGCTCCACCGTTCCGTTCATCGCCCGTTATAGAAAGGAAGTGACAGGCAATCTCGACGATACGCAATTGCGCAATCTCGAAGAGCGGCTCGTCTACCTCCGCGAGCTCGAGGACCGGCGCGCGGCGATTGTCCAGAGCATCGACGAACAGGGCAAGCTCACGCCCGAACTGCGCGCAGCCGTGGAAGGCGCGGACAGCAAGCAGGTGCTCGAAGACCTGTATCTCCCGTACAAACCGAAACGGCGGACCCGCGCGATGATCGCCCGCGAGGCCGGCCTGCAGCCGCTTGCGGACGCCCTTCTCGCCGATCCGAAGCTCGACCCGCAAACCGAAGCCGCGCGTTATGTGGACGCAGAAAAAGGCGTCGCGGACACGAAGGCCGCGCTCGACGGCGCCCGCGACATTCTCTCCGAGCAGTTCGGCGAAACTGCCGAGATTCTCGGCAAGGTCCGCGAATATCTGTTCAAGCAAGGCAGCGTGATCTCGACCGTGGTCGAAGGCAAGGAAACCGAGGAAGGCGAGAAATTCCGCGATTATTACGACTACTCGGAAACCATCCGCACGGTGCCGTCGCATCGTGCGCTGGCGCTGTTCCGCGGCCGCAACGCGGGCGTCCTGTCCGTCAAGCTGGGGCTTGGCGGCGAACTTGATGCCCAGGTGCCGCATCCGGGCGAGACGCTGATCGCGAACCATGTGGGTATCGCCAATCAGGGCCGTCCCGCCGATAAATGGCTCTCCGACGTCTGCCGCTGGTGCTGGCGTGTAAAGGTGCAGCCGAATGTCGAGAACGACTTGCTGACGAATCTGCGCGAGGAGGCCGAAGGCGAGGCGATTCGCGTGTTTGCGCGCAATCTGAAGGATCTTTTGCTGGCAGCGCCGGCGGGTCCGAAGGCGGTTATCGGACTGGATCCGGGCATGCGTACCGGCGTGAAAGTCGCCGTGGTCGATCGCACTGGCAAGCTGCTCGCAACCGATGTCATCTATCCTCACGAGCCGCGTCGCGACTGGGATGGCTCGCTCGCGAAGCTCGCGCGCATCGCGGCGCAGACGCAAGCCGAGCTGATCAGTATCGGCAATGGCACCGCTTCGCGCGAGACGGACAAGCTCGCAAGCGAGCTGATCGCGAAACACCCGGAACTGAAGCTGCAGAAGATCGTGGTGTCGGAAGCAGGAGCATCGATTTATTCGGCATCCGAACTGGCATCGAAGGAATTTCCTGACCTGGATGTAACCTTGCGCGGCGCTGTTTCCATCGCACGGCGCTTGCAGGATCCGCTCGCAGAACTCGTCAAGATCGACCCGAAGGCCATTGGCGTTGGCCAGTATCAGCACGACGTGAATCAGCGCGACCTCGCCCGCTCGCTCGACGCCGTCGTCGAAGACTGCGTGAATGCCGTCGGCGTGGACGCGAACACGGCCTCGGTGGCGCTGCTTGCACGCGTGTCCGGTCTGAACGCGACATTGGCGCGCAATATCGTTGATTTCCGCGATGCCAACGGCCCCTTCGCTTCACGCGATCAGTTGAAAAAAGTCCCCCGTCTCGGCGATAAAACCTTCGAACAAGCTGCGGGATTCCTGCGCATCAACAACGGCGCCAATCCGCTCGACCGGTCGTCGGTACATCCGGAAGCGTATCCGGTCGTCGAACGGATCCTGGCGAAAATAAAGAAACACGCCGCCGATGTGATGGGCAAACGCGAAGCGTTGTCAGGCTTGTCGCCGGCGGATTTCGTCGATGACCGGTTTGGTCTTCCCACCGTGCGTGACATTCTGGCCGAGCTCGAAAAACCCGGCCGTGATCCGCGCCCCGAGTTCAAGACGGCCACGTTCCGCGAAGGCGTCGAAAAGCTCTCCGACCTGACGCCGGGCATGATCCTGGAAGGCGTGGTCACGAACGTGGCGGCGTTTGGCGCGTTTATCGATATCGGCGTGCATCAGGATGGACTCGTGCATGTGTCGGCGATGTCGACGAAGTTCATCAAGGACCCGCACGAGGTGGTGAAAACCGGTCAGGTGGTGAAGGTGAAAGTGCTCGAAACAGATGTGAAGCGCCAGCGGATCGCACTGACCATGCGTCTTGACGATGACTTCGCGCCTGAGGGCGGTACGGCGCAGCAACAGCAACGCGGCGGGCAGGATCGCCGCGGCGGTAGTGCCGGAGGTGGCAGCGCCCGCGATGTCCGCGGCAACAGCGGCAGCCGGCGCGAGCCGGAAGCAGCCAGCAGCGCAATGGCAGCGGCGTTCGCAAAGCTGAAGAAATAGGTCATCGCAATCGACGAAGCAGAAACAAGAACGGCCCATCTTTCGATGGGCCGTTTGTCTTCCTCAGTCAAACATGACGATCAAATCTCGATCTTCGTCCCGAGTTCGACCACACGATTAGCCGGAATGCTGAAGAAGTCCGTTGGCTTCGCGGCATTCTGATGCATCCACGCGAACACACGCTCGCGCCATACCGACATGCCCGGCAATTGCGTCGGCACCACCGTCTCGCGCGCCATGAAGAACGAGGTGTCCATAAGCTCGAATGTCATGTCATGTGTGCGCCCGATTTCCATCAGCACAGCCTTCACATCCGGCGTTTCATTGAAGCCGTACTGCGCCTTCACGAGGAACAAACCCCCGCCCGCGTCTTTCACTTCCACGCGGGTAGCATCGTCCACGTAAGGGACATCGCGCGTGGCGAAATTCAGGAATATCGTGCGCTCGTGGAGAACCTTGTTGTGTTTCAGGTTATGCAGCAAGCTCACCGGCACGAGCGAATCGCTGCCGGTCAGGTAGATCGCCGTACCCGACACCCGATGCGGCGGGTGCGCAAGCAGACCCTGCAGGAACGGCATCAGCGGAATACCATCGGCGGCGGTCCGGTCCTTGACGATCATGCGGCCCTTGAACCACGTCATCAGCAGGAAGAACAACACTCCGCCGATACCCAACGGCAGCCAGCCGCCCTGCTCGATCTTGAGCAGGCTGGCGCCGAAAAACCCGACATCGATAATAAAGAACACGCTGATGATCGCGCCCACCAGGAACTTGTTCCATCCCCACAGCTTGGTCATCACCACCGACGCGAGAATGGTCGTGACCAGCATGGTCGCGGTGACGGCAAGCCCGTATGCAGCCGCGAGATTCTCGGAGCTCTTGAAGCCGATCACGATGCACAGGATGATGAACAGCAGCATCCAGTTCACGACCGGAATATAGATCTGCCCAATAGCCAGATCCGACGTATGCAGGATCTTCATGCGCGGCACGTAGCCGAGCTGGATGGCCTGGCTCGTCAGCGAATAGGCGCCGGAGATCACCGCTTGCGATGCAATCACGGTCGCAATGGTCGACAGGATCACGAGCGGCAGCAGCGCCCAGTCGGGCGCCATCAGGAAGAACGGACTTTCGCGCGCTTCGGGCGAATGCATCAGCAGCGCGCCCTGGCCGAAGTAATTCAGCAGCAGCGAGGGCATGACGAGGCCGTACCAGCCGTATCGAATGGGCTTGGCGCCAAAGTGTCCCATGTCGGCATAAAGCGCTTCAGCGCCGGTCAGCACCAGCACGACCGAGCCCAGCACGATATACGCTTGCAACACATGCGCCTGCATGAACGAAAACGCGTAGTACGGATTCAATGCGACCAACACACGCGGTGCCTGAACGATGTGAAACACGCCCATCACGGCAAGCGTCACGAACCACACCAGCATGATCGGCCCGAACAGCTTGCCGACCACCGACGTGCCGCGCCGCTGAATCCAGAACAGCGCGATCAAGATGACGATGGTGATCGGAATCACGTAGTTAGCGAGCCGCGGCGAGGCAATTTCAAGCCCTTCCACCGCCGATATCACCGACATGGCCGGCGTAATCACGGCGTCGCCATAAAACATGCAGGCGCCGAAGATGCCAAGCATCATCAGCACGCCGGTGGCGCGGCCCGATTCCTTCAGCGTGCGCAGCGCGAGCGTCATGAGCGCGAGCACGCCACCTTCGCCGTTGTTGTCGGCGCGCATGACGAACAGCACGTACTTGATGCCCACCACGATCACGATCGCCCAGAACAGCAGCGAAATGACCCCGAGGACGGAAGCCTCATTGAGTTCGATGCCATGCGTTTTGCTGAACGCCTCTTTCAGCGCGTACAGCGGGCTAGTACCAATGTCACCAAACACGACTCCGATAGCGGCAAGCGCCAGAGCAGGAAGTGGTTGTTTGCGCTCATGCGCGTGGGTCACTGTTGTCATAAACGCGGCGGAGCCGTCCTGATCGGAAAAAACGAACGCCATTCTAACGCCGCGCCTGTCGCCTCACCGCCGTGTTGTGATACCGCGACGACGGGCGCATTTAGGCGATTTGACATTGCGGCGAAGTCACTAAGCTGCATGGGCGATGAACATGAAAATGCCGTTCGAACATCCTAACAGGCATTCGAACGGCATCTTGGGTGGAACGGCGTAACAGCCGCCGTGCCGAAATGGAACAAACGATCAGCTACGTTCGTCGTGCAGACCGCGCTTGATCCACGCACCGAGGTTGTGCGGCCGGACCGTATCCCATTCCTCGAACGGCTGATGAATCCACGGGTTCGTTTCGAGGAACTGAACGAAATAATCGGGCTTCACGGTCGAGCAGCCTTTATACCAAAGGACGGCAGAGCGCACGGCGGTTACCGCCGGATAACGCTCCTTCAGATGCTGCTGAACGCGCGAAAGCGTGACGCCTGAATCGACCAGATCGTCGACGAGCAGCACGTTGCCGGAGAGTTCCCCACGCGTCATCGTGATGTATTGACCGATGTCGAGCGCCCCCTGCTCCGTTCCCGCCGCCTCGCGATACGAACTCGTCGCGAGGATCGCGAGCGGCAGATCATAGATGCGCGAAAGCTGGTCGCCTACGCGCAGGCCGCCGCGCGCGAGACACAGGATATTGTCGAACTTCCAGCCTGAGTCGTGCACGGACAGCGCCAGCAGTTCGATCAGCCGGTGATATTCGTCCCAGCCCACCCACAGGTTCCGGTCGTCGTTGCGCGGGTCTTTCATCGCGATCATGGTCAAACTCTTTAAATACGTGCAACGGTTGAAAATGCAAAGTGGCCGCACATTCGCGGCCACTTGGTCTTTGCCGGACGCCCGAGGTCTTAAACCTTGAACGGGTGACGCAGCAGGATGGTTTCGTCGCGATCCGGACCCGTCGACACCATGTCGATAGGCACGCCCGCCACTTCCTGCACACGCGACAGATACTTGCGCGCGGTTTCCGGCAAGCGGTCCCATTGCGTGATGCCGATGGTGCTTTCCTTCCAGCCGCCGAACGTTTCGTAGATCGGCTCGCAACGCGCCACTTCCGAGGCGCCGCGCGGCAGGATGTCGACGTCCTTGCCGTCGAGCTTGTAGCCCACGCAGAGCTTCACTTCTTCCAGGCCGTCCAGCACATCGAGCTTGGTCATGCACAGGCCCGAGATCCCGTTGATCTGAATGGAGCGGCGCAGCGCAGCGGCGTCGAGCCAGCCGGTGCGGCGCGGACGGCCGGTCACCGAGCCGAACTCCTTGCCGACGGTGGCAAGCGTCAGGCCAATCTGTTCCTGACGATTCACATTGTCCGCATCATACAACTCGCTTGGGAACGGACCCGCACCCACGCGCGTGCAATATGCTTTCGTGATGCCGAGGATGTAGTTCAGTTTCTGCGGACCCACGCCCGCCCCCGAGGTTGCCGCGCCCGCCACGCAGTTGCTCGACGTGACATACGGGTACGTGCCGTGGTCGATGTCGAGCAGCGTGCCTTGCGCACCTTCGAACAAGAGGTTGCGGCCGGCGTGGTTCTCGTCGTAAAGGCGACGCGAGACGTCCGTCACCATGGGCGCGAGGCGCTCGGCGTAACCGAACATGGTGTCGAGCGTTTGCTGAAAATCCACCGCCGGCGCGCCGAGATAACCCGTCAGCACGAAGTTGTGGAAGTCCAGCGTTTCGCGCAGACGTTCAGCGAATACGTCGCGGTCGTACAGGTCCTGCACGCGCAGGCCGCGGCGGCCGACCTTGTCCTCGTACGCCGGTCCGATACCGCGTCCCGTCGTTCCGATCTTCGCCGCGCCACGACGTGCTTCGCGCGCCTGGTCGATGGCAATGTGATACGGCAGGATCAGGTTGGCGGCTTCGGAAATGAACAGGCGCTTCTGGACGTCGATACCCGCCGTTTCAAGTTCGCCGATTTCCTTGAAGAGCGCTTCGGGCGACAAAACCACGCCGTTGCCGATATAGCAAGCCGTGCCGGCGCGCATGATGCCCGACGGAATCAGGCGAAGAATGGTCTTCTTGCCGCCGATAATGAGCGTATGGCCGGCGTTATGACCGCCCTGGAAGCGCACGACGCCTTGGGCGTGGTCCGTCAACCAGTCGACGATCTTGCCCTTGCCTTCATCACCCCACTGGGTGCCGACCACGACGACGTTGCGCCCCGGGTTCACATTCACTGCGCTGGCAGACATGTCAATTTGATAGCTGGTTAAAAAAGCATTTTACCTATGTTCGCCGAAGGTTCCGAGTTTTTCCCGGTATTTGCGAACGGATATCGACCGAAAGTCGATCGGATGAGGCTGAAGTTTTGTCTGCGGTTGTGTGCTGCATGCGCGTGAAAAACGCTTGCAGCAAGCCCCGAAGCCGCTAGGAACGGGCCTCGACGACCCATGTCCCGTTGCGCTCCACCAGCACGCGGTCGAACGCGAACTCGTCGAGATCATGGTCGTGTCCGGGCAACGCCTGGATCACGACTTCGCCGGCATCGCGCAGTTTCGCGACCGCCGTCTGCAGCGGTTCGTCATGGTTCCACGGGGCGAGGACCGCGCTGCCGCGGGCATCGACAGGAGAAATGCGCGCGACTTCACGCAGATCGAGCGAGAAACCGGTTGCGGGACGTGCGCGGCCATAGGCCTGGCCAACGTCGTCGTAACGGCCGCCTCGCGCAACTGCGTTCGGCACGCCGTCCACGTAGGCCGAGAACATCACGCCGCTGTGGTACGCGTAGCCGCGCAGGTCGGCGAGATCGATCATCAGCTCGGCGCCGTGCGCCTGCGCCGCAAGGAACGCGAGGTCGTCGAGCGCCCGGCCGATGACCGGCAAATTCGGCAAGCGTGCGCGCGCTTCATCGAGTACCGATGCGTCGCCGTAGAGTGACGGCAACGCCCGCAGCGCGTCGCGGGCGACATCGCCGAGTCTGGACGTGAGTTCGTTCAGACGCGGTACGTCCTTCGCGCCGAGCGCGTCGTAGAGCGACTCACCGAGCGCGGCAGCGCCAGGTTCGAGGTCGAGCAAAGCCGCCAGGACGCCCGCGTGGCACAAGTCGAGACGCACCTTGTTCAAACCGCTCAGACGCAGCGAATCGAGCATCAATTGCTGGATTTCCAGATCCGCTTCCAGCCCGGCGTGGCCGTAGATTTCCGCGCCGATCTGGATCTGCTCGCGCGTCGCGTGCAAGCCACGCGGACGCGTATGCAGCACATTGCCCGCGTAACACAGGCGCGTCACGCCTTGCCGGTTCAGCAAATGCGCATCGATGCGGGAAACCTGCGGCGTGATGTCAGCGCGCAGGCCGAGCGTGCGTCCGGACAATTGGTCGACGAGCTTGAACGTGCGCAGGTTGAGGTCGCTGCCGCCGCTGGTGAGCAGCGATTCGAGGTACTCGAGCATCGGCGGCATCACGAGTTCGTAGCCGTACGAACGAAAACGATCGAGCAGCCGGCGGCGCAACTCTTCAATCTTGCGCGCCTCGGACGGCAAGACGTCGGCGATATTCTCGGGAAGTAACCAGGTGGACATCGGGGCGTTTCCTACGGAACGTTTTTGAGCGCGGCGATGCGAGGTGAAGGTGGCATCGCCGGTCGGTCAGGATAATCTTTTGATCTGCGGGTGGCTACGGACTCGGCCAGCCTCGACGCAATTCAGGTCGCAATCAGCAGCAGAATCACGCCGAGCGCCATCGCGATCAGGCCGCCGATCCGAATCTGGTGCGGCGGCCGTTGAGCGATCCGGCGGAACGTGTCGCGCCAGGAATTGGGGAAGACGAACGGAAACATCCCTTCGATAATCAGCATCAACGCAATCGCGAGCAGTAACGATGCAGCCATATCCATTCAATAGATGGCGCCGCGGCTCGCACCGCGACGATTGGAGCTCAGCGCTTGCGCGCGGGCGCCGGGGTGGTGGCATCGGCGGCGCTCGGCGCAGCACCGTTCGGGCTGCGCATGAAGCGGAAGAAATCGCTGCTCGGATCGACAACCATCACATCGCCGGCATTGAACGTCTTTTTATACGCTTCAAGGCTTTGATAGAACTGGTAGAACTGCGGATCGACGCCGTACGCATCTGCGGCAATCGACGCAGCACGGCCATCGCCCTCGCCCTTGATGGTCTGCGCTTCCTTGTAGGCATCGGCGAGAATGGCTTCCTGCTGACGATCCGCATTTGCCTTGATTGCGTCTGCGTCAGCCGTGCCCTTCGCGCGTTCTTCGGCCGCCGCTTGCTGGCGTGCTGCAATCATGCGTTTGTAGACGGAATCCGCCACCGCAGCCGGAAAGTCGATGCGCGTCAGTTGCACATCCACGAGTTCCACGCCGAACGCCGCTGCCGGCTGCTCGATCGCCTTCTGCGCTTCCGTCCCGATAGCCTGCTGCTCGCCGAGCACATCGGCCAGCGGACGCTTCGTGAACGACGACGTCAGCGCCGTGCGCGTGAGCGCGGCCAGACGGTCCTGCGCGGTCTGCGTGTTCTTTTCGTTGCTCACAAAAAGCTTGAGCGGGTCCGCGACACGATACTTGATGACCGTATTCACGATCACCTCGTTCTTGTCCGACGTATTGAAACGGTCAGTGCCCGCTTCGTCGATGGTGAGCGTACGGGTGTCGATCAGCGTCAGCGTCTGGAACGGCGGCGGCAGCTTGAAATGCAGGCCGGGCGTGACGAGCTTGGGGTCACCTCCGCCGTGCGCGGTGACTACGCCGGCATGACGTTCGTCGACCACGAACATCATGGAAGAGCCAATAAACAACACGACCACGACGGCAACTACCAGCGCAACGATTCGATTCATGATCGCGCTCCTCATTGCGTGTCGTCTTCACGCGAGCGCGAACGGAACGCGTCGCGCGAGCGCAATGGATCGCCACCGGTCGACTGCGCCGATCCAGATGCCGATGTCGACGATGCAGCCACGGCGCTGGCCGCAGTGCTGGCGGAGGCAGATTGCGCCGCAACGGCCGATGTTGCCTGCGCGCTTTCGCTGCGCGCATCCTGCGTGATCGACGTGCCGACGCTCGCGGGCGCTGCGCCAACCGGCTGGTTCGCTACACTTGCCGAAGGAGCCGAAGCGTCCGATGCACCGCTTGCCGGAGCGGCCGCGCTCGCACGCTGACGGTTTGCATCGACGAGCTTGTCGAGCGGCAAATAAACCACGTTATTCGAGCTCTTGCTGTCGACGAACACCTTCGTCGCCCGCGAATAAATCTGCTGCATTGTGTCCAGATACATGCGTTGACGAATCACTGCCGGCGCCTTCGAATATTCTGCATAAACCTGCTTGAAACGCTCGGCATTGCCTTGCGCCTGCGAAACGGCCCGGTTGCTATAACCCTTGGCTTCGTCGATCATGCGCGCCGCGTCCGTCTTCGCGCGGGGAAGCAATTGATCGGCGTAGGCCTTGGCTGTATCCACCGCGCGTTCGTTGTCCTGGCGCACCTTCGCCGCTTCCTCGAACGCGGGTTGAACCTGCGCGGGCACCTGTACGCTCTGAATGGTCACGCCGGTCACCTGCAAACCGGTCTTGTACGAATCAAGCGATGCCTGGATCCGGTCGACCAGCTTCGCACGCAATGCTTCGTGGTCCTTGAACAGCAGTTCGTCCGTGCTGTGCGTGCCTGCGATCTCGCGGATGGCGGCCTGCGCCGATTCCGTCACGTTCTGCTCCGGATCGAGATTGCGGAACAGATAGTCGGTCGCCGACTTGATCTGATACTGCACGGCAAAGCGCACGTCGACGATATCCGCGTCGTGCGTGAGCAGCGACGCGTCGCGAACGTTGGCTTGCGTGAGCGTGTTATTGCGGCCGATATCGACCGAACGGATCTGCGACGTATTGACGATCTCGTGCGATTCGAACGGATATGGCAGACGCCAGTGGACGCCCTGATCCGCCTGGCCTTCGTACTTGCCAAAGCGCGACACCACGCCCACGTTCCCGTCCTGCACGACAAACACGCCGCTGCCGAGATAGATCGCGATCAGCGCGCCGACAACAATGCCCAGTCCGATCTTCGCGGTGCGGCCGTTATCCGGACGCGGACCGCCGCCGGCCGGCTTCTTGCCGAACAGGCCTGCAAGCTTCTTGTTGAAGTCGCGCCACATTTCGTCGAGATCCGGCGGTCCTTCGCCATCCTTGTCCTTCGATGGACGCTTCTGTTCCTGCGGACGCTTCGGGTCCTGGCCTTTATTTTCGCCATTGCCGTCGCCCCGCCCCCAGCGCGGGTCGTTGATCGAAAAGACGGCATGCGAAAGCTGCCGGGTACTCCGCTCGTTGTAGTCGTTCACTCGGTGATTCACCATTAGACAGCCGGGTCAATGCAAATCGGAACAGATCAGTGCCCGTGCTCGGGGACCTTGCGGTCTTCACTTTCGTCGGCTGACCGGTGGTCTTCCGGTAGCGTGGTTCCGTCGTCGGATGTGCTATCCATGGACTCCGGCACGATTGTGCCGTCCGGAAGTTCCGTGTACTCGTTGTTATCTTTAGGTTCGGAAGCTGCAAATTCGGCGATGGCAGCGCGCAGCGCGTCGAGTCCCTGACCCGTTCGCGCGCTCAAAAATACGCGCAAAATATTACCATACTCGTCCCTTTCAACCGGATCGTTGCGGGCCGCGAGTTCAGGCACTGCATCGATCTTGTTGAATACGAGAATTTGCGGAACGCCGTCGGCACCGATACTGCTCAGCACCTTGTTCACTTCCTCGATCTGGTCGAGCCGCACCATGCTCGATGCATCGACGACATGCAGCAGCAAGTCGGCCTGTACCGTTTCCTCGAGCGTCGCGCGGAATGCCGCAACCAGTTGGTGAGGCAAGTCGCGAATGAACCCGACCGTGTCGGACACCACCGCCTGTCCCGCTTCCTCGCCGAGATACACCCGGCGCGAGGTTGTATCGAGCGTGGCGAACAGCTGGTCCGCCGCATACGCCTGCGCCTTCGTCAGCGCATTGAACAGCGTGGACTTGCCCGCGTTCGTATAACCCACGAGAGAAACCGACGTGGTCCGGTTGCGCTCCCGCTGACGGCGCTGCGTGCCATGCTGGCGTTGCAGCTTCGCAAGCCGCGCCTTCAACGCCTTGATACGCTCGCCGATCAACCGGCGGTCGGTTTCAAGCTGTGTTTCACCCGGTCCGCGCAGGCCGATACCACCCTTCTGCCGCTCGAGGTGAGTCCACGCACGAATCAATCGTGTGGACAGATACTGGAGCTGAGCGAGTTCGACCTGCAGCTTGCCTTCGTGACTGCGGGCACGCTGCGCGAAAATATCGAGTATGAGACTGGTGCGGTCGATCACTCGGCGCTCGAGCGCCGTTTCCAGGTTCCGCTGCTGCGCGGGTGCCAGAGCATGATTGAAGATGACGAGTTCCACGTCGTTGGCAACGCAGGCGAGGCGCAGCTCTTCGACTTTGCCGCTGCCGACAAACATCTTGGCATCAGGGCTGGAACGGCGACCGGTCAGGGTGACGGCGGGATGGGCACCCGCACTTTGTGCGAGCAGACTGAGTTCTTCGAGACTGGCGTCGAAATCGATTTTTCCGAAGTCGACACCCACAAGCGCTGCGTTGATCAAATTGATGTTTTCATTTTGAAGCGACCGGTGAATTAGCAAGTTCATTCATGCCATTACACCGGACGCTGCGAGGTTTAGGGCGTTTCAGCATCCGGGTGGAAATTCACCGGACGCGCTGGCACGACCGTGGAAATGGCGTGCTTGTAGACCATCTGGGTCACGGTGTTACGGAGCAACACGACGTACTGGTCGAACGATTCAATATTGCCTTGCAGCTTGATGCCGTTGACCAAGTAGATCGACACCGGCACATGCTCTTTTCGCAGTGCGTTCAAAAACGGGTCTTGTAACAATTGCCCTTTGTTGCTCATAGCAAACTCCGTATTATTTTTGCAGGTTAACGTGATTGCGACGAAGAAAAAGAGATCCGCCGTCAATCGCTACACTATAGCCGATTTTCATTTTCGCACCAGCGCGCCCCGCCCGTCCAAATCCGCCGAAACGCTTGATGCACGCGGGATTCAGGCCGGCATCAGCCCTTATCCGCGTAAGGATTCGCACTCGAACGAAACTCTATTAGCAATGGAGTCCCAACCAGCCCGAAAGTTTCTCTGAAGCGTCCTTCCAGATAACGTTTGTAGGTGTCCGTGATCGCGTCGAGCGCGTTGCCATGCACGACAATGATCGGGGGATTCTGCCCGCCCTGGTGCGCGTAGCGCAGCTTCGGACGGATCGGACCACGGCGCCGGGGCTGCTGGAACTCCACTGCGTCAATGAGGGCGCGCGTGAGCTTCGGCGTCGGCAGCTTTGCCATGGCCGCGGCGTAAGCGTCATCGACGGATTTCATCAACTGGCTAATACCGGTTTTCTCCAGCGCCGAGACGTAATGGAAATTAGCAAAGTCCAAAAACTTGAGCTTGCGCGTGAGGTCCGCCTTGGTGCGCTCGCGCACATGCGAATCGAGTCCGTCCCACTTGTTCACGCCAACGACCAGCGCGCGGCCTTGTTCCACTACGAATCCGGCGATGTGCGCATCCTGCTCGGAGATGTCCTGTTGTGCATCGAGCAGCAGGATCACCACGTTCGCGTCTGAAATGGACTGCAGCGTCTTCACCACCGAAAACTTCTCGATCGCTTCGAACACCTTGCCGCGACGACGCAAACCCGCTGTATCGATCAACGTGTACTTGCGGCCACTTCGCTCGAAATCAACATAAATGGAATCGCGCGTGGTGCCGGGCATGTCGAACGCGATCACGCGCTCTTCGCCAACCAGCGCATTGATCAGCGTCGACTTGCCGACGTTCGGGCGTCCCACGATGGCGATCTTCACGCCACGCGCGGCCTTTTCTTCGGGATCTTCTTCCGGCTGTCCGGCGTAAGCGATCTCGAGCGCATCGCCGATCATCTCCGTCACACCGTCGCCGTGCGCGGCTGAAATGGCGCGCGGGTCGCCCAGGCCCAGTTCGTAGAAGTCCGCGGCCACCGCGCTGTACTTCATGCCTTCGGCCTTGTTGACCACGAGGAACAACGGCCGGCCCGTCTTGCGCAGGTAGTCGGCGATCGCCTTGTCTTGCGGCGCGAGCCCGTTGCGGCCGTCGGTGATGAACACGACGATGTCGGACTCTTCCACTGCCTGGCGCGTCTGGCGAGCCATCTCGTGCAGGATGCCGTCCTTTGCGACAGGCTCGAAACCGCCGGTATCGACGACCAGATAAGGACGGTCGCCCACACGGCCTTCACCGTAATGGCGGTCGCGCGTAAGACCGGGCAAGTCGGCGACGAGCGCATCGCGCGAGCGCGTCAGGCGGTTGAAGAGCGTCGATTTCCCCACATTGGGGCGCCCCACGAGGGCAATTACGGGTTTCATCAGATGGTGTTCTTGGTTGAACGCACGGCGGATCATTCCAGCCCGGCGCGAGCCGGATGTCACTCCGGAAACGGCGAACCGCGAGTTTGCGGTCCGGCGATGTGTCGAAAATTAGCACGGTTCCAGCGGATGGATCGCAGGATGCAGCGTTTCTGCTGCTCGGGTTCCTGGTTCATGGCCGCTTTCATCGCGTTCGGGACGCACTTGGAACGCCTTACGTGTTGTCTGGCGTTGCGTTTGCCGTTGCCAATACTGCTTGTGCGCTTATTTGCCGCACGACAGGTCCGTCACGTGCAGCGTTGATCAATCGATTCTATTCGCACGGCGCGGACTCAAAAAACATAAAAGTCCGTAAAACACGAGCGGCCGGCAAAACCGGCGCGCTCATCAGGTCAAACCAACGCATTAACGCGGGCGGAAACCATACAGGCCGCCGTCATGTGTCTGGATCACGAGCGTGTCGCCCGCCAGCACCGGAGCAGCCGTGATTGCGCTGCCGTCGGTCTTCGCGCGGCCAACGAACTCGCCATTGGTTGCCGACAGGAAGTGCACAAATCCTTGATAGTCGCCGACCACGACCGCGCGACCCAGGATGAACGGCACGCTGACCGTGCGATTCTTCAGCTTGTCGTTCTTCCAGAGGACGGTTCCGTCGATACCGCTAAATGCGTTCACCACCGACCAGTCGTCGCCTGCTGCCACGATCTCGTTGTCCTGCGCGAGACCGCTGTCGCTCGAGAAGTTCTTTTCCCATTGCGGACGGCCCGAATTCGCATCGAAACAGCCGATACGGCCCTGGAACGTCACCGCGCAGGTCACGGATCCGACCAGCGTCGGTGCGCCCGTCACGTCGTTGATACGCTCGACTTCGGTCACGCCCTTGGGGAACGAAACCGGCGCTTGCCAGTAAGCGTCGCCGGTCTGCAAGTTGATCGCCGCAAACGTGCCGCCCGGGAAACCCGCCAGCACCGCCTGCGATGCCGCGAACGTCATACCGGCAGCCACGCGCAGGTTCAGCGGTACGGCGCGCGTCTGGAACATCCACTTCTGCTCGCCGGTCACCGAATTGAACGCGACGATCTTGCCGTCGATAGTCCGTACAACCACGAGGTCGTTACCCACGAGCGGCGGCGAGATGATTTCGCCCGGCGCCGTAGCCGTCCACAATTGCTTGCCGTCGGGTCCGAGCACGTACACATTGCCCTTCAGCCCGCCGACCGCAGTCAGGTTGCCGTCGCTGCCCACGCCCGCCGACAGATCGTCTTTCAGCTTGATGCGCCACACGTCCTGACCGGTCTTCGCATCGATCTTCGCGACCGTGCCGTTCGCGCCTGCTGCATAAACAGCATCGCCGATGGCAACCGGCGAGAACAGGTAACGTCCGGCCTTGCCGACGCTCGCCTTCCAGGCCTGCTCCACATTCAGGACAGGCTTGATCTCGACAAGCGGAGTCGGCACCCGGCGCTCGTCCTTGGTGGCACAGGCCGTGAGCATGACCGACATCGCGCAGGCGAGCGGCAGAGCGTAGCGTTTCAGAAAATTCATCGGTGGACGCAACATGGATAAAATGAAATCGGTTGATCGGTGTGCGGCGCGAGACTCAGGACTGTTCAGGTCTGACCGCTGAGAACCCGCGACTTTAACCCAGTGAGCACCGCGCCCGCACAAAGACGACGTTGCTACACGCCTATTCCGGCACGAGCGGCATCAGCCGCCCAGCGCGTCGAGCTTGAACTGAATCAGCTGGCGTGCGGACGAATCGGATTGCGGCAACGAGGTGAGCGCCAGTTTATAGGCCGCGCGCGCGTCGTCGCGCTTGCCTTGCGCCGCCAGCAAATCACCACGACGATCCGATACCACGCCCTTGAACGCGTCGAGGGGTTCGTCGGCGAGGACTTTCAGGCCGGCGTCGTAAGCTTTTTGATCGAGGAGGATCAGCGACAGCCGCAGTTTCGCGATCTGCTTGTATTCAGCATCCTTCGCGTGATCGACAGCCCACTGAAGCTGCGTCTTGGCACCGGCGCTGTCGCCACTCATGTACAGGGATTTGGCTGCGGCAAGCGCGGTCATCTGCGCGTACGCGGTGCCGCCGAACTTGTCTTCCATGTCCGACGACACACGTGTGACCAACGCCTTGTCACCCGCTGTGACTGCTTGCTGGACCTGATCGTAGAGTACGGCGGCTTCGGCCGCCTGCCTGCGTTGCCAGAAATTCCAGCCGTTCCAGCCGGCCGCGACCACGAGCACCGCGAGCACGATCCAGGTCGTGGAGTTGCCCCATTTCGCCCACCAGGCCTTCAGGTTTTCAAGTGACTCTTGTTCTTCGTGATAGCTCATGCCCAGCGTATTCCTTGACTGCTTTTGTGTTCGCGTGCAATGCCGCGCGCCATTGTTTCGGGCCGCCGCACGGGGGTTTCCACGCGGCGCCGCCGGACAATCAGTCGGCGCTGTCGTCGGCGGTTGCCACCATCGCATTGATTAGAAATTCGGTCAAGTCTTCCACAGGCACGGTGGCCTGCTCGTTCTTTTGACCCGTCGATTCAAGCGATGAGGACCGCAACGGTTTCACGCCAACCATGCCTTGCGCGAGTTCGTTTTCGCCAAGAATGACCGCGAACGCTGCGCCGCTTGCATCGGCTTTTTTCATTTGCGACTTGAAGCTCGCCGGCGTGCCGTCCGGGCTGCAATGCAGGATGACGTCGAGACCGGTATCGCGCAAACGCTCGGCAATGATAAACGCCTGCTCCGCCGCCGCTTCACCCTGATGCACGACATAAATGTCAGTGCCTTCCGCCGCCGGCACGAGGTTTTCTTCTTTCAGCAATTCAAGAATCCGCTCGACGCCCATCGCCCAGCCGCACGCAGCCGCCGCCTTGCCGCCAAGCTGTTCGATCAGCGGGTCGTAGCGTCCGCCGCCTGCAACCGTGCCTTGCGAGCCGAGCTTGTCGGTCACCCATTCGAACACGGTCAGGTTGTAGTAATCGAGACCGCGCACCAGGCGCGGATTGATCTTGAACGGCACGTTGTTCGCCTTCAGCAAACGCTGAACGCCTTCGAAGTGCGCGAGCGATTCGGGCCCGAGAAATTCAACGAGCTTCGGTGCGTTCTGCGCGATTTCCTGCATCGCCGGATTTTTCGTATCTAGCACGCGCAACGGGTTCGTGTAGAGGCGGCGTTTCGCTTCTTCATCGAGTGCTTCGACGTGTTGCTCAAGATAGGCAATCAATTCTTTGCGATGCGCCGCGCGCTCTTCCGGCTGGCCGAGCGAATTGAGTTCGAGACGGATGCCGGTCAGCCCGAGGTCGTCCCACAGACGCTGACACATCATGATGATTTCAGCGTCGGTGTCCGGACCTGCGAAGCCCAGCGCTTCCACGCCTACCTGATGAAACTGCCTGTAGCGTCCGCGTTGCGGGCGCTCGTGGCGGAACATCGGGCCGACATACCACAACCGCTTCGGGCCGTCGTACAGCAGGTTGTGTTCGATCGTCGCGCGCACCACCGCAGCGGTGTTCTCCGGGCGCAGCGTGAGCTGCTCGCCGTTGAGCGCGTCGGTGAAGCTGTACATTTCCTTTTCGACGATGTCCGTCACTTCGCCAATGCCACGCGTAAAGAGTTGCGTATGCTCGAGGATCGGCGTGCGGATCTGCTGGTAGCCATAAGCACGCAGCATCGATTTGACGGTACTTTCGAAGAATTCGTAAAGCGCGGCGTGTTCGGGAAGGATGTCGTTCATGCCCTTCACGCCGCTTAGCTTTTCAAGCTTTTTCTTGACTTCAGTCATCTGTATTTAGAGTGTTTCTGCCTGCGCGGTTTCGCGCTTGCCGTAAGTCCGCGTGACGTACTCGCTGACGATTTGCTGGAAATCCTGGGCGATGTGTTCGCCGCGCAGCGTCTTGACCTTCACGCCATCGATGAACACCGGCGCCGCAGGATTCTCACCGGAACCGGGCAAGCTGATGCCGATATTCGCCTGCTTCGATTCGCCCGGCCCGTTCACGATGCAACCCATCACCGCAACGTGCATTTTCTCCACGCCCGGGAACTGGTCGCGCCAGACCGGCATTGAGTCACGCAGATACGTTTGAATCTGCGACGCCAGTTCCTGGAACAACGTGCTCGTGGTGCGTCCGCAGCCCGGGCAGGCAATGACCATTGGCGTGAACGAGCGCAGACCCATGGTCTGCAGGATTTCCTGCCCGACAATCACTTCGCCGGTCCGCGCGCCACCCGGTTCGGGCGTCAGCGAGATCCGGATGGTGTCGCCGATCCCTTCCTGCAAGAGCACCGACAACGCCGCCGTCGATGCCACGATGCCCTTCGATCCCATCCCTGCCTCGGTCAGCCCGAGGTGCAGCGCAAAGCTGCAGCGCTTTGCCAGTTCGCGATACACCGCGATCAGGTCCTGCACGCCGCTGACCTTGCACGACAAGATGATCTGGTCGCGCCGCAAGCCGAGTTCGACCGCGCGTTCCGCCGAGCCGATCGCCGATTGGATCAGCGCCTCGTACATCACGCTTTGCGCTTCCCAGGGCGTCGGGCGCGCGGCGTTCTCGTCCATCATGCGGGCGAGCAGATCCTGGTCGAGACTGCCCCAGTTCACGCCGATACGAACCGGCTTGTCGTACCGCGCAGCCGCTTCGATCATTTGCGCAAACTGCGTGTCGCGCTTGGCACCGGCGCCCACGTTGCCCGGATTGATACGGTACTTCGACAGCGCTTCCGCACACGCCGGATAGTCGCGCAGCAGCGTATGCCCGTTGTAGTGGAAATCGCCGACGAGCGGCACGGTCACGCCCATCCGGTCGAGTTGTTCACGTACCGCGGGGACCGCCGCCGCTGCTTCAGGCGTGTTCACCGTGATCCGGACCAGCTCAGAGCCGGCCTGCGCCAGTTCCTTGATCTGGATTGCGGTACCGATTGCGTCCGCGGTGTCGGTGTTGGTCATCGACTGGACGCGCACCGGTGAATCTCCGCCGATAGTGATGAGCTGGCCGCCCCAGCGCACGTCGACGGCATGCGATGCCCGCCGTTTCCACGATCCGCCGAAAACAGGCTCCGACGAACAAATCTTGCTTTCAATAAGGGGGTGTTGAGCTTCGGATTGCATCTAAGTGACCCTCTGCGTTGCCGGATGCCGCACGGAAGACGCGTTTCTGGAATGAATGAGACTCAAGGACAAGGATCGGCGTTTGACAATCTTTAACGCCGAAACGAAATCTTCGCACGATTTCGTGTCAAGCCTGAGGATCGAGGTCAGACGCCACGATCCGGCGCAACTTGTTACGAAGGCTCCGGCATACGATGCACGGAGCCTGCGGCACGGACTTCAACGGCTTCAGGGGAGCGAAAAACGCGCGACGTTACCCTTGGCCGGCCCGAACTTGGCGGCCTCGACCGGTTGTCCGTCGAACGTCAGCGAGTCGAGGCCTGCGCGATTGCCGATCGTGATCTTGAACGGCGCTTCGCCCGCCACACGCTGCACCGAATCGGCCTTGACCAATCCTGAGAACACTTCCTTGCCGTCCTTCTGGCGGACGCTGAACCAGCTGTCGGCCGCCACCTTCAATTCGAGCGTATTCGAGCCCGTGCCGACCGCAGCCGCAACGGATGCGGGTGTGGGCGCTCCGGCCTTCGCCGCATTCGTCAACGGAACTGCAGCGGGAACACCCGCGCTTCTGGCGGCGGCACCCTGAACTGCCGAAATGGTCGATGACGACGCCGGCAGCGCGTTCGTACCCAGCGGGCTCGGCATTGGCTGAGCGCCAGCTTGCTGCGTAGTCGCGTTGTTCTCTGCTGCGCCGCTTGCAGCCGTCGTATCGGCCGGCGCAACCGAACCGGCATTTGCGCTCGACTCTTCAGATCCAACTACGGCCGAACTCGTGCTCGTATCGCCGCCGGCTGACTGGCCCGTACCATTGGCGCTTGCTTTGAAACGGGCAAGCCACGCGGCGGAGTCACCGCCGGTATGCCACATTGCAAGCGCGATCACCGCAACGACTACAGCCGCCACGCCCCACAACCACGACCGGCGCTTAGGGGAACTGCCAAGCGGCACCGGTACACGGCCTCGCGGCAATCCTGCACCCGACGATGCCGGCAACGACAAATTCTGTTCAACCGGACCGTTCGCCTGGCGCAACGCCGCAGTGAACGGCGCCGGATCGGCGCCCATGATCTTTGCGTAGCTACGCACAATGCCGGCCGCGAAATTGCGATCGGGAAAAAGACTGAGATCGCCGCTTTCAAGCGCGCGCAACTTTTGCGGCGAGACCTTCAACCGCGCGGAAACGTCGTCAAGCGACCAGTTCTTCGCCTCGCGAAGCTGCGTCAGACGCGCCCCTACCGCTGCGACCGATTCAAGGCGCGCGGCCTGGATTCCACCCTGCGCGGCGCTCGCGGCCCGCTCCGGCTGGCTTCCCGGCACATCGCCGGCTTGGCCGCCCGACTGGCCACCTTTATGAGCGCCAAACGGCGTCGGGTGCTGCGGCTCACTCATCCCAATTTCCTCGCATCGATTCTTTTTTGTCGCTGCTCAGCTTCGTTGCCAAGCACGGCGCTACCGCACGGACTTGCCGCGCCGGCGTTGCAGACCGCTTTATAACAAAATGCGCGGTGTTGTGCGCCGACTTTGATCGTTTATTGCTGATTATTCCGATTCCGTAACCGAATGACACGTATCAGCCTGGAGCGCTCGTCTTGCGGCGCCGGCGTGGCTGATGAAACGAATCAGACAGCCCGAACCTCAATTACCTTCGATGCCTTGCCCATGCGCTGCGCAAGACGCGTACGGTCCTGGACCGCACCGGCCAGTTGTCCGCATGCCGCATCGATGTCGTCGCCGCGGGTCTTGCGCACCGTGGTCACTACACCGGCGTCCATCAAAACCTGCGCGAAACGCTTGATCTGCTCGTTCACCGAGCGCTTCAACCCGGATTCAGGGAACGGATTGAACGGGATCAAATTGAATTTGCAAGGCACGTCGCGCGTGAGCGCAACGAGCTCGCGTGCATGCGCTTCGCTGTCGTTCACGCCGTCGAGCATGCAGTACTCGAACGTGATGAAGTCGCGCGGCGCCACTTTCAAATAGCGCTGGCATGCCGCCATCAGTTCGCGCAACGGATACTTCTTGTTCAGCGGCACCAGCATGTCGCGCAAGGGGTCGTTCGGCGCGTGCAAGGATACCGCGAGCGCAACCGGCAAATCCGCGCCAAGCCGGTCCATCATGGGCACGACACCCGAGGTCGACAAGGTCACGCGGCGACGCGACAACCCGTATGCGTTGTCGTCAAGCATCAGCCGCATGGCGGGCACCACGGCGTCGTAATTGAGCAGCGGTTCGCCCATGCCCATCATCACGACGTTGGTCACCACACGATCGGCCTTGCCATTGTTCGGCGCGCCGTAAGTACCGCTCTTCGATGCACGCAGCGCAAATTCCGCCATTCTCAACTGGCCGATGATTTCGCCTGTGCTCAGGTTGCGCGAGAAACCCTGCTTGCCGGTCGAGCAGAACCGGCAATTGACTGCGCAGCCCGCTTGCGATGAAACGCACAGCGTGCCGCGATTTTCTTCCGGAATATAGACGGTCTCGACCGCGTTGCTACCGCCCACGTCGATCAGCCACTTGCGCGTGCCGTCGGTGGAAACATGGTCGCTGACGATGGCGGGCATATCCAGACTCGCCCGCCCTTTCAATTTTTCGCGCAGTGACTTCGCCAGATCGGTCATGCCGTCGAAATCGTCGACGCCGAACTGGTGAATCCAGCGCTGCAGTTGCTTGGCGCGAAACGGCTTCTCCCCCAGGCTGTCACAATAAGCGACAAGCCCGGCGGCATCGAGATCCAGAAGGTTGACGGTGGAAGCTGTCATTCGATTTTCTGCCATTTCCCTGATGAGCGAAGCCGGGAAGCCGTTCAAAGCCGCACCCCAGTTCGCTTTTCGGTTATTTCGCGCCAATTCCTGCGATAAATCTACTCCGAATCAACGCGAATAAACGTTTACTTCGGGGAAGAAGAAAGCGATTTCCTGACGCGCCGTTTCTGCTGCGTCGGAACCGTGCACTGCGTTGGCGTCGATGCTGTCTGCGAAGTCAGCGCGGATGGTGCCCTTGTCAGCCTTCTTCGGATCCGTCGCGCCCATCAGGTCGCGGTTTGTCAGGATGGCGTTTTCGCCTTCCAGCGCCTGGATCATCACGGGGCCGGAGATCATGAATTCAACGAGGTCCTTGAAGAACGGACGTGCAGCGTGGACTGCGTAGAACTTTTCTGCATCAGCACGCGACAGGTGAACCATGCGCGACGCGATGATCTTGAGGCCCGCTTGTTCAAAACGGCTGTAGATCTGACCGATCACATTCTTTGCCACTGCATCCGGTTTGATAATCGACAGGGTGCGCTCGATCGCCATGAAAAACTCCAAAAAATTAACGGGTTACGAATATAAAGAATCGACAATTGTAGCACGAAGCATTGTATGATTGCGATGGAAACCTTACGACATCGTAAGCATCAAAGCTCAAGTCTCGTGACGAAATGCGCGGTAATTTTACTGGTTGAGCCATTGCAGTGCAGCACTGTTGATTTCGGTGCAACATAGGCGCATATCGCGTCTGTAAGGCTCGCCGCGTCGCGAAGTAAATAAGTCGAGCCGGAATTTTTGAACCAGTTGGCTTTACACAAGTTTAGGCAAGGAGAAACCATGAACGAATCCCCTTACGGTTTTGGTCGCACAGGCAGTGTCACGTCGTCCGAAACCCGCAATCGCGTTTTACGGAACACGTACTGGCTGTTGGCGCTCTCCATGGTGCCGACCGTACTCGGCGCGTGGGTAGGCGTCGCGACCGGCTTCTCGCTGTTCGCGGCAACCAGCCCGGCCATGAGTTTCATCGCCTTCATGGCGATCGCTTTCGGCTTCATGTTCGCTATCGAGCGCACCAAGAACAGCAGCCTGGGCGTGCTCGTCCTGCTCGGCTTCACGTTCTTCATGGGCCTGATGCTGTCGCGTCTCCTGAGCTTCATTCTCGGTTTCTCGAACGGACCGCAGCTCATCATGATGGCGTTTGGTGGCACGGGCGTGATCTTCGCGGCCATGGCGACCATCGCAACCGTGAGCAAGCGTGACTTCTCCGGTCTTGGCAAGTGGCTGTTCATGGGCGTGCTCGTGCTGCTGCTGGCCGCGTTTGCAAACGTGTTCCTGCATCTGCCGGCATTGATGCTGACCGTGTCGGTCCTCGCGATCGTGATTTTCTCGGCCTACATGCTGTTCGACGTCCAGCGCGTCGTGAACGGTGGCGAGACGAACTACATCAGCGCCGCACTCGCAATCTACCTCGACCTGTACAACGTGTTCACGAACCTGCTCGCGCTGCTTGGTATTTTCGGCGGGAATCGGAACTGACGCGGCGGAACTGATCCGGACAGCGAAAAAGTTTTATCGATAAAAAAAGCCGGCCTCATTTGGGGCCGGCTTTTCCATGTCCGCGACGGGGCTAGTTGCGGGTTAGTCGCGCTCGAACAGCGCGATCGATTCGACGTGCGACGTATGGGGAAACATGTTCATTACGCCAGCGCCCTTCAGCCTATAGCCCGCCTCGGTCACAAGCACGGCGGCGTCGCGAGCGAGCGTTGCCGGATTGCACGACACATATACAATGCGCTCAGGCATCAGATCATGATCGCCGTTCTGCGCCAGTTCCGCGAGCGCCTTCGACACCGCAAGCGCGCCGTCGCGTGGTGGATCGATGAGATATTTATCGAAGCGTCCAAGCGCACGCAGATTGTCTGCCGTAATCTCGAACAGGTTTCGGCATGCGAACGATGTGTGCCCGTCCACACCGTTTGCTTTCGCATTTTCAAGCGCGCGTTGAGTAAGGCTCTCGCTACCTTCAATGCCCACCACCTCGCGCGCAACCCGCGCAAGCGGCAGCGTGAAATTGCCGATACCGCAAAACAGATCCAGCACGCGGTCCGTGCGTGCGGAAGCCAGCAGCCGCAGCGCGCGGCTGACCAGCACGCGGTTGATCTGATGGTTGACCTGCGTGAAATCAGTCGGCTTGAACGGCATCCGGATGTTGAATTGCGGCAAGGTGTACGCCAGTTCTTGTTCGACCGGATGGAACGGATAAGCCGTCTCCGGCCCTTTGGGCTGCAGCCACATCTGCACGCCGTGCTCTTCGGCGAATGCACGTACCAGCGATTTGTCGGCTTCGGTCAATGATTCAAGAATCCGCAACACCAGCGCCGTAACCTCGGCGCCAACGGCGACTTCAATCTGCGGCAGACGATCGCGAACGGAGAGATCCTGAACCAGCTTGCGAAGCGGCATGAGCAACGCCGACACTTGCGGCGTTAGAACGTCGCAAGTCTGCATGTCGGCGACGAAGTCGCTTTTTTTCTCATGAAACCCGACCAGCGCCCCGCCCTTGCCCGCGATCAGCCGCACAGACAAGCGCGCCCGGTAACGATACCCCCACGAAGGCCCGTGAATCGGCCGATAGATGGTCTCGGCGCTCAGCTTGCCGATCCGCTCGAGGTTGTCCTCGAGCACGCGTTGCTTGACCGCGATCTGTGCGCGAACATCGAGATGCTGCATGGAGCAGCCGCCACATTTGCTGAAATAGGGACATTTTGGACGCGTGCGCATCACGCTTTCGCGCAGCACCTTGACGAGCAACCCGTTCTCGAATGCCGCTTTCCGGCGAAAGGTCACATACGAGACACGTTCACCCGGCAGCGCGCCTTCTACAAAGATAACCTTGCCCGGCGAGCCGTCCTCGGTGGCCGCGCGGCCGACTCCCTGCGCCTCCATATCGAGTGAATCGATTTCGATCTCGACCGGTGCGGCCGTCGGGTCCAACGGAACGATTCGGGCCGGCATGCTCCAGCGGCGGTTGGATTTTTTACGAGCGCGAGGCACCTGCGGACTTCCTGACTGATATTTGAACTGCGATGGGGACTGACGTCGAAGGGCAGGATTGTAAACGATGCGGGTGCGGCACTCGCCTGATGCTGCGGAAGGCTTATTGACCGAACGCCGCGAGATATTCCGCCCAGTGCGGCGCCGGCTCGAGCGCAAGGGCGTTCTTCACGACGTTGATTTCATCCGCATATTCTTCCTGCGAAAAACCGCCGCGCATCAACTGGAACCGGCAATACATCAGGTACGTATTGACCACGTCGGTCTCGCAGTAATTGCGGATTTCTTCGAGTCGTCCCTCCGAGAACGCTTGCCAGACCTTGCCACCGTCCATGCCGAGTTTTCCCGGAAAGCCGCAGAGCTTCGCCAACGCATCGAGTGGTGCATTCGCGCGGGCCTGGTACATCGCGAGCACGTCCATGAGGTCGGTGTGACGCGCGTGGTAGCGGCTGATGTAGTTGTTGTAGCGGAATTCGCGGTCATCGCTTCCGAGGTCCCAGTACCGCGAAGCCGCTACGCCGTGGATCATCGCGCGATAGTGCAGTACCGGCAGATCGAAACCGCCGCCGTTCCACGAAACCAGTTGTGGCGTGTACTTCTCGATCACGCGAAAGAACGACTGGATCAGCGTGGCTTCGGTGTCCGTCGTAGTGCCGAGCGAGCGCACGCGAAATCCCGTGTTATCACGAAACACGCACGAAATGGCGGCGATGCGCTGCAGATGGTGCGGCAGGAAGTCGTTGCCCACGCGCTCCCGGCGCGCGGCGAATGCGTGCTCGGCGACTTCGGCGTCGGTGAGCGTGGCGGAGAGATCTTCGAGACGGCGAATGCCGTCGACATCGGGAATCGTCTCGATATCGAAAACGAGAATGGGTGTCATTGCTTTATTCGATGCTGCGTTTTTAAGGAAAGCGCTGACCGGGTCGCCGCCCGAATTGCGAAAGGCTAGAGAACAGCGTCTTTGCGCACACCGTTCGATGCAAAAAATCGCTTTAGCCGCACTAGCGCTTCTTGCTGGATCTGGCGCACGCGTTCGCGCGTCAGGCCCATTTCGTCGGCGAGTTCTTCGAGCGTGGCCGGCTCGATGTGGTTCAGGCCAAAACGTCGCTCGATGACGTGCCGGTGTTTGTCGGAGAGACGCGAAAGCCAGAGCTTGGTCAGCGTTTCCAGTTCACGATGCTGAACTTCGGAATCGGGCGACTGGCTGGCGTCGTCGGATAGAAGGTCCAGCAAACTGCTCGCCGGGTCCAGATCGAGCGGCGCGTCCAGCGACGCTGTGTGTTCGTTCAGCGCGAGGATGTCGGTAACTTCTTCAGGCGTCTTCCCGGTGAGATGCGCGATGTCGTCGATGCTTGCGTCGCGCCTGTCCGGCGCGATTGCCGCAGTGGAATTCGCCGAGCTTTTCTCGAGATGACGTTTCGCGCGCAGCACCTGATTGAGCTCGCGAATCACATGCACCGGCAAACGCACCGTACGCGCCTGATTCATGATCGCGCGCTCGATGCTCTGGCGGATCCACCACGTGGCATACGTAGAAAACCGGAAACCGCGCGTGGGATCGAATTTTTCGATGGCGTGCATCAGGCCGAGATTGCCTTCCTCGATCAGGTCGAGCAACGGGACGCCCCGATTCAGATAACCCTTCGCGATGCTGACCACCAGCCGCAAATTGCGTTCGATCATCACCTGCCGCGCCTCGAATTCGCCGGCTTTCGCAAGCCGCGAATAACGCTGCTCTTCTTCGACCGTCAAGAGCGGCTTGACGCTGATGCGATTCAGGTAATGCTGGATGGTGTCGGCAGTGAGTTCCGCCTGCAGGATCGATTTGAAGTCGTCAACGTCGGGCACGGTATCGTTTGCGCCCTCCACTGCTTCCTTGCGGTTTGATCCGCTGTCTTCGTCGCTATCCAGCTCGGCTTCAGCCGCTTCGGATTCCGACTCGTCAGCGTGGTTCGAAGCGCCGTCTTCCACCGTTGTCTGCGTGGGTCTGATTAAATCAGTCTCGGCTTGCGGCGGATGGCGCTTCGATTTAGGCATGATGATTTCGCTTATTGCGGCGGCAAATACGTCAGAGGGTCGACAGGTTTGCCCTGCCGGCGAACTTCGAAATGCAACATCACACGGTCCGAATCGCTGCTGCCCATCTCGGCGATCTTCTGCCCTTTTGTCACCGCGTCACCTTCTTTTACCATCAAAGCGCGGTTATGTGCGTATGCGGTCAGAAAAGTTGCGTCGTGCTTGATGATGATGAGATTACCGTATCCGCGCAGACCATTGCCGGAATAAACAACCCGTCCATCCGCCGCGGCATTGACCGGATCGCCCGGCGCGCCGCCAATATTGACACCTTTGTTCTTGGCGTCGTCGAACGTGCCGAGAATCGGTCCGCGCGCCGGCCAGATGAACGCGGGTTGGGCCGCCGGCGCAGCCGCTGCCGCGCCGTTATCGATTCCGGTGGCGGGCTGGTTCATTGCCAGCCCGGGCGTCGCGCCCGGTACCGGAGGTTGCGGCGTTCCCATGCCGGACGATGAACCGTAAGCCGGCGCCTGCGGCAGCATGGTGCTGCCTGCGCCGTTGGTGGTGGCAGCACCGTTCGCGCCATTCGCGCCATACGTGCTCGTCAGCGGCTGCGCCTGCACGCCGCCGCCTACGATAGGCGCGGTAGACACGCCCGGCGTTGCGGCGGCAAGATTTGCACCCGGAGGCGCTACCCGCAGCAGCTGGTCAACTTCGATTTGATTCGGGTTCGTCATGTTGTTCCACGACGCGATATCCCGATAATTCTGGCCGTTTTCCAGCGCAATCCGGTATAGGGTGTCACCCGGTTTTACGCGGTAGTAGCCTGGCGGCGGCGGACCCGGCGGCAGGACGGCACCGTCCTGAGCGGCTTGCGTGCCGATCGCAGCTCCGGTCCGGTCGACGACCGGCGCATTGTCCATCCGTGTCGCGCACGCCGCCAGCACGGACAGCGCCGCGACACACACCATGCGCTGAACCACGGTCAAACCAGGGTTCGCGCTCACTTCTCGTTTAGCACGCAACATACTCATCGGTGTCAAATCACTCCGGATTTTAAAGGTACAAAGAAAACCCGATCAAGCTGCGACTCGCGCCATTGCGTGGGCGAAACGCGCTCGACGAGCGTCAGGATTTGCGCTTGCGCGGTTTGCGATCCGACCGGCGCAACCAGCCTGCCGCCAACGGCGAGTTGATCGAGCAGCGCTTGCGGAACATCGAGCCCCGCGCACGCTATGACGATGGCGTCGAACGGCGCGGCTGCCGGCAGTCCGAGCCGGCCATCGCCGTAATGCAAACGGATGTTCGGTACACGCAAGGGGCGCAAATTCAGCTTCGCGCGCTCCGACAACGGCCGAATCCGTTCAATGGAGTACACATCAGTTGCGACCTGCGACAACACGGCCGCCTGGTAACCACAGCCGGTGCCGATTTCCAACACGTTTTTCAGCGTTCGCCCCGCAGCAACCAGTTCGATCATTCGCGCGACAACCGAAGGTTTCGAGATCGTCTGGTGATGACCGATTGGCAACGCGGCGTCCTCGTAGGCCTGC
The DNA here is from genome assembly GCF_001557535.2 of Burkholderia sp. PAMC 26561. NCBI lineage: Bacteria > Pseudomonadati > Pseudomonadota > Betaproteobacteria > Burkholderiales > Burkholderiaceae > Burkholderia > Burkholderia sp. PAMC 26561. The sequence continues at coordinate 3,138,502 of NZ_CP014306.1, forward strand.
GCCGCAAGCCCGGGGTCCACGAACATGTGCCGCGGCACCGCTGACATGGCCGCCAGCACACGCAGGTCTGTGATGCCGTTTGCGCGCAGCCGTTCGACCATACGTTCACGCACCCGTTCCGATGTCAACGCGTGCGTGCTGCCATGCGTTCCGTGCAACGCCGTCTTCCGGCCCGTACCGGACTTGACGTCCGGCTGCTGCACCGGCTTCGTATCCTGCGCCGCCTGAGCCTTCACGCTCGCGGCGAAGTCCCGCGTTTCGTTCAGGCGCGCACCGGAACGCAACGCCCCGGACTGATGGTGAGCCACAACCGCAGAAGGCTTCGGTGCGGCATGCGGCTTTCCTGCTGTCGTTCCCGGAACGCCGGCCGGCTTGACTACAGCGTTGGCCTTCGCTCCGGGATGAAGCGCCGTCGACAATTTCGCAACCTTTGCAGCCGCGGGTTTCAGCGTCGCGGCGCCGGCCTTGTGCGTTGCCCCCGCCGGCCGCGCTGCGCCGTTACCGCCCGCGATCGACTTCAGGACCGGCTTCGCGACCGGCCTGGCGTTCGATTTGCTGCTTGCATCGGGACGCGCAGTCGCTTTGCGCGGCTCGCGCACCAGGTCGGCGAGTGCCAGCGGGAAGCGTTTTGCGCGTTCTTCCGTCATGAACGGCTGCTCCGCGCCTCGGCCCACTCGCGCGTGGCGGGCAGCAGCTTGGTATGCGTGAGATCGAGTTGCAACGGCGTGATTGAAACATGTCCGTTCGCAATAGCATGAAAATCTGTGCCTTCGCTTGCATCGAGCGCGTCGCCTGACGGCCCGATCCACCAGATCGGGTTCCCGCGGGGATCGATTTGCCGGATCACCGGTTGCGAGGGATGACGCTTGCCAAGCCGCGTGATGCGCCACTCTCCCATTTCTTCGTAAGGCAGACTTGGAATGTTCACATTCAATAACGGATGGCCCGGCATGGGATGCGCCAGAAAATGCGCAACGATGTCAGCGGCAACGCGCGCTGCGTCTTCAAGATGCAACCAGTCGCGCCCGACCAGCGAGAACGCGATGGCCGGCACGCCGAACATGAAACCTTCTGTCGCCGCCGCGACCGTTCCGGAATATAACGTGTCCTCGCCCATGTTCTGGCCGTTATTGATACCGGAAACGACCAGGTCCGGCTGCTTTTCCAGCATGCCCGTCAGCGCGATATGCACTGAGTCGGTGGGCGTACCGTTCACGTAATTGAAACCGTTCGGCGCCGTGTGAATGGTGAGCGGGCGCGACAGTGTCAGCGAGTTAGAAGCACCGCTGCAATTCTGCTCAGGGGCCATGACCGTGACCTGCCCAAGCGGCTCCATGGCCGCGTGCAGCACGTTGAGCCCGCGGGCCAGATAACCGTCGTCGTTGCTGAGTAGGATTTGCATTCGACGATTGTAACCGAGGAAAGTAGGCCCGCGGCCCGGCCGTGGGGTCCTCGGCCGAACGGCCAGGTTTTCCGCGCAATGCTGGTTGATCTCGAGCGTTTTTCGTGCGTTTTATTAGACCGGATGGCTAACGCTGCGTCTCTGAACGCACGCCCGGGCAACGTCGTTTTACACTGGCGCATAGCGGATTTTTCAATGGAGACCCCATGCGCGCCATTCGATGCAACCAGTACGGACCGCCCGAATCACTCGTGCTCGACACCTTGCCGGATCTCCGTCCAGGCGCCGACGAAGTGGTGATCGACGTACGGGCGGCCAGCGTGAACTTCCCTGATGTGCTGGTTATCCAGAACAAGTATCAGACGAAGCCGGCACTGCCCTTCACCCCGGGCGCCGAGTTCGCGGGTGTCGTGCGAGAGGTCGGCATGAACGTCAGGCGGCTCAGCGTAGGCATGCGGGTCGCTGCTTACACCGCGCAAGGCGCGTTCGCCGAACAGGCGGTTGCCCGCGAAGCGGCCTGCATTGCCCTGCCCGAGGACATCGACTTTGCGAGCGCGTCGGCCGTCACGCTCGCGTACGGCACGTCGCATCACGCCGTGGTCGATCGCGGCGGCCTGAAAGCCGGCGAAACCATGCTCGTGCTCGGCGCGGCCGGCGGCGTGGGGCTGGCAGCGGTTGAAATTGGCAAGGCGCTTGGAGCACGCGTGATCGCTGCGGCGTCCAGCGCGGAGAAGCTGGCATTGTGCGTTGAACATGGGGCAGATGCGACCATCGACTATTCGAGCGAGAACCTGCGTGAGCGCATCAAAGAGCTGACGGACGGAAAAGGTCCGGACGTCATCTACGATCCGGTTGGCGGCGAGTATGCGGAACCGGCTTTTCGCAGCATCGGATGGAGGGGGCGTTATCTGGTGGTGGGGTTCGCCAACGGCGAGATACCGAGGTTGGCCCTCAATCTGACGCTGCTGAAAGGCGCCAGCATCGTGGGCGTGTTCTGGGGCCAGCACATACAACACGAACCCGAGCTCGCAGGCGCAGCAATGAAGCAGATCTTTGGTTGGATCAAGGAACGCCGGCTTCGCCCGCACATCACGAAGCGTTATCCGCTCGCGCGAACCGCCGATGCATTGAGCGACATGGCGAGCCGGCGTGTCTCGGGCAAGATCGTGATCGAGCCGTGAACGATCGGCGTCAAGAGGGCCGCGTCACATCTTTTCGGTATCACCGGCGCTCGGCTGCCACTTCATCAGGCGGCGTTCGACGAACGCAACTATCCCGTCCAGGATCAGTGCGAATGCCGTGAGCACCAGAATGCCTGCGAACACGGTATTGATATCGAACGTGCCTTCGGCTTGGAGAATCAGGTATCCGACACCGCGTGCCGAACCCAGATATTCGCCCACCACGGAGCCGACAAACGCAAGTCCCACCGACGTGTGCAAGCTGGAGAACACCCAGCTTGTCGCGCTCGGCAAATACACGTGCCGCAGCAGATGTTTGCGATTGGCGCCGAGCATGCGGGCGTTGGCAAGAACGACCGGGCTCACTTCCTTCACGCCCTGATAGACGTTGAAAAACACGATGAAAAAGACCAGCGTCACGCCGAGCGCCACTTTCGACCAGATGCCGAGGCCGAACCAGACGGCGAAGATCGGTGCAAGGATGACGCGCGGCATCGAGTTCGCGGCCTTGATGTACGGATCGAAGAGCGCGCTCATCATGGGCGCCAGGGCAAGCCATAAACCAACCCCGAGACCCATTACCGTTCCAATCACGAATGCGAGCACGGTTTCGATCAGCGTGACCCAGAGATGCACGTAGATCTCGCCGGTCGTGAACCATTGCCAGATGCGCAACAGCACTTTCTGCGGTTCGCCAAAGAAGAATGCGGCCTTGCTCGAATCGTCGAAATAAAAAGCCGGCAACAGCGTCGGGCTGGTCAGCACATACCAAAGTAAGAAACACAGCACGAGCAGCAGCCACTGCCATACAACCAGGTTTGCGCGGTTCGGGCGCAACGTTTTCCACATGATCGATCTGCTCTTGTTAGCAAGCTAATTGGTGGATCAAACGGCTGTGAGCTGTTGCTTGTAGCCTTTCAGGACTTCTTCCCGAAGCACGGACCAGATCTGTGCGTGCAGTTCCACGAAGCGCGGATGCGAGCGGATTTCGGCCACATCACGCGGACGCGGCAGATCGATCACGAACTCGCCGATCGGATGCGTGCCCGGCCCTGCCGACAGCACCACCACGCGATCGGACAGCGAAATCGCTTCGTCGAGGTCATGGGTGATGAAGAGCACGGCTTTACGCTTGGCTGCCCAAAGTTCGAGCAACTCGTTTTCCATGAGCTGGCGCGTCTGGATATCCAGGGCGGAAAACGGTTCGTCCATCAGGATGATGTCCGGATCGAGGATCAGCGTTTGCGCCATGCCCACGCGCTTTCGCATGCCGCCGGACAACTGATGCGGATAACGGTCGCCGAACCCGCCAAGACCGACGCGCTTTAACCACTCTTCGCCTCTCGCAGACGCTTCGTCTTTGGGAACGCCGCGAAACGACAAACCGGCTGTGACGTTGTCGAGTGCCGATCGCCAGGGCATCAGCGCTTCAGCCTGGAACATGTATCCGGCGCGGCGGTTGATCCCGTTGAGTTCGGTACCGAAGACGTTGACCGTGCCCGACGAAGGCGCGAGCAAACCGGCGCCGACGTTCAACAGCGTGGACTTGCCGCAGCCCGTAGGACCGACGACCGAGACGAACTCGCCCGGCGCCACGCGCAACGTTGTCTCCTTGACCGCCGTGTAGCGGGAACGGCGGTCATCGCGGGAGACGAACGTGCAAGTGACATTCTCCAGCGCGAGCGCGGGGACCGGTGTAGTTGTCGGCTGCACCGCTTATGCCTTGACCGAGGTCAACGCCTTCTTCACGAAGTCGTTGGTCCACGTCTTCGACAGGTCGATCGGCTTGCTTTTTACGGTTTCGTCGAAGGCTTGCAGCGTCTTGAGCGACGTCGCAGGGCCGTTTGCGGGCATCAGGCCATCGGGCGACATGGCTTCCTTCACGTGCTGCCATGCATCCAGATAAAGCGAACTGTCGCCGAGCAAGTATGCCTCGGGCACCGTCGAGATCAGGTCCTTGCCCGTTGCCGTCTGAAGCCACTTGAGTGCACGGACCATCGCGTTGGTGAGCGCCTGGGTGGTGTTCGGATTCTTCGTGATGAAGCTCTGCGACGCATACAGGCACCCTGCCGGCATGTCGCCGCCGAAGACCGCGCGGGTATCGGCGAGCGTGCGGGTGTCCGAGATCACTCGGATGTCGCCGGAGCGTTCCAGTTTGGTCATGACGGGATCGAGGTTCGCCATGGCATCGATCTGTCCCGACTGCAATGCAGCGACCGCACCCGCTCCCGCGCCCACGCCGATGAACGACACGTCGCTCGCGGTGAGCCCGGCCTTTGCCAGAACGAAGCTCGCCATGATCGATGTCGACGAACCCGGCGCAGTCACGCCGATCTTCTTGCCTTTGAGATCGGCGATGCCCTTGTAGTTCGGCATCGCTTTCTTCGACACAGCCAGCACGATCTGCGGCGCGCGCCCTTGCAGCACGAACTCGCGGAACATCTGCCCCTTCGCCTGCAGCAGCAGCGTATGTTCGAACGCGCCCGACACCACGTCCGCGCTGCCACCCACCGCGGCTTGCAACGCTTTCGCACCGCCGGCGAAGTCGGAGATTTCGATCTCGAGCCCTTCGTCCTTGAAGTAGTTGCGGCGCTCCGCAATGGTGAGCGGCAAGTAGTAGAACAGGTTCTTGCCGCCGACCGCGATCGAAACCTTTGGATGCTCGAGCTTCGCTTGCGCGAACGCGAATGGGGTGTCTATCAATGTCCCGGCAGCGAGCGCCGCGCCGCTTGCGATGAAAGTCCTGCGTTGCATCTTGTCTCCTTCGTTTTTATTTTTCGAGGCTTTGGTTTGAACGCCGAGATATTTTGCGGAGGCTCAAATCACCCTGTCCGCCCGCAATCTTGCAATATTGTCAGGATCATACCCGAGCGATTGCAGGACATCATCGGTGTGTTCACCAAGTTGCGGTCCGAGCCAGCGTGTTCCGCCAGGCGTTTCCGAGAGCTTTGGCGTGACGTTCGGCAAGGCGATCTCACGGCCGTCCTGCCACGAAAATCGCTGGATCATCTGGCGCGCGATGTACTGCGGGTCGGTGAACATGTCGGCCACGCTGTAGATGCGTCCCGCGGGAACATCGGCAGCGTTGAGCACGGCGAGGGCTTCGTCGATCGTGCGCGTGCACAGCCACACGCGGATGGCATCATCGATTTCCCGCGTACGTGGCACACGTCCATCATTCGATGCCAGCGTCGGATCGTTGCCCAGATCTTCGCGGCCGATCGCCAGCATCAAACGCTTGAAGATAGGATCGCTGTTGCCGCCGATCACGATGCTGCCATCGCGGCACGGATACGTATTCGACGGCACGATACCCGGCAGCGACGCGCCCGTGCGCTCGCGGATCATGCCGTACACACCATATTCCGGCACCACGCTTTCCATCATGTTGAAGACGGCTTCGTAAAGCGCGACATCGACGACCTGCCCTTTGCCACCGTTCGCTTGCCGGTGATGCAGCGCCATCAGTGCGCCGATCACACCGTGAAGCGCAGCAATGGAGTCCCCGATCGAAATGCCGATCCGGGGCGGCGGCAAATCGGGATAGCCCGTGATGTGACGTAATCCGCCCATGGATTCGGCGATCGCGCCAAATCCCGGCCGGTCGCGATATGGCCCGGTCTGCCCATATCCGGACAAACGCACCATCACGAGGCCAGGATTTTCAGCGGACAAGACTTCATAACCGAGCCCGAGTTTCTCGAGCAGACCCGGCCTGAAATTCTCGACGACGATATCGGCTTCCTTGGCCAGCCGGCGGACGATTTCCTTGCCTTCCGGGGCTTTCAGGTTGATGGTCACCGACTTTTTATTGCGCGCCTGAACGGCCCACCATAGCGACGTCCCGCCCACTTCCGGATAGAGCTTGCGCCATTTGCGCAGCGGATCGCCGCCGTTCGGATCTTCGATCTTGATGACGTCAGCGCCGAACTCGCCCATGAAGCGCGAGGCGAACGGCCCGGCGATCAGCGTGCCGAGTTCGAGAACCTTGACGCCGGCGAGCGGTCCCGAGGTTGCGCTCATGGTGTCTCCTGCGTTGTTGTTTGTGACTTGTTAAAGCGGAATCTCGAGCGCCTGGAAACGCGGCGAACCGTTTGAGAGCGTGTCGTTGAAGATCGCGGCCGGCCGCACCCACAAGCCGTGGTCGTGAGGCCACAGATGTTCGTAGACGATCATGGGCTCTTCAGTTTCGGAATGCCGCGCCACGCCAATCACACGATACAACCCGCCCTTGTAATGGCGATGTGTGGCCAATGCCAGTGCTTCTGCTTCGGTCATGTCGTTGTATGTCCTCGGGTCTATACCGAACGGCGATCCAGCATCGCGCGCGCGATCGTGCCTGCATCGACGTACTCGAGTTCCCCGCCCACCGGTACGCCGCGCGCGAGCCGCGTCACCTTCAGGCCCTTGGATTTCAGCGTCTGCGCGAGGTAATGCGCGGTCGCTTCGCCCTCGTTCGTGAAGTTCGTGGCGAGCACGATCTCCTTCACGATGCCATCGGTGGCGCGCTGGATCAGGCGATCAAAATGAATTTCCTTCGGCCCGATACCATCGAGCGGACTCAGCCGCCCCATCAGCACGAAATACAAGCCGCTATAAGTCAGCGTCTGTTCGAGCATGATCTGGTCGGCTGGCGTTTCGACCACGCAGAGCAATTCGGCGTCGCGCTCGGGATCGCTGCAGACTTCGCAGATTGCCGCCTCGGTGAACGTGTTGCATTTCTCGCAGTGCTGCAGATGCTCGGTTGCAAACATCAGCGACCGGCCGAGCTTTTCAGCGCCTGGCCGGTCATGCTGCATGAGGTGATAGGCCATGCGCTGCGCCGACTTGGGACCCACGCCCGGCAGAGCGCGCAGCGCTTCGACGAGCGCCGACAAGGCGGAAGGTTGTTTCATGCGCGGTGGCCGTTGCTCTGAGAGTTGGTGTGCTGGCAGCTTAGAACGGCAGCTTGAAGCCCGGCGGCATCGGCATGCCGGCGGTCATGCCGCTCATCTTTTGCTGCGTGGTGGCTTCGGCCTTGCGCACGGCGTCGTTGAATGCTGCAGCAACGAGGTCTTCCAGCATGTCCTTGTCGTCGGCGAGCAGGCTCGGATCGATCACGACCCGGCGCACGTCGTTCTTGCAAGTCATCGTTACCTTCACAAGGCCCGCGCCCGACTGACCTTCCACTTCGATCAGCGCGAGTTCGTCCTGCGCCTTCTTCATGTTGTCCTGCATTTGCTGCGCTTGCTTCATCAAGCCGGCGAGTTGGTTCTTCATCATGATCGGGCTCCTTGGGAAAAACGGTATAGAAAATGGGTGTCTATTGCGTGGCTGGCGTTCAGTACATGGCCATGCCAGCGAAGAATGTGCGCTTCGTTGCGCTTGAAACGATGTTCTCTAAAAGCTCAATTCGCCGATGCCGCATTCTGCCCGCCGCCCTGTGCGCTGCTGCCGTTCTCCGGCGAGATCGGCTTGATGGACCCCTGCACGATACTCGCGCCGAAATCGCGAATCAGGGACTGCACGAACGGGTTCTGCGTGATTTCCTTTTCCGCTTGCTGCTGGCGCTGGGCGCGAAGAGCCGCATCGACGGCCGCAGCCGTACGGCGCGCCGCCCCGACGCTCACGACCACTTCGAGCGGCCGGCCAAGCTTGTCGGCCAACGCCGCTTTCAACTTGGCGACTTGCGCACTTTCCGCGTATTGCGGAACCGGCACGACCAGTGTGATCGATCCGGCGTCGCATGCGGTCAGCTCGCTATTGAACGCAAGCTGATAAGCGATGCCCTTCAACGGCAAGTCCACGGCCAGCGAAGGCCAGTCGCCTGTGACGCCAATAGCATCGAGCGGGACGGCCGGCGGGAGCGGACGGGTGTCGGCCTTGGCTGCGGGTTTGGTCTCGGTCCTCGAACCAGGCGAGTCATTGAAGCGTACGTCGTCGGGGCCGCTTTCGAACGAGGGCACGAAACCGTCGTCCGGCGCCATGAAATACCCATCGTCCGATGAAGCCGGCTGATAATCATCCAGTGGAATCTCTTCCCACGGCGCAACGGCGCTGCCGTTATTGGCACCGGCGGGCTCGTTTGCGTTGCGCGCGGACGCGTCGGGCCGGGCATCGCTCGCGGGCGCAGGCTGCACGGGCGGCGCGGCTGGCCGCCGTGGCACCGGAACCTGGACGACCGGCGCGGCCTTCGGCATTACTGACTTGCGCGCCTGTTCTGCCGGACGCGCGCCCCGGTCCGACGATACCCGCATGCCGGCGCTGCGCAGTACATCAAGCGCCGCACTCGCGCCACCGGGAGTCCGCAGAGAAGCTGTTGCCACTTTTTCGAGCGGTGCGCTTTCGCTGGGCTCCGCTACCACGCGCTCCACGAGTTCCTGTGCAGCAGCAGCCATGGGCGCCCGCTCAGGCTCGGGAACTCCCGCAACAGCAGGTTCGCTGTTTAAAGGAACTTCCGGTCCCGCGGTTTGAAGCGAAGAGGTATCGACGGGAGTTTGCGCTTCATCAGTGCCTTGCTCGACCGGCGCATCCTGATCAGCCGGCGCGGCTGGCAACGTGCCGGAAACATCGGCCAAACTACCCTCGATACCCTTCGCGGCATGCGCTTCTGATTCAGGAGCGTTGACGGAAGCCTCTGCACTGGCCAGGGGCGCCTCGATCGTCTTCGGACTGCGTGCATCAGCATCGAGCTCCGGCGCGGCCGCCGCCTTCGGCGTCACGTCGGCCGCAGCGCGAATACCGCTGGCTGTCACCGCGCCCGGCGCCGCGCTGCGAGCGCTCGTGGCGCTCACGCCGGCTCCCGCAGCCTTGACACGCGCGCCGCCCCCTCCTCCCGGACCACCCGCTGGTTCGAACGCCAGCATCCGCAGCAGCGTCATGGTGAACCCGGCGTATTCATCGGGCGCGAGACCCAGTTCACCACGCCCGATGGTCGCGATCTGATAGAACAGTTGCACGTGCTCGGCGCTGAGGGCACCGGCAAAACGGCGGATATCGCCGGCCTCCGGCCATTCATCGAGCACCGATGCCGGCGCAAACTGCGCCCATGCAACCTTGTGCAGCAATCCGGCAAGATCCTGCAGCGCCGTGGAAAACGACAGGCTCCGCAACGCCATTTCGTCGGCGATAGCCAGCACGCCCGGCCCGTCGCCGATCGCGAGCGTATCGAGCAAACGGATCAGATAACTCTGGTCGAGCGCGCCGAGCATTCCGCGCACGGCTTGCTCGGTCACCTGGTTCGCCGAGTATGCGATGGCTTGGTCAGTGAGAGACAGCGCGTCACGCATGCTGCCGTCAGCCGCACGCGACAACAACCGCAACGCCTGCGCCTCGTAAGGGATTTTTTCCTCGCCCAGCACGTGTTCCAGATGACCGACGATATGTCCCGCCGGCATCTGCTTCAAGTTGAACTGAAGACAGCGCGAGAGCACGGTGACCGGGATCTTTTGCGGATCGGTGGTGGCGAGGATGAACTTGACGTGTGCGGGCGGCTCTTCCAGCGTCTTCAACATGGCGTTGAATGCGTGGTTCGTGAGCATGTGCACTTCGTCGATCATGTAGACCTTGAAACGCGCATCGACCGGGGCGTACACGGCACGCTCGAGGAGCGCCGCCATCTCGTCCACGCCACGATTGCTGGCCGCGTCCATCTCCACATAATCGACAAAACGTCCCTCGTCGATTTCCTTGCACGCCCGGCATACGCCGCACGGCGTTGAGGTCACGCCGGTCTCGCAATTGAGCGCCTTGGCGAAGATACGCGACAGCGTCGTCTTGCCGACACCGCGCGTTCCTGTGAACAGATAAGCGTGATGCAGCCGCCCGCCGTCTAGCGCGTGCGTGAGCGCGCGCACCACGTGCTCCTGGCCGACGAGCGAGGCGAAAGATTTGGGGCGCCACTTGCGTGCGAGAACTTGATAGGTCATGCCGAAATTGTATCAGCAACGTCAAGAGCCCAAAGCGTTTCCAAGGCGGGACGGCACGGGCTCGAACGGCGTTCGGCGCGCTGCGGGAAACGCATTGAAATGCGATTCAGGCGGCCATACATTTGACGCAAAGGAAGTAAGAGCTGGAGCGAAAGATGCGAGTAAACAGCAGAGATAAAAACAGGGGAGATGAAGCGAAGGTGACGAGCCCGACCCTCGGCACTGGTAGAAAACGGCTGTGGCTGCTTCGTTCCCGACCTGACCAGGTTGACCGCGCCACCATGCGAGGAGGCCCGTCACGCAGAATCATATCAGACCTGGTACGCATTGCGTACCCCCATCCTCAAGCGCCCTCGCGTTCACCCCCGTTCACCCCATCACCTCATGGCTCGCCGCGCTCTTTATCGACGCAGAAAAACCGGCTTGGAGATCTTGAAAAACGCGGGTCCGGGTACATCCTATCGGTAGCCGGCAACGGATAGCAAAGTAAGCTAAGATGACATTTTGAAGCACCGGCTAAACGCCGTGTGGCGGGCAGAAGCGGCATACCGGCAACGGTTTCGCGCCCACCCAAGCGAGCGGTTCTACACCCCGCGGCGCGGGAGAACAATTTCCTTGTTTTGGTGTATCGTGGCGAGCATTCAAACGCGGGCCTCGAATTCAGAGAGGTATCTACATAATGAGCGAATCGATCAAACATATTAGCGACGCATCCTTTGACCAGGACGTCACGAAGTCGGATAAACCCGTTCTGCTCGACTTCTGGGCCGAATGGTGCGGTCCCTGCAAGATGATTGCGCCCATCCTCGACGAAGTTGCCAAGGATTACGGCGACCGCCTGCAAATCGCGAAGATCAATGTGGATGAACACCAATCCACGCCCGTGAAGTTCGGTGTGCGCGGCATCCCCACGCTGATCCTCTTCAAGAACGGCGCGGTTGCAGCGCAAAAGGTCGGCGCCTTGTCGAAGTCGCAATTGACAGCGTTTCTGGACAGCAACCTGTGAGGTTGAATCCGGGACGCCGGCGTCAGGCAACTGATTCGGCGACCCGGATTCAGCAGCAAGTCTGCATTAGTGCACGGCCTGGCTTCGGTGCCCGGCCACGCAAGTAAAAAGCAAGTAAAAGCGATTAGCTGCACCTGTGGGATTCCCGCTAAATGTTGTGCGACCACAACATGCGCGCGTTCCATCGCCACCAGGCCTTTTCGAGGCTCCGTCGGCATGTGCTATGCTAGAATCCTAAGACTGCAAGACCAAGACGGTTTAGGTCCTTGAGCGTTCAGCTCACTTCTCCTCCCAAATTCTCTGTTGTACCTCTTCTCCCTGGCGGGAAATCCGTATGCATTTATCCGAGCTCAAGTCTCAGCACGTCTCCGCATTGATCGAAATGGCCAATGGCCTGGAGATCGAAAACGCCAATCGCCTGCGCAAGCAGGAATTGATGTTCGCGATTCTTAAAAAGCGCGCCAAGACCGGCGACACGATTTTCGGCGACGGCACGCTCGAAGTATTGCCGGACGGCTTCGGCTTCCTCCGCTCACCCGAGACTTCATACCTCGCCAGCACGGACGATATCTACATCAGCCCGTCGCAGATTCGCCGCTTCAACCTGCATACCGGCGACACCATCGAAGGCGAAGTGCGCACCCCGAAAGACGGCGAGCGTTATTTCGCGCTGGTCAAGGTGGACAAGGTCAACGGCCAGGCGCCGGAAGCCTCGAAGCACAAGATCATGTTCGAGAACCTGACGCCGCTGCACCCGAACAAGCCGCTGCCGCTCGAGCGCGAAATGCGCGGAGAGGAAAACGTGACGGGCCGGATCATCGACATGATCTCGCCTATCGGCAAGGGGCAGCGCGGGTTGCTGGTGGCATCGCCGAAATCGGGCAAGACCGTGATGCTGCAGCACATTGCGCACGCCATCAAATCGAACCACCCGGATATCGTGCTGTTCGTGCTGCTGATTGACGAACGCCCGGAAGAAGTGACGGAAATGCAGCGCTCGGTGGTCGGCGAAGTAATCGCCTCCACCTTCGACGAACCCGCCGCGCGCCACGTGCAAGTCGCGGAAATGGTGATCGAAAAGGCCAAGCGCCTGGTCGAGATGAAGCACGACGTGGTCATCCTGCTCGACTCCATCACGCGTCTCGCGCGCGCCTACAACACGGTCGTGCCGGCTTCGGGCAAGGTGCTGACCGGTGGTGTGGATGCCAACGCGCTGCAACGTCCGAAGCGGTTCTTCGGCGCGGCGCGCAATATCGAGGAAGGCGGATCGCTGACCATCATCGGTACGGCACTGATCGAAACCGGCAGCCGCATGGACGACGTGATCTACGAAGAGTTCAAGGGCACCGGCAACATGGAAGTGCATCTGGAACGCCGTCTTGCTGAAAAGCGGGTTTATCCGTCGATCAACCTGAACAAGTCGGGCACGCGCCGCGAAGAACTGCTCATCAAGCCTGACCTGCTCCAAAAGGTCTGGGTGCTGCGCAAGTTCATTCACGACATGGACGAAGTCGAATCCATGGAATTCCTGCTCGACAAGATCCGCCAGACCAAGAACAACGCTGAATTCTTCGATCTGATGCGCCGCGGCGGTAGTTGAGCCCCGACGGTCCAACCGAACACGAAAGCCGTCCGCATTGCGGGCGGTTTTTTTTCGCCCATCGAAACCTATACCAGGATTCCAAACGTGTACGTTCACGTTCATGTTGATCTATAATTCAGGGAAACCTTTCTCGCCGGAACGCAAACCGGCCAACGTCATGTCCGAAGAACTTCTGACCGTGCGCGACGCCGCCGAGCGGCTCGGAGTCACGCCCCGCACGCTGAAATACTATGAAGAACGCGGCCTTGTTGTGCCGAGCCGGAGCGAGGGGCGGTATCGGCTATACGACGCAGACGATCTGGAACGGTTTGGGCGCATTCTCCGGCTTCGCTCGCTCGGATTCTCGCTGCACGGGATTGTCGAGATGCTCAAGCGGCCGCTCGAAAAAACCGATGCGGGCCACAACCGTTATTCGCCGGATTCGCTGGCCGGAATCAAGAACGGCTTGCAACAGCAACTCGATGCCATCGATACCCGTATCGAAAACGTGCGTCGAGAACTGAAAGAAGCGCAGACCGTACGCGCGGAGCTGCGGCTCGATCTGGATTACGTGGAAGCGCGGCTTGCGGGCCAATCCGCCGAAGCGCTCCTCGAACAACAATCGAAGACGCGCGCCAAACCGGGGAGCAAGAAGTAATGAGCGCGCGGGCGCCGGTATTTGCAGTCGAGCGGCTGCGAGGCGACTTCTTCCCGTGGGTGCTGGCGCTGGTAACGGGCCTCGATTACTTCGATAACGCCATCTTCTCGTTCTTCGCGAGCTACATTGCGGGCGGCATCAATGCATCGCCGGACGAGCTCGTGTGGTCATCGAGTGCTTACGCGGTCGCGGCCGTGCTCGGGATCTTGCAGCAGCAATGGTGGGTCGACCGGCTGGGGCATCGGCGATACGTGGCTGGTTGCATGTTGTTCTACGCGTGCGGCGCGATCCTGTCGGCGCTCGCAGAAACCTCGCTGGAACTCACGTTCACACGCGGCCTTCAAGGCTACTTCATCGGTCCGATGATGGGCGCCTGCCGCATCCTGATCCAGATCAGCTTCACGCCGCAAAAACGCGCCGGCGCGACGCGCGCGTTCCTGCTGCTGATCGTGGGCAGCAGCGCGATCGCGCCGTTGTTCGGCGGCTGGCTGGTATCGCATTTCGACTGGCGCGCGTTGTTCGCATGCACGGCGCCGGTGGGTTTCGCGTTCGCGGGCCTTGCGATGCTCGCGTTGCCCGATTCGGGCAATGTTCATCGCGATGAACGCGGCGCCACGTCCTTCTGGCCATATCTGGTGTTTGCGTTCGCCCAGGGCGCATTGCAAATCGTGATGCAACAGGTGCGCTTCGAGCACTTCACCACCTCGCCGACGCTCGTGATGCTGACGGCAGCCGGCATCGGCACGCTGGTCTGGTTTGCGTGGCATCAGTGGCATCACCCGGCCCCACTCGTTCGCCTTCACGCGCTGCGCGAGCGTTCGTTCCAGGTTGGCCTCGTGCTGTACATGCTCTACTACTTCGAGTCCACGGGATTCAGCTATCTGATCTCGCGGTTTCTGGAACAAGGACTGGGCTATCCAGTTCAGAATGCCGGACGGCTCGTGGGGATGACGTCGCTGATATCGGGTTCGGCGCTCTTCCTTTATTTCAAATATACGAAGTACGTCACGCGGAAGAAATGGATCATCGTGCCGGGGTTTGCGATTGCAGCGCTGGTCGGGTGGATCATGACGCGCATGTCGCCGGGCGTGGCGCAAATCGATCTCATCCTGCCGATGCTGCTGCGCGGCTTGCTGTTGCTGTTCATCGTGCTGCCGGTGGCGAACCTCACGTTCAAGATCTTCGCCATAGAAGAGTTCACGCATGGCTACCGGCTGAAGAATATCGTGCGGCAGTTGACGCTCTCGTTTGCGACGGCGGCGGTGATCATCGTGGAGCAGCACAGGCAGGCGCTGCATCAATCGCGGCTCGCCGAAGCCGTGAATCCGTACAATCCGGAGTTCCAGAACGCCGCAGGCACGCTGGCGCACGGGTTTGCCGCTGCCGGCCATACGGCCGGTGAGGCTCACGCGCTCGCCCTCGTGACGATTTCCCGTATGGTTACGCAGCAGGCGAGTTTCCTGGCGTCGCTCGATGGCTTTTATTTCCTGATGGGCGTCGCGATTTGCGGTGGTCTGTTCGCGGCATGGCAAAAACAGATTGACTGAATTCGAGAGACTGACACGGACCTCATGGCCAATTTTCTGACCCGGCTGATCGGCGGGAATCGTCGCGAACGGGCGCTGCGCAAGTACGCGATCGATGACGCGCTATGGCAAGCCACGTTCGACCGGCTGCCGTTTTTCGGCCATCTTAGTGCTGGCGACCTGGAGCGTCTGCGTGAGAACACGACGCTTTTCATCGCCGAGAAGGAATTTTCGACGGCGCACGATCTGCCGCTGACCGACGCGATGATCGTCTCCATCGCCTTGCAGGCCTGCCTGCCGGTGCTGAACCTGAGCCTGGAGTTGTATCGCGGATGGGTGGGCGTGATCGTGTACCCGGGCGAGTTCGTCATCAAGAAAACGGTCGAGGACGAGGACGGCGTGGTGCATGAGATCGAACACGACGCCAGCGGGGAGGCTTGGGAAGGCGGCCCGGTGGTGTTGTCGTGGGAGGACGCGCAGATGACCGACGGGGAGGACGCGTACAACGTCGTGATCCATGAGTTCGCGCACAAGATCGACATGCTCAACGGCGAGGCGGATGGACACCCGCCGCTCTACCGCAAATGGCATGCGCCGCTCGATTCCGTGGCCTGGAACGATGTCTTCGATCATGCCTACGACCATTTCTGCGCTCAAGTCGACGCCGTTTCCGACCGCCGATGGAACCGTTTCGAGCGCGAATCCCTGATCGATCCGTACGCGGCCGACCATCCGTCGGAGTTTTTCGCGGTGTGCAGCGAGGCCCTGTTCGTGAAACCGGCGGCCTTCGAACGGGACTATCCCGAGTTGTATCGGCTGCTCGCGCGTTACTACCGGCAAGACCCGGCGAACGTGGGCGCGCTTTCGTAAGCGCCTGGCCAGAGGGCCCCAAAAACATGCCAGGCGACTGATTTTCTGGCATAATCCACGGTTTTCGACCTCAGGCAAGTGGCTCGCGCTCGGGAAAAGTGACAAACGTCATACTGAGCGCACGTTGAGCGGGCTGGCTACCAACAGATACCAAAGGAAAGACCATGAAAGAAGGCATTCACCCGAATTACCGCGAAGTGCTGTTCGTCGACATGTCGAATGATTTCAAATTCATTACGCGTTCGACCATCAACACGCGCGAAACCGGCGAGTTCGAAGGCAAGCAGTACCCGCTGGCAAAGATCGAAGTGTCGTCGGAATCGCATCCGTTCTACACCGGTCAGCAAAAGATCATGGACACGGCCGGCCGTGTCGAGAAGTTCAACAAGAAGTTCGCAGCGTTCTCGTCGAAGAAGTAATTCAGCAGAATTGCAGCACTGAAGAAAGGCAGCGAAAGCTGCCTTTTTTTTCGCTTGAATTTTCGTCGGAAGCCCGTCGTCTACGCACCGCAACGACGCACGCGACGGCTCCCGTCTACAATGCCGGATTCGTTAAAAATTGCACTAACTAAAAAGTGACGAAAAAGCGTCACGAAAACCGCGCGCTCCCGGGCTTGCCAGCCTTGATCCAGCGCCGCCGCTTCGCCCAATCCGTTCTGTTTCCTGTCGCCACCGCATGCGAAATGTCATCCGTCTGACCGCCTCCGCAACCAGCGCCCTGCCGCGCTGGCTGCTGCTGACCATTTGTATCGTCTATGCGTCGTTTGGCCTGTTCGGCCGCGATCCGTGGAAAAACGAGGACGCGGCAGGTTTCGGCGTGATGTGGACGATGGCCAACGGCAGCGTCAAGGACTGGCTATTGCCGAATCTGGTCGGCAAGGCGCTGACCTCCGACGGCCCGTTCATCTATTGGTTCGGCGCGGGTTTCATTCGCCTGCTGAGCCCTTGGGTCGATGCCAGCAACGCTTCGCGGGTCGTCACCGGCCTGCTCTTTTGTATTGCGTGCGCGTTTGTCTGGTACACGGCGTATTTGCTCGGCCGCCGCGACGAAGCGCAGCCCTTCAAGTACGCGTTCGGCGGCGAACCGGAACCGCGTGACTACGGCCGCACGCTCGCCGACGGCGCCCTGCTCATTTTGCTCGCCTGCTTTGGTCTCGCCGAGCGTGGCCACGAAACCACGCCTCAGCTTGCCCAGTTCGCCGGTACCGCCATGCTCGTGTACGGCCTCGTGCGCAGTTGCGATAAACCCATTCAAGGCGCGCTCATCTGGGGCGCGGCGATCGGCCTTGTTGGTTTGTCGAGCAGTCCGGTGCTGGTGCTTGCACTCCTGATCTGCACGCTGGCCATGACCGTGATCGTGCGTGAAGTGCGGCCGTTTTATCTGCTCGTGCTCGGCGTGCCGGTCGCGGCCATTCTGATCGGCGCGTGGGTCTGGCCGGTGCTGCATCTTTACCCGGACGACGGCGAGTGGTGGCTGCGCCAATGGTGGCGTCATAGTTTCGACGCGTTCTCCGGCTCGCCGATCCCGGCGCTGTCCTACGCAATCAAGAACCTGCCGCTATTCACCTGGCCCGCATGGCCGCTCGCCATCTGGACCTTCGTGAGCTGGTCGGGACTGCGGCGTTCGCCGCACGTGGCAGTGCCGGTATCGGTGATCGGGCCGTTGCTGGTGCTCGTGATCCTGCAAAGTCATCAGTCGAACCGGCTTTTCATGTTGCTGCTGCCGCCGCTGTCGGTGCTCGCCACGTTCGCCTTGCCCACGCTCAAGCGCGGCGCGATCAACGCCATCGACTGGTTCGCCATGCTGAGCTTCACCCTGCTCGCCACCTTCGTCTGGCTGGTCTGGACTGCCGGCTTGTACGGTTTCCCGGCGCCGCTCGCGCGCAACCTGGCGCGCCTCGCGCCGGGGTTCCAGCCTGAATTCAAGATCCTGTCGTTCGTGTGCGCGGTCGCCGTGACGGTCTGCTGGTTCTCGCTCGCGCGCTGGCGCCTCGCGCGGCATCCGAAGGTCTTGTGGCGCAGCGTGGTGCTGTCGAGCGCCGGCACGACGCTGATGTGGGTGCTGCTGATGACACTGTGGCTGCCGGTCGTGAACTACAGCCGGACGTATCGCGACGTGGCGGAGCAGATTGCCGATCATCTCCCGGCCGACTACACGTGCATTTCCCCGGTACGTCTGGGCGATGCGCAGATCGCAACGTTCGCATATTTCGGCGGCATGCACTTCGCCTTCGATGAAGACTGCGACGTCATCCTGCGCCAGGACACGCAGGACTACGGCGAGCCGTCGTCCATTTCCACGTTCGTCTGGAAGCTCGTCTGGGAAGGCCGCCGCGTCGCCGACCGTGACGAACGCTTCCGGCTGTACGTGCGCATCGAGCGGCCGGTTCCGCCCGTCAGAAGGCCTGGGCCGAAGCCGTTGCGCCGGGGCACGAACTGACCATGTGGCCGGACGTCCGCAAGATCGCCGCGTTGGCGTGGCCGGTGCTGATCGGGCAACTGGCGATCATCGCGTTCGGCGTGATCGATACCGCCATGGTCGGCCGCTTCTCCGCGACCCGATCTCGCCGCGCTCGGCCTGGGTTCATCGATATACATTTCCGTCTACATTGGCCTGACCGGCATCCTCACGGCGTTGCAGCCAATCGCCGGGCAGCTATTCGGCGCGCGGCAGGAAGCCGAGATCGGCGAGGAAGTGCGCCAGGCGTTGTGGCTGGCGGCGGTGTTATCAGTGATCGGTTTCGTTTGCCTGTACTTCCCGCAACCGCTCCTGAGCATCGCCGATGCCCCACCCGTCCTGCACGAACGCACCCTCTCCTATTTGCGCATCCTGTCGCTGGGGTTGCCCGCGAGTCTCGCGTTTCGCGTCTATAGCTCGCTGACCAATGCGGTCGGCAAACCGCGGCTCGTGATGTTCCTGCAAGTCGGCGCGCTGGTGGTGAAGGTGCCGCTCAATTTGTGGTTCATCTTCGGCGGCTTCGGCATGCCGGCGCTGGGCGGCCCGGGCTGCGCGATCGCCAGCACGCTGATCAACTGGCTGATCGCGATCGTCGGAATGACGGTGCTCGTACGCGTCGGATTCTTCCGGCCGTTCGGCATCTTCTCGCGGTTTTGCTGGCCCGTCTGGCGACGCCAGAAGGCGCTCCTCAAGCTCGGGATTCCGATGGGACTGTCCTATCTCATCGAAGTGACGTCGTACACGTTCATGGCGCTTTTCATCTCGCACTTCGGCACGACGACACTGGCCGGGCATCAGATCACCGGGAACATCGGCGCGGTGCTGTACATGACGCCGCTCTCCATTGGCGTAGCCTCCGCCACGCTCGTCTCGCAGGCAATCGGCGCGCAACATTTCGATGCCGCCCGTTCCCTCGCACGGCACGGCATCGCGCTCTCGTGCGGGATCGCTGTTGTATATGGCGTCGCGCTGTTCGTGCTGCGGCCCTACGTGCTGATGGCCTACACGCCGGACGCGCAGATCATTGCCGCAGCCATGCCGCTGCTCGCAATCGTGGTGTTCTACCACCTCTTCGACGCACTCCAGATCACCACGGCCTTCGTGCTGCGCGCCTACAAGGTCGCCGTCGTGCCGACGGTGATCTATGCCGTTGCGTTATGGGGAATCGGGCTGGGCGGCGGGTATTTGCTTGGCTTCAATGTAGGGGGTTTTGCGCCTGAATCGCTACAAGGCGCGCGCGGGTTCTGGGTCGCGAATTCGGTGAGCCTGGGAGTGGCGGGCATCGGTCTGTTTCTGTACTGGCGCCGCGTCAGCCGCCGCCATATCCCCGCCGACGCCAAACCCGCATAGCATCTTCACGTAACAACGCGCACCCGATGCAAACAATCATCAAATCTTGTCGCACGATGGAAACAAATGCTTAGCTTAACGTAAGGCTCCGGTAAAATCGCCAGCGGTTTTGGCTTTTCCCGGAGCGCATTCGATGATCAGCGTCATAAAAAAACAAACCTGGACGCTGGCTTCGGCCGCTGCCGTCTCATTGCTGGCAATAGGCTTTCTCGGCGCGACGCATCGCGCAGACGCCGCCCGGACGGTAAGCGTTTCACCGCAGGGCAAGGTCACGCAGGTCCGGCAAGTCGTGGTCAAGTTCGACGAACCCATGATCGCCTTCGGCGGCGCCGCCGCGAAGGCGCCGGCTCAGGTGCACTGCAGCGGTGGTCCGGCCCCGGGTGCCGCGTCAGGCTCGGCCCACTGGGTCGACGATAAAACCTGGGCCTACGATTTCGATCAGGACCTGACGCCCGGCATGCGCTGCTCGGTGGCGCTCAACGACGGCCTCAAATCAAACGCTGGAAACGCGCTTACCGGACCGCGCGAATATCGCTTCGAGACGGGCGGCCCGTTTGTCCTGAGCGTGATGCCGGGGTATGGCGACATCGAAGAGAACCAGTTCTTTGTGGTAAGGCTCAACGGCCCGGCAACGGAAGCCTCCGCGCTGCAAAACATCTGGTGCGAATCGAACGGCTTGGGTAACCGCATTCCCGTCAAGTCCATCGATGCCACCGCACGCACCGCCTTGCTCAAGCACTTCCGCCTTGAAAAAGACAGTGCACGCGTCCTCACGCTCGCCTGCCAGCAGACCCTGCCCTCGGCCACGAAGATGCAACTCGTCTATGGCCGTGGCGTCGCGGGCCCGAGCGGTCTCGCGAACGACGTGGAAAAACGTTTCGACTTCGATGTCCGCGCCCCCTTCACCGCAAGTTTCTCTTGCGAACGTGAAAACGCAAAAGCGCCCTGCACGCCGCTGCGCCCGTTGCGCATCCGCTTCAACTCGCCTGTACTGCGCACCGACGCCGCGAAGATCACGCTGCGTGGCCCGGGCGGCAACGCAACGCCGACCTTCGATCCCGACGAAAAGGATAGCGAGATCAGCACGGTCGAGTTCGCGGCGCCGTTGCCGGAACACGCGGATCTATCGATTGAACTGCCTGGTGGGTTGAAGGACGCGAGCGGCCGTGAGTTGTCGAACGCAGATCTCTTCCCGCTGAGGACCGCGACCGCTCCCATGCCACCGCTGGCGAAGTTTTCATCGTCGACATTCGGGATCATCGAGCGCTTCGCCGAACCGAACATGCCCGCCATGTTGCCCGTCACGCTGCGTCATGTAGAAGCCGACCTGAAGGTCAGCGGCTTGAACGCGGGAGCATCGAGCGTGACGAAACTGCGCGTGGACGCCGATACGGATATTCGCCGATGGATGAAGACCGTCGACCAGTTCGACGGCTTTTCGATGTCCGTTTCGCAGATCGAGAAGCAGATGCCGCAGGCGCTGCACAACGGCATCAAGCCAGTCTACGCGGTGGGGAGCACAGCGAAAAATCCGCAGATCGATATCCGCTCGTTGTCGCTGCTCGCAAAGCAACCCGGCGTCGAGACGTTGAGCGTGCCGCAGGCCGATCCGAAGTCCCTACGTCCGTTTGAAGTGGTCGGCATTCCGATCATGAAGCCGGGATTTTACGTGGTCGAAATGGCGTCGCCGGCGCTTGGCGCGTCGCTGCTCGGCAAGCCGCAGGCCATGTACGTGCGTACGTCGGTGCTTGTGACAAACCTCGGCGTGCATTTCAAGCAAGGGCGCGAGAACAGCATCGTTTGGGTGACTGCGCTCGACAGCGGCAAGCCGGTGCCCAACGCGCAGGTCGACATCAGCGATTGCAATGGCGAACAGATCGCCACGGCAACGACGAACGCGCAAGGCATTGCAAACGTGAACAAGCCGCTCGCCGCGGCTGCCGAATGCGATGAACAGAGTCTGGAATGGTCGGGCTTTTTCGTCTCGGCACGTGTGGACGATCCGAAGACCGGTCCCGACATGGCGTTCGTGCGCTCGGACTGGAATCGCGGTATCGAAAGCTGGCGTTTCAACGTTCCGACCGACATGAGCCGCGACCAGACCACCCGCGCCACGACCGTGTTCGACCGGACGCTCTTGCGCGCCGGCGAAACGGTATCCATGAAGCATTTGATGCGCGAGGAAACGCTCAGCGGTTTTGCGTTCCCGTCGCATATGCCGTCGCGCGTGACGATCCGTCATCTGGGCAGCGGCCAGACCTATCACCTGCCGCTCAAGTGGGCCGCCGATCACAGCGCCGATTCGACCTTCCCGATTCCCTCCGCCGCAAAGCTCGGCGAATATAGCGTGACGCTCGACGACGGCAAGGCCGACGCCGGCGACGATGACGACGATTCAAGCGCCGGTTCTGGCCGAATGAGCGTCGATACAGGCAGTTTCCGCGTAGAAGAATTCCGCCTTCCGGTGTTCAAGGGATCGATCGGGATTCGCGACCAGAAGACGGGCGCGCTTGTCGCCGCCAAAGAAGCGCCGCTCGCGGTGCAGATCGAATATGTATCGGGCGGACCGGCATCGAATCTGCCTGTCCAAGTGTCGGCGTTGATGAAAGACACATCGCCGCCGTTTGCATCGCAATTCGATTCGTTCAGCTTCGCGCCGTACAAAAAGCCTGCGGACGATGGCGCAAGCGCGCCCGCAACGGAAGGCGACGACGACAACTCGAGCGCGCAGGAAGATACATCGACGGCAAAACTCGTCGCCGATAAAACCGCGCTCACACTCGACCGTAACGGCACGGGCACGCTCACGCTGAAATCGCTGCCCGCGGTCGAGGCGCCGAAACGGCTCGCGCTGGAAGCGACCTTCGCGGACCCGAACGGCGAGATCCAGACGCTGCGCGGCGACGCGACGCTCTGGCCTGCGGCGGTGGCTGCTGGCATCAAGGCGGGCGACTGGGTATCGGTCGGGAACGCAGTGCCGGTGCAGGCGCTCGCCGTCGATTTGCAGGGCAAGCCGCGCGCCGGCGTTGCGCTGGAAATACGCGGCGTTGCGCGCACCATGACGAGTTCGCGCAAACGCATGGTCGGCGGTTTTTACGCCTACGACAACCACACCGAAATCAAGGACCTCGGCACGCTGTGCAGCGGCAAGAGCGATGACCACGGGCTGCTTTCCTGCGATGCAAAACTCAAGGAAGCGGGCAACGTCGACCTGATCGCGATTGCGAAAGACGGTGACGGACGTGTCGCGAACGCGACGACATCGGTTTGGGTCACGCGGGAAGACCAGCTCTGGTTCGGCGGCGAGAACACGGATCGTATCGACGTATTGCCCGAGAAGACCAGCTACGAACCCGGCGAAACCGCGCGCTTCCAGGTGCGCATGCCGTTCCGCTTTGCGACCGCGCTCGTGGCCGTGGAACGTGAAGGGATCGTGGAAACGAAGGTCGTCGAACTGGACGGAAAGAACCCGACCATCGAATTGAAGGTCCAGGACACGTGGGGGCCGAACGTGTATGTCTCCGTACTCGCGATTCGTGGCCGGATTCATGAAGTGCCGTGGTATTCGTTCTTCACGTGGGGCTGGAAAGCGCCGCTCGACTGGGCGCATGCGTTCTGGTACGAAGGCCGGCAATATGAGGCGCCCACGCCGCTCGTCGATTTGTCGAAGCCCGCTTTCCGGTACGGTCTCGGCGAGATCAAGGTGGGTACGGCCGTGCACAAGCTGGGCGTCACGGTGACGCCCGACGCAAAGTCGTACGCCGTGCGTTCGAAGGCGCATGTGAAGGTTCGCGTGACGTTGCCGGACGGCAAGCCTGCGCCGGCCGGCACGCAGATCGCGCTCGCCGCTGTCGATGAAGCCCTGCTCGAACTCATGCCGAATCAAAGCTGGAACGTGCTCGACGCCATGCTGCAACGGCGCGCATATGGCGTGGAGACATCGACGGCGCAAATGGAGATCATCGGACGGCGTCACTTCGGGCGCAAGGCGGTGCCGGCGGGCGGCGGCGGCGGACACAGCGCCACACGCGAACTCTTCGATACGCTCCTGCTCTGGAATCCGCGCCTGACGCTCGATGCAAACGGCGAAGCGTCGGTCGACGTGCCTTTGAACGATGCGTTGACGAGCTTCCGTATCGTTGCGATCGGGGCGGTTGGCGCCGGGCAGTTCGGTACCGGGAGCGCATCGATACGCAGCACGCAGGACCTGCAACTGATATCCGGTTTGCCGCCGCTCGTGCGCGTGGGCGACCAGTTCCGCGCGCTCTTCACGCTGCGCAACACGACCGCGCGCACCATGCAGGTTGTCGTCACGCCGAACGTGCCTTCGCTCGATCTGAAGGCGCAAACGGTGGAACTCGCGCCGGATTCATCGAAGGAAATCTCGTGGGAGATCAACACGCCGGACGCCATTGGCATGGCGGCGACGGGCGCGTTGAACTGGCAGGTGAACGCAGCCGAGCAAGGCGGTCCGAAAGCCGCCGATGCGATCAAGCTCACGCAACGCGTCGTGCCGGCCATCCCCGTGACCGTCCAGCAGGCCACCATGACGCAAGTCGATGGCACGTTCACGCTGCCGGTCGCGCCTCCGGAGACTGCAGTGGCATCCGCCGACGGGCAGATTCGCGGCGGGATTGCTGTGACCTTGCAGCCAAGACTCGCCGATGGCCTGCCCGGCGTGCGCCGCTGGTTCGAGCGCTATCCGTATAGCTGCCTTGAGCAACAGACATCGCGATCGCTGGGTCTCAACGACCTCACGCAATGGAAGACGGTGATTGCACGCATGCCGTCGTATCTGGACAGCGACGGCCTCGCGAACTACTTCCCGCCGTCCGATGATTCGCGCCCATACGGCAGTCCGACGTTGTCGGCGTATCTGCTTGCGGTCAGCGACGAAGCATCCAAAGCGGATCGCCGCTACGCCCTGCCTGATGACCTTCGCGACAAGCTCGCGGGCGCATTGACGAACTTCGTGGAAGGCAAGATCCAGCGCAAGTTCTGGTCGCCGCGTCAGGACCTCGACTTCGTGAAACTCTCGGCCATCGAAGCGTTGTCGCGATACGGTCTCGCAGAGCCGCGCATGCTCGGCTCGATCACCATCGCGCCGAACCAGTGGCCGACGTCCGCGCTGCTCGACTACTACGCGATCCTTTCCCGCGTGGACGGCATTGCCCAGCGCGACGACCAGCGCGCGCAAATCGATCAGATCCTGCGCGCCCGCATGACGTATTCGGGTACGCGCCTGACGTTCTCGACCGCGGCTGATGACGACCTCTACTGGCTCATGACCGGCCCGGAAACGAACGCGGCGCGCATGGCGCTGCTTTTCGCCGACAACCCTTCCTGGAAGGACGAAATGCCGAGGCTGATCGGCGGATTGCTGGCGTTGCAGAAGAACGGCGCGTGGGACACCACGACTTCGAATCTGTGGGGCAAACTTGCTGTCGAACGTTTCTCGCGTGTGTTTGAAAGCACACCGGTGACAGGGCAGACGCACATTGCGTTAGGCAGCGTAGATAAAGCGATCGCGTGGAACACACCGGGCTCGCACAGCGTGACATTGCCCTGGGACAAGGGTGCGCTCACCCTCACGCAGGACGGAACAGGCAAACCATGGGCGACCATGGAAAGTCTCGCGGCCGTTGCGTTGAAGGCGCCGTTCGCGGCGGGGTATCGGATCACGAAGACTGTGACGCCCATCGATCCCGCCGTCAAAGGCACGCTGTCGCGCGGTGACATTGTGCGCGTGCATCTTGATATCGAAGCGCAAAGCGACATGACGTGGGTTGTCGTGAACGATCCGGTCCCGGCTGGCGCGACGATCCTCGGCTCCGGCTTAGGCCGCGACTCGGAAGCCGCCACCGAAGGCGAAAAGAGTGCGCAAGGCGCGTGGCCGGCATTCGTGGAACGTGGCTTCGATGGATACCGCGCGTATTACGACTATCTGCCGAAGGGCAAATTGCAGGTCGAGTACACGGTCCGGCTGAACAACGCGGGCACGTTCGGGCTGCCGCCAACGCGCGTGGAAGCGCTGTACGCGCCGTCCGTGTTCGGTGCAGTTCCAAACGCGACCGTGGTCATCGCGCCGCTTGCTTCATCACCGACCGCTGCAAAGTAGACCCGTGAAACGCGCCGCCCTCGCCCTTCTCGGATGCATGCTCGCCAGCTCGGCCTACGCGCTGCCGAGCTTCGACGAGGTGCGCTCGGGCTGGCGCAGTTCCGACTGGGTGTTGCTTGGCCGCGATGGCGAGCCGCTGCAGCGCACGCGCATCGATACATCCGAACGGCGCGGCGACTGGGTCGCGCTGCAGGATGTATCGCCGGCGCTGCGCGAAGCGATCGTGGTCTCGGAGGACAAGCGCTTTTACGAGCACAGCGGCGTGGACTGGCGCGGCGCCGCGGCCGCGGCATGGGCGAACTTGTGGAACACGCGAACGCGGGGTGCGTCGACGGTGACGATGCAACTGACCGGTTTGATCGATGACGATCGCCGGCCGGGCAGAAGATCGGTTACCGAAAAAGCGACGCAAACAGTCGGCGCATTGTGGCTCGATCACGCGTGGCGCAAGGACCAGATCCTGGAGGCGTATCTCAATCTCGTGCCGTTTCGCGGCGAGATCGTGGGGCTGTCCGCGTTATCGCAGACGCTCTTCGGCAAGTCGCCATCCGGCTTGAACGAGCGCGAAGCCGCTGTGACCGCGGCGCTCGTGCGAGCGCCGAATGCGAATTACGCGAAGGTCTCGGCGCGGGCGTGCGGAATCCTGCGCGACATGAACCGGGCTAAGACGCCGACTTTGGACCCGTGCGTGAATCTCGACAGCTACGTGCAGTTGACGCTCACGCGCACGGCATCGGCGGCGCAGCGTTCGTTCGATTCAGAATCGCTCGCGCCGCATTTCGCGCGTCGTATCGCGAATGAAGTCCATCCGCAAGCCGGCGCGCGCATCAAGTCCACCATCGACACCCGCCTGCAGCGCTTCGCCCGCAATTCGCTCGCGCGCACCCTGCTCGAACTCAACGCGCGCGCGCATCAACGCAATGTGCACGACGGGGCGGCCATCGTGATCGATAACCGCAGCGGCGAGATCCTCGCGTGGGTGGGCTCGGCGGGCGGGTTATCGAATGCGCCGGAGGTCGATGCGGTCGTCGCATTGCGGCAGGCCGGCTCGACGCTCAAGCCGTTTTTATACGCTCAGGCCATCGATGAAAAACGTCTCACGCCTGCCACCTTGCTCGATGACGCTCCACTCGACCTCGCGACCGGCGGCGGCCTGTATATCCCGCAGAACTACGATCACGATTTCAAGGGCTGGGTGAGCATGCGCACGGCGCTCGGGTCATCGCTGAACGTGCCGGCCGTGCGTACGCTCGTGATGGTCACGCCGCACAAGTTCGCGAAGACGCTGGTCTCGCTCGGATTGCCGCTCACGCAGGCCGGCGATTACTACGGCTTCAGCCTCGCTTTGGGGAGCGCCGACGTGACACTTGCATCGCTCACGAACGCGTATCGCACGCTTGCGAACGGCGGCACCTCCGGTTCGATGTCCGACGCGGCGGTGCATCCTGCCGCCGTGCCCGGAACACGTATCTTCAGCCCGCAGGCGAGCTTTATCGTGACGAACATCCTTGCCGACAACAACGCCCGCACGCGTACGTTCGGCTTCGACAGCGTGCTCGCCACGCGCTTTTTCAGCGCCGTCAAGACCGGCACGAGCAAGGACATGCGCGACAACTGGGCGGTCGGTTATACGTCGCGCTATACGGTCGGCGTGTGGGTCGGGAACGCCGACGGCGCGCCGATGTGGGACGTCTCCGGCGTGACGGGCGCCGCGCCCGTGTGGGCCGCGCTCGTCAACTACCTGCACCGGCAGACGCCGAGCCGCGCGCCCGCTGCGCCCGAAGGCGTGGTGCGCACGAAGATCACGTATCAGAACGATATCGAACCGGCGCGCGACGACTGGTTCCTGAGCGGCACGCAGATGTCGCGGATCGGGTTATCGGCGAATGCTGAGGGAACCATAAAGGGTGCGGATAACTCCGGCGCGGCGCGAATCTCTACGCCGACCGACGGCACGATCTTCGCGCTCGACCCTGACATTCCCGCGGCCCGCCAGCGCGTCTGGTTCGAAAGCGGACAAGGCGCGCCTTCGGGCAGCACGTGGCGTCTGGACGGCAAGCCGGCCGGACGCGCACAACGCATGGCATGGTTGCCGTGGCCGGGACATCACACGCTGGATCTCATCGATAAACACGGCGAAGTCGTCGACTCCGTGAAATTCGAGGTTCGCGGCGCATTCGTGGAAATCAAAACCAAGGGCTGATCGAAGGCGGATTTTGTTGATAATTTTTATAAGACAAAAGACAGATTAATCGCAGCGACATTCAGAAACTGTTAAATCTCGACAGGATCGTCCCGATCCGCCACGCATCTGGTGATAATCGCAAAAGAGAATTGAAACGCTGCAGCGAAAGCGCTGCCGCAGCAAAATACTATCCGGCGATGTTGTCAAAACTAATGCTGCCCGAACCGATTCACGGTTGCCGCCATTATGCTGGCGGTCGTTTTGTCCTATGCTAGTTGGACTTTCTGGCCAGGCTTCCAGTAAAGTCGGGGCGGCACTGAGACACTGATTTCTCCTTCTGTTTTCAACCTGGAGCACTTGTCATGCTTAAAAAGCTGTTGATGTTGTTTCTGGCCTTTTCGTTGTCGATGGGCGCGGCATTCGCCGCCACTGACGTGAACACCGCCGACGAGGCCTCGCTTGAAGCCATCAAAGGGCTCGGGCCGGTGAAGTCGAAGGCGATCATCGACGAACGGACTGCGAACGGCCCGTTCAAGAACGCCGACGATCTCGCCAATCGCGTGAAAGGGCTCGGCACGAAGTCCGTAGGACATCTGGAAGAAGCCGGGCTGACCATCGGTGGTTCATCCGCGCCGCCAACCGGCGTGAAGCCCTCCAAGACGCCTGCAACCAGCACGAGCGCCGCGCCGGGCAAATCGACGGTGAAGTCTTCGGCCGCCGCCACCGCCGCAACCTCTCCTGCAGCGACCACGGCCACCACGCCTGCCGTCACGCCGGACGCGGCATCGGCTCCGAAAGCGAAGAAATCGAAGAAAGCAAAAGCCGCCGACGCCGCCAGCGGGTCGACCACCGCCAGCGCCGATGCAGCATCTGGCGCGAGCGGCGCCAAGGCATCGAAGAAGTCAAAGAAGAAGAAAGCCGCGAGCGACGCGGCTGCAACCTGAGTACAGCGGCGCGTTTCTTTCGCGCGCCGTTGACTTGATGCAAGGGCGTGTCGTTCGTGAAACGGACACAAACACGACGCTTGAGCTTCAGCGCACTCAGGTCGTTTTGCAGCAGAACACGCGTTGTCCTGACGGACGGCGCCTTGTTCGCCCGGTCACTGCAACACAACCGGGCGATATACCCAACCCGTATCGCTTTTCAGAGAGACAGCCATGAGCCTACTCGATACCCTCGCCTCCTCCTTCGGCAAATCGTCACCGGAAGGTGGCGGCGCAGCACCGGCCGGTCTGGTCGCTGTCGCCATGGAATTCATCAACAACCAGCCAGGCGGCCTGACCGGCCTGATCCAGCGCTTCCATGAAAATGGCGCAGGTGATGTGGTGTCGTCATGGATCGGTCATGGCGAAAACAAGCCGATCAGCTCGGACACCCTGACCAACGTGCTCGGGTCGGGCGCAGTCAGCGATCTCGCACAGAAGGCAGGTGTGTCGGGCGATCAGTTGAGCGGCATGCTGGCCTCCGTGCTGCCGCAACTCGTCGACAAGGCAACGCCGAACGGCGAAGTGCCGGCGGACGGCAAGCTTGATCTCGGCAGCGTGCTGGGTTCGCTCGGCGGTCTGGGCGGCCTGTTCGGCAAGAATGAAGAGCCGAAGGCTTGAGGGTTCTTCTCTTTATTGTGTTTGCTTGAAGTGACGAAGGGGCATCGGAGTAATCCGTTGCCCTTTTTCGTCAATGCTTGAAACCCTGGCGCGCGAGCAGCTTCCAGCCGTTGCCGCCCTTCTTCCAGACCATCAACTGATCGAGTTCGACATCGGTCTGCTGGCCGTCGCTTTCCACCGTTGTCGAAAAATGATCCCGGACGATGGCGTTATCGCCCGCGAGCGTCACGCTCGGCTCGGTCAGGTCGATGCGCTTGTAGTGCGTCTTCCCGCTCGTGATCGTATCGATATAAACCTGCTGGTTCTGAACCGAAGCGTTCGAATGACCGTAGCTCAAAGTCGAGGTGGTCAGCGCTTTGAGTTCGGCGCCGTTGGCCGCGATCATCGCGGCATGCAGGCGCCTGACGGCAGAGTCAAGGGACGCCTGATCGCTGGTCTTGGCGTAGACGTTCACCGACGCGGCGCACGCGACTGTCGCTGCCAACAAGAAGTTCAGTTTCGTCATGAAATGATGTGAGTTGGAGGTGATTAGAACGGACGTCCTATGACTTTCGCCTTTTATAACGGAGGACTTTCAAGTATGAGCGACGCTTTTTAGATACGACGTCAGATAACTTGGTCGCAGATTATCACGATGCCCAAAGTTCGCTAACGGGGTATACCCAAACACGCTCTTGCTCCAACCACGAAAAAAAACGCCCGATAAACCTCATCGGGCGTTTCATCGCACCACCAAAGCGTCTTAATGCACGACGCGATCGAACACCAGCTCCCCGTCCCGAACATCCACAGGGATCACGTCCTTCGGCCCAAACTTGCCGGCCAGGATCAGCTTCGCGACCGGGTTCTCGATCTGCTGCTGGATCGCGCGCTTCAAGGGCCGCGCGCCGAACACCGGGTCGTAACCCACCTTGCCGACCAACTCGAGTGCCGCGTCCGATACATCCAGCTGCATCTCCAGCTTCGCAAGCCGTTCATGCAGCCGTTGCAACTGGATCTTCGCAATCGACTGGATGTTGCTGCGGTCGAGCGAATGGAACACCACGACGTCATCGATACGATTCAGGAACTCCGGCCGGAAGTGCAGCTTGACCTCTTCCCACACGGCATCCTTCACCGCTTCGTGCGGCTCGCCGACCATCGACTGGATCACGTGCGATCCAAGATTCGATGTCATCACGATCACCGTATTCTTGAAGTCCACGGTGCGCCCTTGCCCGTCGGTCATGCGACCGTCGTCGAGCACTTGCAGCAGCACGTTGAACACGTCCGGATGCGCCTTCTCGATTTCATCGAGCAGGATCACGCTGTACGGTTTGCGCCGCACGAGCTCGGTCAGATACCCGCCCTCTTCATAACCGACATAACCCGGCGGCGCGCCGATCAAACGGGCGACGCTGTGCTTCTCCATGAACTCGCTCATGTCGATACGAATCAGGTGATCCTCCGAATCGAACAGGAACGCGGCGAGCGCCTTGCACAACTCGGTCTTGCCCACGCCCGTCGGCCCGAGGAACAGGAACGAACCATACGGCCGGTTCGGGTCCGACAAACCGGCGCGTGAGCGGCGGATTGCATCGGCCACGGCGCCAATCGCTTCGTCCTGACCGATGACGCGTTCATGCAGCTTGGCTTCGATCTGCAGCAGCTTGTCACGCTCGCCCTGCATCATCCGCGACACAGGAATGCCGGTCGAACGCGACACGACTTCCGCGATCTCTTCAGCACCGACTTGCGTGCGCAACAGGCGCGGCCGCGTGGGATTGCTTTGCTCGGCGGTCTCGGCCTGCGTCACCTGCTTCAATTGCGCCTCGAGCCCGGGCAGCTTGCCGTACTGCAATTCGGCGACCTTCTCGAGCTTGCCTTCGCGCTGCAAACGCACGATATCCGCGCGCACTTTCTCGATCTCTTCCTTCAGCGTCGCGCTGCCCTGCACGGCGGCTTTTTCCGCCATCCAGATTTCCTCGAGGTCGGAATACTCGCGATCCAGCCGCTCGATTTCCTCTTCGATCAATTGCAAGCGCTTCTGCGATGCTTCGTCCTTCTCCTTCTTCACAGCTTCGCGCTCGATCTTCAACTGGATCAAACGACGGTCGAGCCGGTCCATCTCTTCAGGCTTCGAATCGATTTCCATCTTGATGCGCGACGCGGCTTCATCGATCAGGTCGATAGCCTTGTCCGGCAGGAAACGGTCCGTGATATAGCGATGCGACAACTCCGCCGCCGCGACGATCGCGGGATCGGTGATCTCCACGCCGTGATGCAGTTCGTACTTTTCCTGCAAGCCGCGCAGGATCGCAATGGTCGCTTCCACCGAAGGTTCGTCGACGAGCACCTTCTGGAAACGGCGTTCGAGCGCCGCGTCCTTTTCGATGTACTTGCGATATTCGTCAAGCGTGGTCGCACCGATGCAATGCAGCTCGCCGCGCGAGAGCGCCGGCTTGAGCATGTTGCCCGCGTCCATCGCGCCTTCGGCCTTGCCGGCGCCGACCATGGTATGGATTTCATCGATGAAGACGATGGTCTGCCCTTCGTCCTTCGCGATGTCGCTCAGCACGGCCTTGAGCCGCTCCTCGAACTCCCCGCGATACTTCGCGCCGGCCAGCAACGCGGCCATGTCGAGCGAAAGCACGCGCTTGCTCTTGAGCGATTCCGGCACTTCGCCGTTCACGATCCGTTGCGCAAGCCCTTCCACGATGGCGGTCTTGCCCACGCCCGGCTCGCCGATCAGCACCGGATTGTTCTTCGTCCGCCGTTGCAGGATCTGGATGGAACGGCGGATTTCGTCGTCACGCCCAATCACCGGATCGAGCTTCCCGGCGCGAGCGCGCTCGGTCAGGTCGACGGTGTATTTCTTGAGCGCGCCGCGCTGGCTTTCGGCATCCTGACTATGCACCTGGCCGCCGCCGCGCACGGTGTTGATCGCGGCTTCGAGCGCCTTGCGCGTCAAGCCATGCTGCTTGGCAAGACGGCCCGCGTCGCCTTTGTCATCGGCAACTGCGAGCAGGAACATCTCGCTCGCAATGAAAGTATCGTTGAGCTTTTGCGCTTCTTTATCCGCGCTGTTCAGCAAGCCGGCAAGGTCGCGGCTGACCTGGACGTTGCCGTCCGTGCCCTGGACTTGCGGCAAACGCGTCATCGCGTCTTTCAACGCGGTTTCCAGCGCCTGAACCTGAACGCCCGCCTGCGAGAGCAGCGAGCGCGCCGAACCGTCCTGTTGCGCAATCAGCGCAGCAAGCAGATGAACCGGTTCGATGTATTGATTGTCGTTGCCGACGGCGAGACTCTGCGCGTCGGCCAGTGCTTCCTGAAACTTGGTCGTGAGCTTGTCGATTCTCATATTGAGACCTCCAAATGGGATGTATTCAAAATGAGGCGCGATCCGGCACTTTCAAGCGCTTCGGTGCCCGAAAACGGCAATTTTTTGGATAAATCGTTAAATCGGGCGCGAGGGAAGCCGAGGATGCGGAAGCTTTGGAGCAGGTAGCAGAAGGCCTAAGTTCGACCGGCGCTCTGACCCGATCCGCCTTTGTCCGAGCTTGGGTGAGGCATGAACCGCACGATACCGAGCAAACCCGCCAGCTCGTCCGCCGGCGACGCCAGATCCCCTATGGTATGCCGGTCGAGCTCGGCGAGGAAAGCATCGCGCGCCGCCGCAAACACGCCTCTCAACTGGCAGTGCGACTGGATCACGCAATGCCGATGCGCTTCATGGTCCCCGGCGAAGCAACCGACGATGGAAAAATCATTTTCTGTCTTGCGCACTACCTCGCCGATGGTCAGAAGCGGCGTACGAGAGTCGAGCCTCAGGCCGCCGTTACGGCCGCGAAGCGTTTCGACCCAGCCCAGTTCTCCAAGACGCTGCACCACTTTCATCAAATGATTCTTCGAGATGCCGTACGCCTCCGAGATTTCCTGGATCGTCGCCAGTCCTTCCGGGCGCACGGCCAGATAGAGCATGACGCGCAGGGAATAATCGGTGTAATCGGTTAGTCGCATTAGGGTAATCGCGTAACAATCGCGTTATTCAGTCGCGCTTCGATGCCGCATGGGCGGGCGCATCGATTTGAAAGGTGGCGCGTTGGCGGCGCCGTTCACGCGCAGGGATCGCGCGCCAAGGGTCGTCGGGCACGCACACGGGCAAACCGCGCGGCGCGGCGATGGAAGGCTGAACGTAGGGGCCGGAGCCGACATGCGTATGTCCGGACTCGGCTCGAGCGTCATCGTCGCCGCGGCAAGCCGTCGCTGACACGACGGAGGTTTCACGCTGAAACGTCGATTATCATGAGACGCCAACTCGCAGGAGAACGTGAAACCGTATTTCACGGCATGGGCGCTATTCTGCGACAAATTTCCCATTTATTCACTTTTCTTCGAAATCGCCCTTGTTCTGAGGCTTGGTCCGCGAATAAAGGACCGGTATAAAACGCGGGTTCAGCCGCTTCAACCATTGCACGAAACGCATTCAAGCCATGACCGATCCCGCAGTCCAGCCCACGCCGCCTGTTCGCGCCTCGCAGGCTAGCGAAGCCAACATCCGCGAACTCGTCGAAGTTTTTTACCGTCGTGTAGATGAAGATCCGCTGCTCGGCCCGATCTTCGCGCGTGAGTTGGCAGGGCGCTGGGACGCTCATCTCGCGAAGATGACGACTTTCTGGTCGAGCCTCGTGCTCGGGACGAAGGACTATTGCGGCAACGTGCAGGAAGCGCACCGGCCACTTGGCGATATCGAACCGCAGCACTTTGCGCGCTGGATCACGCTATTTCTTGATACCGTCGAAAGCCGGTACGAACCGGCCGCCGCAGTCCAGTTCATGGAACCGGCGCTGCGCATTGCGCAAAGCCTGCAGTTGAGCAAGTTTGGCTGGGACTATCGCATTCCCGAGGCACAGGTTGCGCTGCTGGCGTCGCTCAGGCGCTTGCGCAGAGGTGAGCGGGAAACGGAAGCGGCGGAGCATCTGCGCGATCGCAGCGGTGCTACGTCGTTTCCCGTGAATGTGACGGACACAGGCAGCGAGAAGTCCTGATCAGCGGGCCGCGGCGCCCCATCGCGCACGCGCGGCGTCGTCGGATTCGCGTGCATCGACCCATTTCTCGCCGTGCTCGGTCTTCTCTTTCTTCCAGAACGGCGCCTGCGTTTTCAGGTAATCCATCACGAACGCGCACGATTCGAACGCTTCCGCCCGATGCACCGCGGTCGTCGCGACCAGCACGATCTGATCGAGCGGCAGCAGCTTTCCCACCCGATGCACGATCAACACATCCGATCCTGGCCAGCGCCCGCGCGCCTCGCCTGCAATCGCTTCGAGCGCCTTTTCGGTCATGCCGGGATAGTGTTCCAGTTCCATGGCCTGGACGGTATGGCCTTCGTTCAGATCACGAACCGTCCCGACAAAACATGCAACCGCGCCGACCTTGGGGTTGTCGGCACGTAGTGCGGCGACCTCGGCGCTGATATCGAAATCGGTTTCCTGCACGCGAATCCGGGTCATCTCAGCCGCCTGTGACCGGAGGGAAAAACGCGACCTCGCAGCCGTCCGTGATGCGCCGCGACGGGTCCGTCATCTCGTGGTTGCAAGCCATGCGCAGCGACCGCCCTTCCCCCAGCGTCTCGGCCCACACGCCGCCGCGCGCGCGCAGCCAGGCACGGACATCGCCAACGTTGGCAACGCCGTCCGGCACTTCGACACTTTCATTTGCCACACCGAGCGCTTCACGCACGCTCGCAAAAAACCGCAACTCGACTTTCATGATTGCCTTCAACGCATCAGTTCTGAAAACGGGATAAAACGCACGATTTCGCCGGCCTGGATGGCGTGGTCCGGAGGGTTATCGATCAGTCCGTCACCCCATACCGTCGATGTCAGCACCGCCGAACTCTGGTTGCCGAACACGTCGAGACCGCCGGCGGCGTTCACACGGGCGCGCAGGAATTCGTTGCGGCGATCACCCTTTTTCTGCGTGAAATCCGCCCGCATGGAATACACGCGCGGTTCGACCGCGTCCACGCCCGCCAGTCGCAGGATAAACGGCCGCACGAACAGCAGGAACGTGCAGAAACTCGAAACCGGATTCCCCGGCAAGCCGATAAAAAACGCCTCGTCTTCCGCCCGGGAAGCCTCGCGCCTGACCGCGCCGAACGCGAGCGGTTTGCCGGGTTTCATCGCGATTTGCCACATGGAAATGCGCCCTTCGGCTTCCACGGCGGGCTTGACGTGATCTTCCTCTCCCACCGACACCCCCCCGCACGTAAGAATCAGGTCGTGATCGCGTGCCGCCCGCCGCAGCGTCTCGCGGGTCGCGTCGAGCCGGTCCGGCACGATTCCGAGGTCCGTCACCTCGCAGCCGATCGTGGCGAGCAGCGCGCGCAAGGTGTACCGGTTCGAGTTGTAGATCGCGCCCGGGCGCAGCGGCTCGCCGGGCGTGGTGAGTTCGTCGCCGGTGAAAAACACAGCCACGCGCACGCGCCGCGCGACCTCGAGCGCAGCACATCCCACCGATGCTGCCAGCCCCAATGCCTGCGGTGTGAGCCGCGTCCCGGCGGCCAGGATGACAGCGCCGCGACGGATATCAGCGCCTTGCCGGGTGATCCACTCGCCTTCTGCCGGAGCCTGCGAGAAGCTTGCGCCGTTGTTATCGAGACGAACCATTTCCTGCATCACGATGGCGTCCGCGTCCGGCGGCACGGTCGCACCCGTAAATATCCGCGCGGCCGTGCCGGCGGCCAGCGGCTCGGCTATGGCGCCGGCCGGAATGCGCTGCGACACGGGGAGCGTCACACCGTTAGAGCCGGAAGCCCCGGCGAGATCCGCCGCCCGCACCGCGTAGCCGTCCATGGAGCTCGTGCGCATGGGCGGCACGTCGAGCGGCGACACCACGTCGGCGGCGAGCACGCGGCCGAGCGCGTCGAAGCAGTCGACGGTTTCCGTGCCGTCCACCCGGCGCGCGGCCGCGAGCAAGGTGGCGAGCGCGTCGGCGGTGGACAACATCGGCGGGCGTGATGCGGCGGGCGTGGTGGACATCGGCAGGATGAGTTAGTGACCGTGAAATGGACGACGCAAAAAAAGCGCCGCATCCGAAGGACTTATATTGTAGCCAGAAGCGTCCGCCCGCTCGCACCCGATCCGGGGCCATAGACCATCCGGACAAGTCGCCGATGCAACCGCAACGCGGCCGCGACCCGTCCGCGCGCCCCGGCCTCGGTGATACACTCGCACGACACTTTCAGACTTCTCCCCTATGAAATTCTGCTCCGTCTGCGGCCACGAAGTTAGCCTGCTTGTGCCTCCCGGCGACAACCGCGAACGTTTCGTCTGCGGCAACTGCGGAACGGTGCATTATCAGAATCCGCGCAACGTGGTCGGAACCGTCCCTGTCTGGGACGACAAGGTTCTGCTGTGCCGCCGCGCGATCGAACCGCGCTACGGCTTCTGGACGCTGCCGGCGGGTTTCATGGAAATGAACGAGACGACCAGCGAAGGCGCCTCGCGCGAGACGCTGGAAGAGGCCGGCGCACGCGTCGAGATCCAGAGCCTCTTCACGCTGCTGAACGTGCCGCATGTGCATCAGGTGCATCTGTTTTATCTGGCGCGTTTGCTCGATCTGGATATCGATGCCGGCGAGGAAAGCCTCGAAGTGAAACTCTTCGATGAAAGCGAGATTCCCTGGGACGAAATTGCGTTCCCGACCGTCGGCCAGACGCTGCGTTTCTTTTTTGCCGATCGCGCCGCCGGCACCTATTCGCTGCACACCGGCGACATCTTCCGCTCACTGCGCGAAGGCTGAGCGCCGCCCCGCATCATGGTTCCATGGCTCGCATCCGACGATCCGTTTCCGCCCGTCGAGCGCGCACTCGGCGAGGCGAGCGGCGCGCCCGGTTTGCTCGCGGCGAGCGCCGAATTGCAAAGCTCACGTTTGATCGATGCCTATCAGCACGGAATTTTCCCCTGGTATTCCGATGGCCAGCCCGTCCTCTGGTGGAGCCCGGACCCCCGCATGGTCCTGATTCCGGATGAATTCAAGGTCTCGGATTCACTTCGCAAGACGCTGCGACGGGTATTAAAGGACGCAGCGTGGGAAATTCGCGTCGATCACGATTTCGCCGGCGTGATGCGCGCGTGCGCGCAGACGCCGCGTGAAGGCCAGCGCGGCACGTGGATCACGGCGGACATCGTGGAGGCGTATTCGTCTTTACACCGCGACGGACGCGCGCACAGCATTGAAAGCTGGTTCGAGGGCAGGCGCGTGGGCGGTCTTTACGGCGTGTCGTTCGGGCGGATGTTTTTCGGCGAATCGATGTTCGCGCACCGCACTGATGCATCAAAAATCGCGCTCGCGGCACTCGTCGGACACTTGCGCCACCATAAAATAGAGATGATAGACTGCCAGCAGAACACGTCGCATCTGGCCTCGCTGGGCGGGCGCGAGATCACGCGGAAGGCATTTCTGCGACACCTTCGCTACGCCGTGTTCGAGCCGCCGATTCCCTGGCAGTTCGACAAGTCGGCACTGCTCGCCACGCTTGGGGTCAATGCGGAAAGCTGAGAGCGCCCGAGCCAATCGCGACGGCAAGACAATTCAACGCAGGATCGAGTATTTCGAACACAGTGCCTTGTTTGGCCGGCAACGTCAGTCCGGCAACACAACGAGGCGACAGACGTTTAGAACGAGAGCTGCCAACGTGACTCACCCCAATGAGCTGCCGCTTTCACCGCTTTCGGCGTTGCAATTCTATGCAACGGCGCCGTATCCCTGCAGCTACCTCGACGGGCGCATCGCCCGCTCGCAGGTGGCGACGCCCAGTCACCTGATCAACTCCGACGTCTACACCGAACTCGTCAAGGCCGGCTTCCGGCGCTCGGGCGTGTTCACGTACCGGCCTTATTGCGACGGTTGCCGGGCGTGCGTGCCGGTGCGTTT
Organism: Burkholderia sp. PAMC 26561; assembly: GCF_001557535.2. Classification (NCBI taxonomy): domain Bacteria; kingdom Pseudomonadati; phylum Pseudomonadota; class Betaproteobacteria; order Burkholderiales; family Burkholderiaceae; genus Burkholderia; species Burkholderia sp. PAMC 26561. Next base: position 3,177,267 of record NZ_CP014306.1, read on the forward strand.
GCCTATCGATGGATTCAAGCCCAACCGCACCCAGCGGCGCGTCTGGAAACAGCACGGCGACCTGGTCGCGAGTGTGGCTCCGCTTCACTACGACGAAGAACATTACGCGCTCTACATGCGCTATCAGTCGGCGCGGCACGCAGGCGGCGGCATGGATCGCGACAGCCGCGACCAATACGAGCAATTTCTGCTGCAAAGCCGGATCAATTCGCGCCTGGTGGAATTTCGCGAGCCGGTGGCGCCGGTCGAAGCTGCCGCGAGCACGGAAAGCGACGACGGCAAGCCCAGCGACGATCCACCCGCGAAAGGCGTGCTGCGCATGATCAGCATGATCGACATCCTGGGTGACGGCTTGTCTTCGGTGTACACATTCTTCGAGCCGGACATGCCGCACACGAGCTTTGGCACCTACAACATCCTGTGGCAAATCGAGCAGGCGCGCAGCCTCGACCTGCCTTTCGTGTACCTTGGCTACTGGATTCGCGAGAGCGAAAAGATGGCATACAAGGCGAACTTCCGGCCATTAGAAGGATTGATCGATGGCCGCTGGGATCTGCTCGATCCCCTTACGATGCACTCCGCCGGAACGCCGCCGATGCCCGGCAAGATGGCCGCTGACAAACCGCGTCGCTAACGGCGGCACGCGCCGGGTTACTGCCAGGTCCGCCCCAAACGGATTTTTCCGCGAAATTCAACGTTCCGACACAGCTTTTCGGCCGTCGCCATTAAAGCCGTTAAAATGGCGCGTCTCAATTTTTGCCGTTCCGGCCTCTCCTCGTGTTCAGTTCCCTCTACCCGCTTGCCCGCGCGCAACTTTTTCGCATGGATGCGGAAGATGCCCACCATCTGACGCTGCGCATGCTCGGCGCCGCCGGCCGCACCGGTTTGTCCGGCATGCTCGCCGAGCGCGCGCCCGACTCCCCGCGCACCGTCATGGGCCTGAACTTCCGCAATCCGGTCGGGCTCGCGGCCGGGCTGGACAAGGACGGCGCGTGTATTGACGGGCTGGCGTCGCTGGGGTTCGGGTTCATCGAAGTGGGAACGGTCACGCCGCGCGCCCAGCCCGGCAATCCGCGCCCGCGCATGTTCCGGCTGCCGGATGCGCAAGCGCTCATCAACCGGCTCGGCTTCAATAACCGCGGCGTCGATCAGTTCGTCGAGAACGTGCAGGCGGCGCGGTATCGCGGGATTCTGGGGCTGAATATCGGGAAGAATGCCGATACACCCATCGAACGGGCCGCCGAAGATTATTTGTATTGCCTCGAGCGCGTGTATCCGTTCGCGAGCTACGTGACCATCAACATCTCGTCGCCGAACACGAAGAACCTGCGCCAGTTGCAAGGCGCGGGCGAACTCGACGCACTGCTCGGTGCGCTGAAGGACAAACAGCAACGTCTTTCCGACATGCACGGCAAGCTCGTGCCCCTCGCGCTCAAGATCGCGCCCGATCTCGACGACGAGCAGATCAAGGAGATCGCCGCCACGTTGCTGCGTCATCAGATCGACGGCGTGATCGCCACCAACACCACGCTGTCACGCACCGCTGTGACCGGCATGAAACACAGCGATGAAGCTGGTGGTCTGTCCGGCAAGCCGGTGTTCGAGGCGTCGAATGCGGTGATCCGAAAGTTGCGCGTGGAATTGGGCAATGCCGTGCCGATCATCGGCGTGGGCGGCATCATGTCGGGCGATGACGCGCGTGAAAAACTGGCGGCGGGGGCATCGCTCGTGCAGATCTACACGGGCCTCATTTATCGCGGACCCGCGCTCGTGACAGAGTGCGTGGAAGCGCTGTCGCGCCAGCCAGCCGCTGTATGACGCGCGAAGCATCCCTACCCGTTCTCATAACCACATGAGGAATCGATCTGAAGCGGTCGTGGCGTTTTCGCTATCATCGCGGCACTTCAGATTACCGATAAAAACTCGGACAAAGGCAAACAACACATGAAATTGACTCTCTTCAAGAAAGTGCTCGTGGCAGCACTGATCGGCGCGTCGCTCTCGGCGGTCGCCCACGCAGAAGATCTGCTGGATTCGGTCAAACAGCGCGGCACGTTGCGCATTGGCCTGGAAGGCACGTTCCCGCCGTTCAACTCGAAGTCGCCGCAAGGTGAACTGGTCGGATTCGATGTGGATATCGCCAAGGCTATCGCGGCGAAACTCGGCGTCAAGCCGGAGTTCGTCACGACCGAGTGGAGTGGCATCATCGCCGGTTTGCAGGCAGGCAAGTTCGATGTGATCGCGAACCAGGTCGGCATCACCGATGCCCGCAAGCAGACGCTCGATTTCTCCCCGGCCTACACATATTCGAACGCCCAGCTGATTCAGCGCAAGGACGACACGCGCGACTTCAAGACGCTCGACGACCTGAAGGGCAAGAAGCTCGGCGTGGGCCTCGGCACGAACTACATGGACATGGCGAAAGCTGTTCCGGGTATCGATGTCAAGACGTATCCGGGCGCGCCTGAATACTTGCGCGATCTGGCATCGAACCGTCTGGACGCCGCGTTGAACGACCGACTGATGCTCGCGTACCTGATGAAGAATTCGCAGTTGCCGCTGCGCACCGGCGCGAACGTCGGCCCGGGCAACCCGTCGGGCATCCCGTTCAAGAAGGGCAATCCGAAGTTCCAGAAGGCCATTGATGACGCGATGACCCAGCTCGAAGCCGATGGCACGTTCGCCAAGATCTCGGACAAGTGGTTTGGTATCGACGTGACCAAGCCGGCTGTAAAGTAAAACCGGGCGCTCCGCGTTCGGCATCGGGGCGGCGTCTTGACGATGCCGCCCTTGGCTTTTGATACCCGCCTCGATCGATAAGAAGCCAACTCAATCCCTCATGTCCACGACATCCCTGCTCGTTCAATCGATACCGGCACTGGCCCAAGGCGCCGTGCTGACGATCAAGTTCGCGGTCTACTCCATGTTCTTCGGCCTGATAGCCGCCGTCGTGCTTGCGGTCATGGGCATCAGCCGCAGCAAGACGCTGGTGGGGATCGGACGCGTTTATGTAAGCGTGATGCGCGGGACGCCGCTGCTCGTGCAGATCTTCGTGATCTATTACGGGCTGCCGAGCCTTGGAATTTCGCTCGATCCGACCCCGGCTGGGGTGATTGCGTTATCGGCGAATGCGGCCGCGTATTTGTCGGAGAGCATGCGCGGGGCAATTCTCGGGATCCAGAGCGGGCAATGGCTGGCGGCGTATAGCCTTGGGCTTTCCAGGTCGCAGACGCTTCGATATGTGATCGGCCCGCAAGCGTTGCGCATCGCCGTGCCGAGTCTTTCGAACAGCCTGATCAGCCTCATCAAGGATACGTCGCTGGTTTCCGTGATTACGGTGACCGAACTGCTGCGCAGCGCGCAGGAAGTGATCGCCGCCACATACCAGCCCTTGCCGTTATATCTGGCCGCCGCCGTGGTTTATTGGGTGCTGTGCAGCGTGCTGGAATTCGTGCAACGGCGGCTCGAGCGGAGACTGGCACTGCCGGGAAGGCATTAAACGGCACTTAGGCTTAGCCGTCTCCTTAGCCGTCCAGCCGCGCGCCGAATCTTCCCAGGCGCGGAAAATAATGTTTTTCCGGGTCGAGCGAATACGCAACCCTTCTCGCCCTTCCCATCAGTTCATCGCGCGGAAAAAAACCGAAATAGCGCGAATCCGCGCTGTCATCGCGGTTGTCTCCGAGCATCAGATACTGCCCCTTCGGAACGGTCACCGGCCCGAACGAGCGCCGTGGACTCGGCGCGAGTACCGACAACCTGACCACATGCGAAACGTGCCCGAGCTTCTCATCGAGATACTCGCCCGGCGACGATGAATCACCCGCCACGCCCGCAATATCGACAGGCTGGTAAGCAGCGCGTTTGCCATCGATGTAAAGCACGTTGTCACGCATGGCGACCACGTCCCCAGGCAGACCGATCAACCGCTTCACGATCAGTTCCTTCGCCGCCGACGAATCCACCGTCACGATGTCCCCACGCTGCGGATCGTGCAGATGCAGGATCGCTACATGGGTGAACGGGACGCGCAGATCGTAAGCCATCTTGTCCACGACGATCCGGTCGCCTTCGCGAATGGTCGGCAACATGGAACCGCTCGGCACCACGTTCCAGTCCGCAATCGCGCTTCGAAACAGGGCCATCAGAACCAGGAACGCCACCAGCTTGCGATTGTCGCGCCAGAATCGGGATAAGAATCGCATGGTAAAAATGCCCTGCATGTGAAGACGTCGCAGCGTATCGCGACAGTCTGAAATGACGCTTAAACAAGTTGGTGCGCGGCGAGACCGGTCTGTCAGTCGGTCTCGAACGGGAAATGCACGCCGAGGTCGCGGCGGGCGGCGTCGGTGATGAAGATCATTTGCATCGATACCGCGTGACGCATGATCGGACTTTCAATCGCCCCAGCGCGCAGCAGCTCGCAAAAGTGCGCGGTTTCGTAGTTCAGGCCACCGCCTTCGAAGGGTGCATCGAGTTCGACCGTGCGGCCATCTACGTAGCGAACCGTTGCGCGCGCGGGGTTCCACCAGTTCTCGTGAATCGTGACCGTACCGCCGGTCGCGGCAAGCAACGCGTCGCCCTTGCCCTGAAGATCCATACCGCAAAAGATCTGCGCGACACCGCGTTCATGGCGCACATTCAGGCTCGCAAAACTGTCGACGCCGCTTTGCCCGAGCCTGCCGAACGTCTGCACTTCAAGCGGTTCGCCGAGCCAGTCGACCGCGAGGAACGCTTCGTAAATGCCGATATCGAGCAACGCGCCGCCGCCCATGTCCATCGAATACGAAGGATGGTCGAGCGGGACATTTGCAATCGAACACCCGGCGCGTACAAGTCCAATCTGGCCGATGGGGTCCGCCGCCAGATGCTCGCGCAATTGCGTGTAGAGCGGGTAGAACGGCGGTTTCATGGCTTCCATGAAGAGGAGCTTCGAAGACCGGGCGGCGTCGATCATCTGCTGCAACGCGCGTGCATTGACGGCGGCCGGCTTCTCGCAAAGCACGGCACGCCCCGCCTTGAATGCACGCAACGCATACTCGGGATGACTGTTCTGCATGGTCGCAATGTAGAGCGCGTCGATATTTTCGAGCATTGCGTCGAAGCTTTCGAAGGCCTTCGTCTGGTATTTGTCGGCGAATGCGCGCGTTGGCTCCCCCCGGCGCGACCAGACGCCTGCGAGCTGCGTGCCCGGTACGAACGCCAGCCCTTCGGCGAAGCGGTGTGCAATGCGTCCCGCGCCGACGATACCCCAGCGAATCGTGCTCTCTTCGTTCATCTGCTGCGCTCCGTGATTTGATGTCGATGACTCAATGACGCTCATTGTCCACTAAGGGAGCGATCGCCGGGAAGCGTGAACAAACGGCAGGGAGTTAGAAAGACGAGAGGGAGTGAAACGTTTGCGCAGGGAAGAACCCCGGAAACGGCGCCTGAAGCGCCCGGTCACGAGAAACGTGACCAGAAATCTCCCGGAACCGTTCCGGGATCAAGCATGCAGCACGTGCCGAAATCAGGCGCCCGCTGACTGTGATTCGTCGATCGGCGGAGACGAACTGTCCTCGCGTCGTTCAAACGAAAACGCGCGGCCGACTTCTTCAGCCGTGACATCGATCAGGCGGCTCATCGCACGTTCGGCCGCGGCGGCATCGCGTGCACCGATCGCTTCCACGACTTCGCGTTGCGCGCCGAGCGTAGCTTCACGCATCGTCGCAATGCCTTGCACGATCGGATATACCGTCACCAGCGCCCCACGCACGATAGCCGTCATCTGCTGGAAGAACTGGTTTCCGCTCGCCGCAACAATGCGTGTATGAAGCGCGACATCGGCCGCCTGGAACTCGGGCTCGCCCGTTTCAAGCGACGACAATGCGTCGAACGCTTCGCGGATCCCGGCAAGCTCGTCGGGTGTCGCGCGAGCCGCAGCCAACGCAGCTGCACGCGGCTCGATCAGCATCCGGAACTCGATCACGTCGCGTAAAAACGCCTGGTCGGGCGTGGCCCTGAAACGCCAGCTCACAACGTCTTCATCGATCAGCCGCCAGTCGCTCATCGGCCGGATTCGCGTGCCCGTCTTGGGGCGTACGTCCAGCATGTGACGCGCGAGGAGCATGCTGAGCGCCTCCCGCATCACGGTCCGACTCACGTCGAACTCCTTCGACAAAACATCCTGCGGCGGCAGGATCGCGCCGTACTTCTGTTCGACGATGCCCGATACGAGCCCGTCCATCACCTTGGCCACCAGTGACCGCTCTTTATTTTCGTCCATCACCCCTCTCCCCTTGCGCCCCACATTGTGTCCCTGCGTATCCGGAAAGCTTCCCCAAGCTCCCGGAACCGCACGCCCGTGCAAAGCCGATGAACCAGCAGTGCCGCTACGTGCTCGATAAATTGCGTGTTCAATACCGCGAACGCCAGTCGGAATGTCCCTCTCAAGGGTTATCCCTTTGCCTCTCTCGCGTCCGCGGCGCTGCTTCGGCAACCGCTGTATTAAGTACTCCGTGATTCCTGTTGCCTTGTTGCCCTGAGCGGTGGCCTGTGTTCTTTTTTGCTTCGCCGTTCAGTTCATGCATTCGTCTTGCGGGTCTTTTTTTCCGCCACGCGTCCATACTGATCGTCGAAGCGAACAATGTCGTCTTCGCCCAGGTACGTACCCGATTGAACTTCGATCATTTCCAGCGGCGTCTTGCCGGGATTTTCCAGTCGATGCGTCGTGCCAAGCGGAATGTAAGTGGACTGGTTTTCGGTCACGAGGAATGTCTCTTCACCTCGGGTAACAAGTGCCGTGCCGCATACGACGATCCAGTGCTCCGCGCGATGATGGTGCATCTGCAGCGACAGCCGCTGACCCGGCTGCACCACGATCCGCTTCACCTGGAAGCGCTCGCCGTGATCGATCGAATCGTAGAAGCCCCACGGACGCTGTACCTTGCGATGATCGTGCGCTTCTGCGCCCTTCACTGCTTTCAGACGGCCGACCATCGCTTTCACTTCCTGCACGCGGTCCTTCGATGCCACGAGAATCGCGTCAGCCGTCTCCACCACGACCACACCGCTCACGCCCACGCATGCAACGAGCCGTCCGTCGGAATGCGCAAAGCTGTCGTGCGACCCTTCAAAGAGCACGCGGCCACGCGCCACGTTGCCGTCTTCGTCTTTCTTCGACATGTCCCACACTGCGTCCCACGCACCGACGTCGGACCAGCCGGCTGCAAGGGGCACGACCACGCCCGGGAAACCCGGCTCGTGTGCGATGCGTTCCATCACGGCGAAATCGATGGAGTCCGAAGGGCATGCTTCGAAGGCGGCGACATCGAGTTGCGTGAAGCCGTCCTGGTGCAATCCGCGTTCGAAGGCCGCGATGCACGCCGCGTGAATAGCCGGTTGAAAGTGCTCGATCGCGGCGAGCCACACGGATGCGCGGCACACGAAAATGCCGCTGTTCCAGAGATATTCGCCCGATGCAAGGTACTGCTCCGCAATCTCGCGCCTGGGCTTTTCGATAAACCGTTCAAGCACGTGCGCTTCGATCGCGCCAGTGATCGAACCCTTGAGCGCCGCACCCGCCTTGATGTATCCGTAACCTGTTTCGATCTTGTCCGGCACGATGCCGAGCGTGACCAATGCACCGCCTGCCGCGTGTTCGATCGCGGTCGCGATGGTGCGCTGGAATGCGTCGGGATCGGAGACTGCATGGTCTGCGGGCATTGCGACAATCACGGGATCGACGCCTGGAACGGTTGCCTGGGCAGCCCATGCAGCGAGCGTAAGCGCCGGCGCCGTATTGCGCGCACACGGTTCGAGCACGATGCGCGCATGGCGCCCATTACGCTCGATCTGCTGTGCGGTCAGCAATTTGTGTTCCGATCCGCATACAACGATGAGTTCGTCGGCAGTCTCGAGTTGCAGGGCGTGATCGTCCTTGCCGGATGCATCGAGACCGTCGAGACGACGCAGCGTGGCTTCCAGCAAAGACTCCGAACCCATGAGTTCGATCAGTTGCTTGGGGAACTGCTGCCTCGACAAGGGCCATAGCCGCGTGCCTGAGCCGCCTGCAAGAATGACGGGCTGCACACGCACGCTCGCGGCACTTTCCACGGCAGCGCTCGCGAGGGGATGGCTGGACACGTCCACGGTGACTCCTGATGCGTAAAAGCTGATTGGGGGCTGAACGCGTCGAACAGGTGCGGACGCGCGGAACACACGCATCGATTGATGCGTCATTTAAACAGGCAAATATTTTTAGTTCTGTGCGCGCGCGAACGCCCGCACGCTGTTACGTCTTCGGCGCTTCATGACCAGGACCCGCGAATCTCGCAGATGTCACGCAACGCAAAGTCGACGCTGGGCCCGTCACCCCGCGCTAGGGAGCAAGCGCTGCCGCAACCGCGCCGCGACCTCACGCAATTCGCTCGATTCGAACAACGACCATCCGAGGTTGCCCACCACCAGCGCCACGCAGATTGCTGCCATGCTGCTCAGCGAATCCATGTAGTCCGCGCACAGCGTCGCGACGATCAGGAACGCCAGATGTCCGGCCATGTTGCGCACGATGGGTTGCGGCTTGAGCTTCGAAAAGTAGAGGAACGCCGCGTAGTCGAAGAAGGTTTTCGCGACCACTGCAACGCCCGCGCCCAGCAACCCGTACCAGCGAATTCCCAACCACAGGACCAGCGCGAACACCGGCAATCCGATCCAGCCGACCCGCGCCACTTGCGCCGGATTGGCCTTCGCCTGTATCAGCACGCTCATGATGCTTGACTGACCGGCAAGCCACACGCCAATTACAAGCACCCGTCCGACAGGAGCAGACTGAACTGCCATCTCGTGGCCAAGCCATACGTTCAGGAACGGTGCGAGGGCGAACAGTGCGACCACCACGCAGGGCGTGAACGCACAGTTGAGGAACGCCAGGGCCTGATGCGACAACGCGCCGGCGTGTTCACTGCCCGAGGCGGAAAAGCGCGGGAAGAGCGTGCGCAACATGGCGCTTGGCAACAGGTTCAGACGCGTGACGAGGTTCTGCGGCGTGGCGTAATAAGCCACGGATTTGGCACCCAGCATGGAGCCGATCACCACGCGGTCCAGCGTGGTCGCAATCATGTTCGCGCCCGAGAACAACAATAGCCAGCGCCCATAATTGAAGAGCTCGCGGATCAGCGGCCATTCAGGTTTTGCGACACCGGTGATGCCGAGCGCGCGGAACGTGCCATAGCCCAGCAGTAGTGCCGCAAGGAAGCGCGCGATGACCGCAGCCGGCACGACCACCGCCAGCGACGGCGAGATCAGGTACAACGCTGCAAGCGGAAGCAACTGGAACATGAACGTGCCGACAGTCTGGTTCGTGTTGTACAGCGTAAACTTTTCCATGCCGCCGATCGCGCCGCTGAAGACCCACGACACATTGGCGATCGGTACGGCAATCGCAATCCAGGGCAGCGATTGCAGCACTTCGCGCTGGAACGCCGGCGCGATGGTCGCGATATGCACCACGTAGATATACGCGCCGAACCAGATCATCACGGCACCCGCGAACCCGGTCGCGAGGTTCAGGAAGAACGCGCTCCAGAAAATGCGCTGGATGCTGCCGTCGTTTGCATCACGCGCCTTGGCGATGTAGTTTTCAGTCGCCATCGAAATGCCGAGATCGAGCACGCTGAAGTAGCCAATCAACGCCCACACAAGATTGATCACGCCATAACGTTCGATACCCATGCCATGGATATAGGCCGGCACCGTCGCGAGCGAGACGAACACGGGCAGGATGAGCCCGGCGAAGTTGATCGCGATGTTCTTGAGGAGACTTTTTTCCATTGAGCGACGGACCGATTACAACAAATCAAACAGGATGAACCCGGGGACCGCGGACAGCTTGCGGTGATGCGCGACACGTCCAGGACGTGCCGCGTAGTGCATGAAACAACTGTCCGGCCTGCGAGTTTCTGATGCACCGGAACAATCAGACAATTGACCGCTAGGGTAAAACCCTTGCGCCCTGGGGTCTGTGCGAATTCGAACGCATCAGGGCGCGCTTTGCAATTGGTTACATTCGCTGCGCCTGACGTGGCTCGAGAACCTCCGTATGGCGCTCCTTGGTGCGTTCAACTGGCGCCTGGAAGACAGGCAGGATCGAGCGAAAGCGCGGACGCCGACGCTTGTGACCCAACGTTTGTTGCGACTCGTCACGAACGAATGCAGCAAACGAAGCCATCAGTTCCTCGCGCGCCGGATAAGAAAAACAGGCGTGGTCGAGCGTCTCGCTGTGGATCGTCTCCACGTTGCGCCATTTGCGCATGCGCCAGCCGCCCGCGCCAAAAAATATCGCGAACTCTTCCAGGCCGGCATCGGCATTGCCGTACACAAAGCGCACCTGGACGCCGCGCTCGCCGAGGCCGCGCACCATTGCCCGGACACGGGAGCCAACCGAGTTCACGCCCACTGTGCGTTCCGCAAGATACGCGATGCTCGCCGTGAACCGTGTACCCATGCGCCGCACGAGTTCCTTTGCGATCGGTGCGACCTCGCGCTGGCCGCGCAAGACACGCTTCCATTTGCGCGCGTTCACGAACGAACGGATGAACGTGCTGGTTGCCGTTCGCGGACGGTCATCGTTGCTGAAGAGCGGCACCGGATCTTCCGGGGAGTTGAATTTCGGCGTATTCACGAGGGTCAGCGACCGGATATAGGGGCTGACCGTTGCCGCTTGCAGGCAAAGATATGCGCCCGAACAGACGCCGAAGCACGAGACGTCGTCAAGACCCCGCGCAGCCAGATAAGCCGCGGCGGCAGCCACGTCGTCACAGCTTTCGCGCATGAAAAGCATGGAGACCGGACGTTCGTCGACGGGCGCTGCGCTGTCGCCGAGGGCGCCGACATCGAAACGAAGCGACGTTACGCCTTCCCGCGCAAGCCGGCGTGCGAGCGTCACGGAAATGCGCGCGTCGCCAATGCGATGCGTGGCGCCCGGGTTCACGAAAATCACCGAGCGGCGCGACGCCGTGCCTGATACCGGCTCGCAAAGAATGCCGAAGAGACGGCCGTTGTCGAAGATTACTGGGGTTTCGCGCATGCCGTTGTCGACGAGCACCGCTGCCGGAATGTCTCTCGCGATCGCCGCGCCGGAAAACGCGGGCGCGCCCAGCCATTCGACGATGCGCGCGATCGCCGCACGCGGCGTTTCCGTCACGCCGGATTCCTGCATGAACGCGCTGCATTCATCAAAGCTTTCAAACGATGCGTCGGCGCCGGCAGCCGAGCAGGCATCGACGAGTTTCCTGGCGCGCACCGGATCGTACGAATCGAGCACGAGCAGACGGCGCGGCGGATGCTCGACGAGGCGCGCGTCGCGCAACAGGTCGAACTTGCTCAGCTTCGCCACGCTCGATGCCACCAGACGATGCCCCACGGCTTCTGCATAAGCAGCGTCGGCGGGCGCCGGATCCACATAGATGCCGCCCGTCTCGAGCCAGTTCTGTTGCAGCAAGCGCAACTCGCGCAGATATTGACGGCCCGATGCAACTGGCGCCAGCAGCACGAGCTCACTGATCTCTTCATCAGCCGCGACCATCGCAGCAAGCGTTGCCCCGAGGCGTAACCCGCACAACGCGACTTCGGTCACGCCGGTGGTTTGCTTGAGGAAAGCGACTGCCGCGCGGATGCTTTGCAGCCATCGCTCGAGCTGTTCCCGTCCATCGCCGGGATTCTCGGATTCACCGGCGGAGTCGCCCGTGCCGGCGTAGTCGAAGCGAAGTGTCGGCGAACCGGCTGCAGCAAGTTCTTCGGCCAGCACGCGCCAGCCCTTGTGTATCCACATTGCCTCGCGGCCAAACGGCTGACACAGCACGACCCCTCGTGCGGCGGATGGCACGCCCTCGTGTAGCCAGCCAAAGCAGTCATCGAAAGTTACAGGCTTCATCTCGGCATTGCGCCCGGAAAAGGCGTCGTTATTAAGTTGTCTGCGTATTACACGTTTTGTAAGACTTCGGTTCAGTGCGCCCGCACACACACTTTCGACCCGGCCCCGATTTTTTTGCTGCGCGTTTCAAAACATGGGTTGTTCGGCCTACCTTGCGCCGTCCGGTGTTCGATGTCCCACAGACGCATATTTCTGCGGCAAGTCAAATAGCGCATCACGCCGTGCCGTACAAAAGACGGAACAACGACAAAAAAGCCGGGGAAACACATGGTCAACTCATTTCACGAATCCAGTCAGTCTGCAGCGCCGAGTTTCTCGGTCTGCATCTGTACGCGCGACCGGCCGGAGGACCTTGCCCGGGCGTTGCGCTCGGTCGAGGCATCGACGTATCCGGCGCATCAGATCATCGTGTCGGACGACAGCAAGGAACCGCATACGCGCGCCATGGTGAGCTCCGAGTTTCCCCAGGTCGTGTTTCTCGAGGGACCGCGCCGCGGGCTGGGCGCAAACCGCAATAGCGCGCTCGATGCCGTCACGGGCACGCACGTGGCATTCATCGACGACGACGCCACCCTGTCCCCGGACTTCCTCGCGCGGATGGCAAAGTCGCTTCAGAACGGCGGACAGCATCCGGAAAAGCTTATTGTTACGGGATACGAACTGAATCACGGCACCAAGGTTTTCGCCAACGCGACCACGTTCTTTGGTTTCCAGTCACGACCTTACAGGAGCGGGGATTTCCAGGACACAGTCGTCATCAACAGCGCAGTGTTTCCTGCATGGCTTTTCAAGGTGATCCGCTTCGACGAGCATCTCATCTATGGTTACGATGAGGTCGATATCGTGATGCGCGCCACGCTCCAGGCGAAATGCGTCGTCCGGTTGCTGCCCGACGTGTTCAACTCGCATTTCCCGTCGATGGTGAATCGCGACTACTACAGCTCGTTCACAGAAGCTTCACGTATCTACGTGACGCACAAGCGCTACCGCTGGTTCGAGCGCAATCGCGCGAAGGCGGCCCTGTTTCTGACGCTCGCCGTGGCGCACAACTTCCTGCACAACGTCCGTGCGCATGGTCCGAAAGGCCTCGCGCGCAGCGCGCGCACCGTCTCGCTCGCAAGCGGCTACATTCGTCGATACACCCCGGAAGGACTGGCTCTGCAAAATGAAAATAACCGTACTAGTACCCACGTATCGTCGAACCTCGGATCTCGCTCGCTGCCTTGATGCGCTCGCGCGCCAGAAGCGCGCGCCTGACGAAGTCCTGGTGGTGTGCCGTGGCGCCGATGAAGAAACGCAGGCATGGCTCGCCATCGAGAAGTCGCGTGCGCGGTTGCCGCTCGTGAAGGTCGAGGTTTCGCAGGGCGGTCAGGTTGCTGCGTTGAACGCGGGGCTCGATGCTGTCACCGGCGACATTGTTGCGATCACCGACGACGACGCAGCCCCGCGTCCCGCGTGGCTGCAGCGCATTGAAGCGCATTTCGCGAGCGCGCCTGATGTAGGCGGAGTGGGCGGGCGCGACTGGGTGCATGAACATGGCGCAACGCTCGATGCGTCCGAGCCGGAAGTCGGGCGCTGGCAGTTTCCGGGCCGCGCGATCGGCAATCATCATCTGGGTGTGGGCGCGGCGCGCGACGTCGATTTCCTGAAGGGCGCGAACATGAGTTATCGCGTGAGCGCGGTTCGCGGCAAAGCCATTCGCTTCGATACGCGTTTGCGCGGAACTGGCGCGCAGGTCAACAACGATATGGCGTTTGCATCGGCGGTGCGGCGTGCGGGGTGGCGGCTCGTCTACGATCCGGCAGTGGAAGTGGATCATTATCCGGCGCAACGTTTCGATGAAGACGCGCGTGCGGTGCGCGGCAGCCGGAGTTGGGTTGCTATCGAGAACGAGTCGTATAACCTGCATCTGGTCATACGCGATGAGTATCGCGGCGTACGTCGGCGGATTGCGTTGATGTGGCTGACGGCGGTGGGGCATGGCGCGTGTCTGGGGTGGCTCAATCTTGCGCGCGCCCGGGTGGTTCATCGCGAGGGGACGGCTTTGCAACGGTGGCGGGCGGCGCGCAGCGGCGCTGCAATCGCCAAGAAGGATTTTGCGCAACGCCGGTTGAGGAATGCACAAGGGGAATTTGCGGGGTGATTTTTGCTCGTGCTTGGGGAGGGTTTCAGTGGTTGGGGCAGATGCCGGGTTGTTGCTGCTTGGGCTTGCTCGCGTTTTCGTCCCGACTGCTCTCTTTAGCTGCGAAAGACCGGCGAAGGGCCGGTCGAGCTACGCGTGAGGAGTTGATTACCCGGGCGCATCGCAGAGGCGTGGGAACGGCGGTACGAAAAGCGCGGCGCGAACGATGATGCGGACCAAGCGGCGGGTTAATCGCTTTTTGGCTGACGGGTAATCTTTATGTACGGCTCCAGCATCGGGTAGGAGATAGCGAGCGTCGTCAAAATGCTTGCTCCTAATTTACGCGCAAATTCGTCATCAAGATTGTGCTTATGGTCCTCAAGAAAAACAGGGTACGTAAGTTTCGTGGCGTCAAGGCCGGCAATTGCCATTGCATCGATAGTCTGAATGTTGATCGCCTCATTGTCTTGCGAGTAAGACAAGACAACGGATTTTGGTTTCCGTTGTGACATTAAAATCCCCTGCAAGTTTGGTAATCTTCAAACGCGTTTTGTTTGCACAGCGCATAACCCCGTGCGCCTCCCATCAAATGGGCGAGATTGTCACAGGTGCGCATTGCTGATTCATATTCGTAAAAACAATCGGCGTTCAGTTCTTCGCCTACGCCGCGCGCTGCTACAGACAATACATCATCACCCGTCGCGCTCCTGAAGTACTCGAACGGTGCGGCGTCGCCTAACGGCGTGCTGCCCGTGCCGACTTCCGACACATTGCCCAGGTCAAAGACCTCATGATCCATCGACGGCAACGCAGAAGCAACGACAGACGCCGCCGTCGATGCAAGCGCGGCAAGTGCATCACGCGCCGCCCACGCCGCCCGATTGCGCACCGCTGCCTCTGCGATGGTCTCGATGTGCCGGAAGACTTGCGGCGGGCGCGCTGCGCGTTCGGCGTCCTCGACTAGTTAATGATATTCCGCTAACTCCTGCTGATACCATTTCGTGCGAGCCTCGAAGATCGCGCCGCGCTCGGCCATATCCGCCATTTCGCGCCTATACCGTTCATCCTCGGTAAGCGCCGGGGCGAAACCGCTATGCGCGATATAAGCAGGCTTCGCACGCACGATCAACGCTGCCCCGTTTCGCACCTCCCAGCACAGCGCGTTGATCACGTCGCGCGGCCTATTGCCGTAGGGACTCGGACGATATGACGGTACCGCACGCACAAGGAAAGTCTGGATACACTCGACAAGCTCCGGCTGGCTCGCGCAATGTTCGAAATTCGCGGCCTTGAATAAAGCTTGCCCGGCATCGAGCGCTTCCTGCTGCTCTTTGGTTCTGCCGTGCGGCGCGTAGTCCCATCGCTTATAGAGCATGAACCGATGGCCTTGATACTGCATCAACTCCGTTGTCATCCTGATTATTTTTTTTGTCGAAACGCCTACGCTAGCGCACTTTTCCGCGCGCCGATCTCAATAAAAGACGGACGCGCGGGCGGTACGTTTCGATGGTGTCTGCATCGAGCGCTTTGCAGCAACGCGCCGATACACACACGCTTCGCCGCCAGTGCGGGAATCCGTTAATCAGGAAACCCTCTGCGAAAGCCCTGGAAACAACAACTCGGGATCACCTCCGACCGTTACCAACAGCCCCACCGGCGCCTGCGGCCCTGACAGTTCGTTGCCCCCCTCTTTCCTGCCGCGCTTCCTGCACCTTGCGTTCCTCGATCGCGCGCTGGTACACCGCAAGGTGATCCGCGCAGACACGCTCCACCGAAAACTTCTCGAGGTCCCGGCGCGCCCGCTCCTTGTATTGCGCCCGAACCGGCGAATCCATCAACAACCAACCAATCTTCGACGCCAGTTGATGCGGCTGACCCGGCTCCACGAGCACACCCGTGCCCATGTCAAGCATCTCGGGAACACCATCCACTTTCGTCGCGACGATCGCACAACCCGCTTCGCGCGCCTCGCTCAGGATCAGCGGTCCCGGCGCTTGGTGCGGCGCGAACACAAACACGTCAGCGGACGCAAGGTACGAGCGCGGATCTGCCACGAACCCCGCGAACGTTACAAACTTCGCAATCCCAAGTTCTTCGGCGAGCATTTCCATCGCGCTGCGGTCCGGTCCGTCGCCCACCAAGTAAAGCTGTGCATCGTGCGTATGACGCACGAGCGCAAACGCGTGCAAGATATCGGCGATGCCGTTGCGCTCGAACATGGACGAAACGCTCACCACAGCCGGACGATGCAGGTTGAGCGGCCGCGGCGCCGGACGCCCGCAATGACGCGGCGTTCCCACCGTCCCGCTCGGGATCACGCTGAGGATGTCGCCCAACACCCCACGCTCCAGCATGACGTCGGCCACCGCGTGACTCACCACGATCACACGATCGCCAAAGCGCATCAGGGATGCACTCTTCTGGATATCGTGATGAATGGTCGTGACGAGCGCAAAGCGGCGGCGCATGCTGCCAAACCGCGATATCAGCGCGCCGGTCATCATGTGCGCATGCACGACATCAGGATTGAAGCGCTCGATCAGCCGGCCGAAACCCGCGATCATCGCCGGCACGCGCCATGGCTGGCGCGACTGCTGCAACAGCACGTGCGTGACGCCATGACGGCGCAGCAACGACTCGTAGCCGCCGCCCGAGGACGCAACGGCAACGTCGTGTCCGTTACGCGCCTGTGTGCACGCGAGATCGATCATTGCATTGACAGTGCCGTTGCCGTTGCACTGCGCATGTGTAGCCAGGTGAACGATTTTCATGACTAGGTTCGCTTCGAGGTTGGACGGCGCCTGGGGCGCCGAGGCCCTTCTTTCTTCTTGCTGGCCCTATGCGCGCGCTGAAACAACGCAACATCAATATGAGTCGATTGCTTCGCGATACACCGCCGCAGTCTGCGCCGCAATCACGGGCAGGTCGAAGTGAGCGCGCGCGTATGCACGGCACTGTTCTTCCGTGGGCAGCGTCCGGCGGCCGAGCAACGCGCTGCTCAATCCTGCGCCCAAGGCCTGGAACCCCCCTGCTTCGAGCACAAGCTCCGAACTCAAAGGCGCGACAGCCTCGGGCAAACCGCCGACCGGCGTCACGATCACCGGCGTGCCGCTTGCAAGCGATTCGATGGTCGTCAGTCCAAACCCTTCGAGCGCAACCGTGGGCACCACCGATACATTCGCGGCGCGATACCAGAGCGGCAGCGCTTCGTCGGCGACAAAACCCGCGAGACGCACATGCTGCGAAAGCCCGCGATGTTCGATTCGCGCCTGCAACGCAGCCATGAGCGGTCCCTTCCCGGCAATCGTCAGGAGTACGTCCGGTACGGCCTGGCGCACGATGAACATGGCATCAATAAGATCTTCGAGGCCCATGCGCGAAACCAGCCGGCGCACGCAAAAAAGGATGGGACGGTCTTGCGGCAAGCCGAGCGCGGTGCGCGCGGCATGCTGGTCGACACCGGTGCTGAAGTGATTCACGTCCACGCAGCCCGGCACGATGCGTATCGTGTCCGGCTTCACGCCGTACTGCTTCTGCAGGACGTTGCCAAAGGCCTGGGACAACACGATATGCCGGTCGCCGCGCTGATAAACATGCCGTTCCAGCGCGCGCCGTGCGCCGGCGCTTGCCTGTCCGCGCGCACCGTGGGCCGATTCGTCGCCCCAGGGCCCGTGAAAATGAATCACCTTGGGCACGCGTTTGAATTTGCCGAGCACGGGTGCCGCATACAGCGCAAAATGCGCCGCCACGACGTCCGGCATGCGTGCATCGCGCAGTTCGACGGCCGAGCGGCGCACGGCGAGCAGACGCTTCATCAGCGGCGCGTCAGCTTCGGCGAACGGCGTGACGACGCCATCCGTGGACGTGCGCACGTTCTCCGTGCCCGCAACTAGTCCGCGAACCGACACACCCTGCGCCGGCAGCGACTGGATTAGCGCAGTCACCATGCGGTCGAGGCCGCCGGGACGCTCGAAAAACCAGTTCATGCCGATCTGCAGCGAATCGATGTTCCGCTCGCCCAGCTTGTCTTCCGAGGCCTTGTTCATAGGTGCTTTGACACTTGGAGTCGCCCCGGGGATCATCGTGGATTTCAATACCGTACTCATGTTTTCACCGAAACAGTCTCGCGATGCGTCCGCGCGTTGTGGTTTGTCTTCTTGCCGATCTTTCGTTTGGCGGCGATCTCTTCGAACAGCAAAAGATAACGGGCCGCCATGGTCTGCCACGACAAGGTTGCAGCGAGCGCCTGCGCTGCGTGCCCCATGTCACGCGTGCGCAGCGGATCGGCTGCAAGCCGCGTGATCGCGTCGGCGAGCGGGCGTTCATTGTCGGGGTCGTCCAGCACCACGCCGCATTCAGGCGTAATCACTTCCGCACCGCCCGACGTATGCACGGTGATCACCGGCAAGCCCGAGGCAAGCGCTTCGAGCATGACGAGGCTCATCGCTTCGTAACGCGACGGGAACACGAACGCATCGGCGCAACGCATCAGTGCAGGCATTTCGCGGATCATGCCCACGAAGTGCACGCGGTCAGCGATGCCGAGTTCTGCGGCCATTGCCGGATAGGGACTCTTGTCCGTGCCGGCCGCGACCGTCAGATGCACGCTCGG
The DNA here is from genome assembly GCF_001557535.2 of Burkholderia sp. PAMC 26561. Classification (NCBI taxonomy): domain Bacteria; kingdom Pseudomonadati; phylum Pseudomonadota; class Betaproteobacteria; order Burkholderiales; family Burkholderiaceae; genus Burkholderia; species Burkholderia sp. PAMC 26561. The sequence continues at coordinate 3,195,909 of NZ_CP014306.1, forward strand.
CGAGCAGGTCACCATGGCGCGAAGCACGGTATCGAGGTTCTTGCGGGCTGTGCGGATATCGCCCGCGAAAAGCAGCATGAACGGCGCTTCAGGAAGCTTGAAACGCGCACGCTGCGAGGTTTGCGACGGGTCCGGCGAAAACTCGACGTTGTCCACTCCGTTATGAATCACGCGGATCTTGTCACGCGGCATGCCGAGGTCCACCAGTTCGGCGGCGACTTTCTCCGATACCGGCACGAGCACGCCAGCACGCTTGAACGCCCAGCGTTCGCACCACGCGTTCAGGCGCGTGAACAGCACTTGATAAGCCCCATACGGACCGCCGCTCAGGCGAAACGGGTAATAGCCGCTCTTGAACCAGCCGGTGTGAACAAAGTGAATGGCGTTGACGTCGGCACGCGTCCACGCAATGAAGCCGTTGACCTGCACGACATCGAACTCAGCGCGGTGAGCACGAATCCAGGCCGCTGCGCGCAACGCGAAAGACTGGTATTTGAGCAAGCGCGTCGGCACGCGGCTTGGCGCAAGCCGAACGACGGTGATACGCGGATGACGGGACAAGGTTTCATCGACTGTCGTGCTCAGCAACGTGACGGAGTGGCCGGCGGCGAGTGCGGCCTGGACAACCTCGTAGTTGACGCGCCCTTGTCCGTCGTTCTTGCCGACAGTGTGGGTGACGATAAGCAGGTTCATGCGATCCTCGTTGAATACTGGAAGGTCGGCCTTGCGATCGGCCCGCTCGATAGTGGCGCTCATGGGACCAGCGGCGAAGGCAACGCAATGCTTTGTTGAGCAGCGGTTCCGGAAGGTGCCGGCGCTTCGGCACTGGCGGCGGCGCGCGCTTGCGCTTTCACCTGCTGATCGGCACGAGTCTGCATTTCGAGCGCGTAACGCCTTCCGGCGACCGGCAACATCACCCCGATGAAAAAGAACACGCCGCCGCCGCCGACCAGTGTGTTGAGAAACACCATCATCGCGAGGATGCCGAATGCGGCGGCTGTACCCGCCACGGCAAAGCGGTCGTTCTTGCGGCTGAAACTCGTGACGAACGCGCGCAGCACCAGCATCACCACGCCCGCGGCATACAGCAGCGTGCCCGGCCAGCCCAGCACGAATGGCACTTCCATCAGGCCACTGTCGAAGTCGACGCTGCCCGACGACGAACCATCGCCGGAAAGCTTCGACCCGAGACCCGTCATGCCGAGTCCCTGACCCGCGATGTTGGTAGTCATCTCCGAGAGGAAGTGCTTGTAGATCTCGGTGCGCGTCTGATAGCTGTCGTCCTGGTTGAGCTGCGTGACCGTCGAGAAGCGCGCCGTGGCCTTCTCGGTAATCTCGTCGACCATCAGCGCCGGCGAACAGAGCAGCACGATCACCGCAATTGCGCCGGCAAGGCGCAAACGGCTGCGGCCGTCGAGCATGATGAAAAGATAAATCAGCCCGATGGCGAGACCGCCGAGCACGCTGCGCGACATCGTACCGATCAACGCCGGAACCGCCAGCCCGCCTGCAAGCATCGCCATCTTGTTTCGCGCGGCGAGCGTCATCAGGAGACAGACCATCATCGCTATGGCGAACGGACCGGACGAATTCATCGTGCTCGAGACACGCATGGAATACGGCGCCGCGACGCCTTCGGAGACCATCCCCGAGTTTTGCAGCCAGAATGCGTCCCATGGTGGCGGATTGACGTACTGGAACACGCCATACGCCGCGATCACCAATCCGCCGAAGACAAAGGTCTTCAGCAGGACGCGGTGATATTCGGGGTAATGCCGCCATGTGATGAGCACATGAAAACCGATGAGCACCGGAAACAGCCACGAGATCAGCATGTATGACGCCGCTGCAATGCCCGCCCCCACCATGCCGATGAAATAGCCGTATAGCGTGGCGAGCACGATCAGCGTGAGGGGAATGGCGCGCCGTTGCATCAGCACGCGAAAGTGGGTCAGCAGGTTCATGCCGCAGATTGACGCGGCCATTACCGGTGCCAGCATGATCAGGCTGCGTTCGCTGAACGCGCCGTTGAAGAAATCGGCGAAGCGTCGCACTTCTGGCGTGAGGAAAAACAGCCAAAGCACGAATGACAGGTAGTGTGCGGGCGAACGCCTGAAGAGCAACGCGGCCACCGCGAGCGCGCCGGCGGGGAAGATGAATTCGACGAGGCGGCCCTGATGCAGTACGAGCAGCAATATCGTGATTGCTGCAAATCCGATCGGGGCGATCACCAGACGGCGACGGCGGCCCGATTCGGCGCGTTTTTTTGCCTTGGGCGAGCTGGCGGCGTTCATAGCGCGTGCGTCCTCGACAGACGCGGAGTCGTTCGCGGCCATCTTTTCGCGCTGCGCCATCCAGGGCGTTTTCCATGTCTCGACGCGTCCATCCTGCGACTCGTCTCGAACATTCGTGATCGAAACACTCGACATCGTGCAATCCTGAAAAGTAGAGGTCGGCTCAGTGAAGCGTGCAATGCACGCAGCTGCGCGTCCTCTGTGTCATTTGGAAACGTCCAATGCCGACGTTGGGCACCTGCTTGATCAAACTTGCTGCTACGGCTTCAAAACGTTTCGACGGTATCGATGCAACCCGCCGTCCTCGCGAGGCCCAGGTTCAGACGGCTTTTACGTACCAGGCTGATCGTGTGGACTCCGCGATCGTCGAAAGGCCCATCGTTCTTGCGAAAACCGAATGCTTCATAAAACCCGCGCAAACTCACCGGCGCAAGTAACCGGATGCTGCGTCCGGGCCAGCGTTCGCCCGCCGCTGCAATCACCCGCTCGATCAGCACGTGCGCCGTGCCATCGCAGCGCCGCTGCGGACTTGTCAGGATCTTGTCCACCACGACTTCCGCCGCTCCCGTCCCCCCCTCATGCAAGCGCGCGTAAGCGATGACGGGCATCGAACGGGAAATGTCTTCCGCCGCGAATACATGAACCGATGTCTCGTCGCGCCCATCCGGATCCAGATGCACGCAGGACTGTTCGACAACGAACACAGCACTTCTCGCGCGGAGGATCAAATACAGTTCCCGCGCGGTGATCTGTTCGAAGTCGAGGGCTTTCCAGTTCATGTCCGGGTCCGGTCGTGAGAACACCGGCAGCACCGGCTTGTTCCATGTTCATACGATACGTCGCCAACCGCGCAGCTTCCGTGCGCCATCGCACCGACGCCACCCCTTGTCAATTCGTTAAATACGGTCATCGGAGAGCAATCCGGCATTGAGGAACGGCAGCGAGAAAAAGCCCGGCATCCAGACACTTGGAACGACCGATCAGGCTTCACAACAAGCGAGCCGTTATGGATTGCAAGACCAACCCGGTCCGTGAACGCGACAAGCCAGTACGAGTGGCCGCGTCCGGTTTTTAGGTGACACACCTTTAGTGACGCTTCTTTGGGGGCTATTAAATGAAATCCGCACTGCGCCGCATTCTTACCGAATCCGCCCGGCTCGACGTTCCGGCCGAATCACTTGCTGATGACGCCGATCTTTACGCCGCGGGACTGTCGTCGCTCGCAACCGTTCATCTGATGCTCGCCGTGGAAGACGAGTTCAACATCGAGATTCCTGACCGCATGCTCACGCGCCGCCTGTTTTCGTCCATCGACGCGCTCGCTGCAGCGGTTACCGAATTGCAACAGGCACAGGCGGCCGCATGAACGCCCCGGTGCAGGCCGCTGTTTTGACAGCGAACGCCGACCGGGCTGCAGTCGCCGCGGCGCAGATCGTGGAGGAAGTCCGGCAGGCATCGGCCGAACCTTCCTGGCTTGCCGCCACCCGGCGGGTCGCGCAGGTCGCGGCGCAGCATGCGGCAGCAGTCGATCGCGAGGCACGCTTCCCCGTAGAGGCGTTCGAAGCCATGCGCCGCGAACGGCTTTTGTCGGCGATGGTTCCGGCGGAACTCGGCGGTGCCGGCCTGACGCTCTCCGAAGTCGCGTGCATTTGTGAAACGTTGGCGCATGCGTGTTCGTCGACGGCAATGGTCTACGCGATGCATCAAAGCCAGGTGGCGTGCCTGTCCGATCAGGGCAACGACGTCCCCTGGATTCGCCAGATGATCGCCCGCATGATCGATGAACAATGGCTGCTGGCGTCGGCAACGTCGGAGGAAACGATCGGCGGCAACATGCGCACCAGCGCCTGTGCGGTCGAATTGACCGATGGTGCGTTTCGCATCGAAAAGCTTGCTCCGACCATTTCATATGGCGCGCACGCCGACTGCATCCTGGTCACCGCGCGCCGCAGTGCCGAGGCAAGCGCGTCGGACCAGGTGCTGATCGTGGCGCCGCGCGACACCCTCGTGCTGGAAAAGCGCGGCGGCTGGGATTCGCTCGGCATGCGCGGAACCTGCAGCGAAGCTTTCCGTCTGATCGCGACGGGCCGCGCCGAGCAGATCCTGCCCGTGCCGTTCGCCCAGGTCGCGGACCAGACCATGCTGCCGGTGTCGCACACGCTCTGGGCCGCGGTCTGGGTGGGCATCACGTCCGACGCCGTGAACCGCGCGCATCAGTTTTTCCGCACGCAGGCACGCGGCAAGCCGGGTGCGCTGCCGCCATCGGCGGGACGGCTGGCCAATGCGGTTGCGCAGTTGCGCATGATGCAGGCACGTCTGAAGGACGCACTGGACGCCGCCAGCGTCGCATCGTCCGAACGCGTGGCGCGCGATGCACGTGAAGCGTGTGACTTCGATACGCCGCTTGGCGCGTCGTTGAGCCTGGCATCGGACATGAATACGCTCAAGCTGAGCATTTCGTCCGCAGCGCTCGAAGTCGTGCAGGAAACGCTGATGATCTGCGGCATGGCAGGATACAAAAACAACACTGAATATAGCGTCGGGCGTCATCTGCGCGATCTTTTTTCCGCGCCGCTGATGATCAGCAACGACCGCATCCAATTGAACACGGCGAATCTGCTGCTCGCGCAGCGCACGCCGGCTACGGGGAGAATCTAGGACATGAACACGCTCACGGATAACGCGGCCATTGAAGCCGCCAGCGCAACGAACACCTACAACGCTTCGGATGTGACGCTGCGAGCGCGCATGATCGAAGCGGGGATCCTGATTGAAACCGGTGAAGACGGCCTGTACGGACGCAGCCACGTGTTCGAGGATGTGATCGAACGCCTGAACAACGCCATTTCGCTGCTGGGCGCGGATCAGGAAGCCGAAGTGCTGCGTTTCCCGCCGGCCATGCGCCGCCACGACTTCGAAGACAGCGAGTATCTGAAGAGCTTCCCTGACCTTGCCGGCACGATCCACTCGTTCCAGGGCAACGACCGCGGTCATCACAGGCTGCTCGCGGCGCTCGAAAAGACGGTTTCAGTCGGCGAAGAAGAACGTACAGACGAATGGATGGACCAGCAAAAGCCCACGCGCCTCGTGCTCACGCCGGCCGCCTGCTATCCGATCTACCCGGTGGTCGCCAAGCGCGGTGCGCTCGCTGAAGACGGCGCAACGGTCGACGTATTCGCGTACTGCTTCCGTCACGAACCGTCTATCGATCCGAGCCGCATGCAGATGTTCCGCATGCGCGAATACGTGCGTTTCGGCAGCCCGGAGCAAGTCATGGCGTTCCGCCAGAAGTGGATCGAGCGTGGTTCGCTGCTCGTGAACCTGCTCGGCCTGCCGTTCGAAATCGATCTGGCCAACGATCCGTTCTTCGGTCGCGGCGGCAAGATCGTGGCCGACAGCCAGCGCGCGCAGCAACTCAAATTCGAATTGCTGATTCCGGTTGCGACGCCCGACCGTCCTACCGCATGCCTGTCGTTCAACTATCACATGGAACACTTCGGCGAAATCTGGAAGATCGCCCAGGCAGACGGCGAAGTGGCGCACACAGCGTGCGTGGGCTTCGGCATGGAGCGCACCACGCTCGCCCTCTTCCGCCATCACGGTCTGGACGTCAAGGCGTGGCCGGCTGAAGTGCGCGATTTCCTCTGGGGCGATACGCAATCACGCATCAAGACCGGACTCGAGGCACTTTCATGACAGCCGTTCACACAAGCGGCGCGGCAGATTCGAATCGCGAGCGTGCCCGGGTAATTCAATTGCTTCCGCAGCATATGCGCGTACGTAAGCACCAGTCGCACTCGCTGCATCAGGGCGATCGCGTCTGGGCGGAAACGAACTGCTACGTCGACTTGTGGATTGAGTTGCTGCACGGCTACGGGCTCGACCCGCGCGCCGCGCTCGGCTTCACTGTCATGCAGGACTTCGAGGGGGACCAGTTCACGTTCTTCAAGTTTCCTCTCGAAGACCTCTACACGCTTTATGGCATGCAGGTGCAGGAACTCGCAATCTACGATTCACTCGAGGACCGCATTCGTACGCAAACCCAGCGCGGGCATACCGTGCTGGCTGAAGTCGACGCGTTTTATCTGCCCGATACCCGTGCGACTTCGTACCAGCAGCAGCATACGAAGACGACCATCGGCGTGGATTTCATCGATCCGCGTTCGCGCCGGCTCGGTTATTTCCACAACACCGGTTATTACGTGCTGGACGGCGAGGACTACCAAGGCGTGTTCCGGCAGCTTCCTGAATTCGCGGACCGCCCCGAGATCCTGTTTCCGTACGTGGAGTTCTGCAAGCGCGCACGGCCGGCGCTGAGCGGCACGGCGCTCGCGGAGGCATCGGCGGATTTGCTGGTCGCGCATTTGCAGCGCCGCCCGGCGCGCAATCCGATCACGCAATGGCGTGCGGCATTTCCCGAGCACCTGGAGATGCTCGTCGAGCGCGGAGAAAGCGCTTTTCATCTCTACACATTCAACGTGATGCGGCAACTGGGATCGAACTTCGAGTTCCTTTCGCGTTATCTCGTGTGGATGCGGGAACGTGGTTTCGCGATTCCGGACGCCATGCCGACCGCGGCGCAACGGATCGCGACCGAATCGATGGTCATGCAGTTCCGGCTCGTCCGCGCAATTACGCGCGGACGCCGCGACCCGTGCCACGAGTGTTTCGATGTGCTCGAAGAGTCCTACGATCAGGTCATTGGACCGCTTGCCGCACTGATTCGCTAACAGGTTTTCACAAGCCGGTGCCGCGGCCTGATACGCCAACAGGTCGCGCCGCGTTCCGGCTGGACACACTATAAAAAGAAGGCCGTCCCGATATGGCCTTCGATAGTCATACGGGGAAATAACCATGCGCGTCATAACGCCTGGCGTACTCACGCCTTGCTCGTCCACGCCCGCCGAGCCCACGCCGGCCGTCCGCACGCCGGCCTCCTATCTCCCACAACGCTTGTCCGAAGGCTGGCAGTGCATCAGCACGCCGGCAGGTGCATATGCAACGCCGGCCGAACTGCCCTCCACCGACAACACCGCACACTGGATCGACGCACCCGTGCCCGGCACGGTTGCGTCGGCATGGAGAGCAGCCGGCAAACTCGATATGGAGTCGCCTCCGGCTTTCGCTTTCGATGACCACTGGTATCGATTGGTCTTGTCGGGACATGGCGCGCGCCGCGTGCGCCTGAACGGACTTGCAACAATTTGCGAAGTCTGGCTCGACGATACAAAATTGCTCGATACGGATTCGATGTTCGAAGCGCACGACATCGATATCAATCTCGATGGTCACGCAACGCTGTACCTGTGCTTTCGCTCGCTCACCGCCGCACTCGGCGCAAAGCGGGGACGTGCGCGCTGGCGCCCGAGGCTCGCGCAGCCCGCGACATTGCGCAATGTCCGCACGACGCTGCTTGGCCACATGCCCGGTTGGTGCCCTTCCGTGCAAGCCGCCGGACCGTGGCGCGCGGTGCAATTGCTGGGTGAATCGGCTACGTCGATTGATCGCGTGGATCTGCAATCGAGCCTCGATGGCGACGATGGCATCGTGCACTTAACCATTCGCTTCGTGCATCCGCAGGCGTATCAAGCCGCGCGTGTCATGTGCAGGGACTCGGCGATCACGCTGCAATGGCAGGATGCGCAAACGATCAGCGGCACCTTGCGCGTGCCCGATGTTCCGCGCTGGTGGCCGCATACGCATGGCGATCCGGCCTTGCACGAGGTCACGCTCGAGTTCGCGAATCTCGATGCCATTTCCCTTGGCCGTATCGGCTTCAGGGAGATCACGGTGGACCGCGGACCCGCAGGCGATGGCTTTCAGCTCGTCATCAACGGTGTACCTGTGTTCGCGCGCGGCGCGTGCTGGACGACCGCAGATCTCGTGTCCCTCGACACGTCGGCTGAACAGGCGCAAACGTTTTTCCGGCTTGCGCGCGATGCTGGCATGAACATGTTGCGAGTGGGTGGCACCATGCTTTACGAGTCCGATGCGTTCTATGCTTTGGCCGATGAACACGGACTCCTCATCTGGCAGGACTTCGCGTTCGCTAATTTCGATTACCCGACCGATCCGGCCTTTAAAGCCAGTGTTCAGCGCGAGGCAGAACAGTTTTTATCAAGAACGCAACGCTTTGCGTCGCTTGCCGTCCTGTGCGGTGGAAGCGAAGCCGACCAGCAAGCGGCCATGCTCGGACTGCCGCCGGCAATGCGCACGCAAACGTTGTTCACGCAGCAATTGCCTTCCATCTGCGCGGCGAAGCGCCCTGATGTGCCTTATGTCGTCAACTCGCCGAGTATCCCGGCATCCGATGACAGCGAGAACGCCTGGCCCTTCGCCACACGTGCAGGCATCACCCATTACTACGGCGTGGGTGCGTACCAGCGGCCACTCGATGACGCACGACGCGCAAACGTTCGTTTCGCAAGCGAGTGCCTCGCGTTCGCCAACGTTCCCGACGATGTCGCGCTCAACGCGGTGCCGCTTGCATCGATGCCGCACCAGCCGCGCTGGAAGGCCGCCGTACCGCGTGATCCGGGCGCAAGCTGGGATTTCGACGACGTCCGCGAACACTACCTGCGCACGCTCTATTCGGTCGATCCACTGCGTCTGCGCTATGAAGACCCGGAGCGGTATCTGGCCTTGTCGCGAGCCGTGGTCGCCGAAGTGATGGTCGAAGTCTTCTCGGAATGGCGCCGGCAAGGATCGTCATGCGCGGGCGGGATCGTGTGGCAGTTGCAGGACATCAGGGCGGGCGCCGGCTGGGGCTTGATCGATGCCCTGGGCACGCCCAAAAGTGCGCTACACGGCCTCGCACACGTTTTACGTCCCGTAACGGCGCTCATCACCGACGAAGGCCTTGACGGGCTCGATATCCATCTCATCAACGAAACGGCGACGCCGATCAATGCGCATCTCGAACTCGTGTGTCTTCGCGACGGCGCCACGAAGGTTGCGAGCGCCTCGCGGGACGTAACGCTTTCGCCCCGCAGTAATACACGCCTGCAGGCATCCGATGTCCTCGGCCAGTTCTTCGACTTTACCTACGCGTATCGATTCGGCCCGCGCGCCCATGAAGCGACCGTCATCACCTTGCGAGACAAGGCGACCGGTACCGTGCTGTCGGAAGCATTCCACTTCCCCGAGCGAGAACTGGCGCAACGCCACGACCTCGGCTTCGAAGTACGTCTTGAACACGACGCGCAGGGCGAATGGGCGCTCGTGATGCACGCCAAACGTTTGGCACGATGGGTACATGTAGTCGATCCGCACTATCGCGCACGCGATGAATGGTTCCATCTCGCGCCCGGTGTCGAGCGTCGAATCGCCCTCGTTGCTCGTGAACGAAACACTTTGCATACGCCGCAAGGCGAGGTTCGTGCGCTGAACGCAACGTTTTCAGTTCAGTACCAGCGCATGCAACGCGCGTTGTCTGCAAGGGCTGCATAAGCCCTGCGCGCCCTTGCAGGTGTGTCAAGCGGGCGTCGGCGGCACTTGCGTTCGTTAGCACACGCAGATCGTGGAACAGTTCTGAATCATTTTTTAAACAACCGATGAATGCCTGTTAAAGCATTCGCGGTTCGTGCGCCAGATGCCCGTTTTGTGGTCAGGAATGAAACGTGGACAGGCCACCAGTAAGGCATTGCGCAGACGAAAGGGTGCGTTGCATCAATCAAGGTGGAAGTCCGGGTCAAACAGGGCTGCTGTTCAAGAGTGAAACAAAAACATCCATCTGCAGATTTGCCGCTGGCACCCGCCACGCACGACCCCATGATGGCATTGAGATTGACCATCGCTGGCACGGTCCTCGCTAAATGAGTTGCGCAACGCGGTAACGTCGAAAAAACAAACCAACTAAACGACGATGCTGCGCTGCTTACGGGGCTGGTCGCGAACCGTTTCGATGAATGCCGTCAGATGCACTCACGGATCGTTTCGCTGGCCGGTAAATAAAAAGTAAGGCGCAATGCGCACAGTCACGAGAGAAGAACATCATGCTGACCCTTCAGTCCGACCTGCACGGCAATCATCTGTTGGGTGCGCTTCCCGCGCACGAATGGCAAGCTCTTACACCTCACCTTGAACTGGTTCAGCTTCGCACCGATCAATTGCTGTGCGATTCGGGTCAGCGTATTCATCACGTGTACTTCCCCACCACCGCCATCATCTCCCTGCTTCACACGATGGAAGACGGCGGTTCAGTCGAGATCGCAGCAGTCGGCCGTGAAGGCATGACCGGCGTGCCCGTTCTGACTGGCGGTGAAACCATGCCGACGCGCGTCCAGGTGCAATGCCCGGGCTTCGCTTATCGCATGAGCGCATCTGCTTTGCGCGAACAGTTCGGCCGCTCGGATTTCCTGCGCCGCCTGATGCTGCTTTATATGCAAGCCCTGCTCACGCAAGTGGCGCAAACGGCTGCATGCAATCGTCACCACTCGCTCAACAAGCAACTGTGCCGCTGGCTCCTGATCGAAATCGACCGCACTTCTTCGAACCAGCTTCAAGTCACTCAGCAACTGATTGCCGACATGCTTGGCGTACGCCGTGAAGGTGTGACCGAAGCCGCAGGCAAGCTGCATGATGCAGGACTGATTCATCACAGCCGTGGTTGCATCAAGGTGCTGGATCGCGAAGGCCTCGAAGCGCGCGCATGCGAATGCTACGGCATCGTCAAGCGTGAATTCGACCGGCTGCTCCCGCGTCTGCGCCAGGCTGCCGAAGAAGTTCATTGAATCCGCGGACCATGCGATCAGTGTGAGCGTCACGCAAGTCAGGTCATGGCCTGCCGCGCGCCCTCCTCTTCCCGCAGTCACAGGTTCAACGTGTCGACATTTGCGTACGCATTAAGCTGCGATCATGCGTTTCATAAAAACATAATCATGCTTTCGATATTTATTGCATCGAACGGATTTTGCACGCGTGTGGTGGTCGGATCGCGTTAATCGCCGCGCAGTTTTAAAAAGTGGTTTTGATTTGAAGCATTACATGTCAAGGGGTCACGGCGCTATTTGTGTGAACTAAGACGCCCACGTGCGGAAACGCACTTACCGGCCCTGCCGGAAACGCCACGATGTCACATCGAACGGCCAGAAGCGCGCCTCGACCATCGCATCACCGCGAGTCAGTGCAAGCAGCCGCAAAGATGAAGCGAAGCAACGTAGCCAATAACAGTTTTCAAAGAGGCGCAGCGGTCTCCTGCCATGCGTCTTTCAACCTGCAGTTCTTCCTGTGTGAACACCCGCCAGATTCTCAAGGCAGGGAGCGTTAGCTGTTGTTTCGAGTGGCTGCTGCGAATGGGTGGACCGGGGAGAAACCCGTTCGCAGCGAAACCCGGATGACGCTATCAAGGCGCTTACGTCATGCACAGGAAGGACTACCTACGCGCACTGCGCGTTGACGGTCAGGAGACTTTGCGCTGGGGACATTCAGCGTATCCGTAACGCGAGGACCACTAATATGAATATCAAACTACTCGTTTCACTGCTGGCTGGCGCAACCTTTACAGCATCGTTGACCGGTTGCGCGATTGCACCGGGACCTTATCTCGACACCGATCGTCTCGACCAGACACCGGCGCCGGACAGCGTCGCCCAGGCGAACGTGAAGTATCACGTGACGCCTATCGATGTCAGCTACTTCGAGACCCATCCGCAACTCAGCGATGAAACGATCGCAAGCGTCTGCCCGCTCACCTGCCTGACCAAAGATACCCGCAAGCTCTATGCGTATCACATTGGCGTGAACGACCAGATCAGCATCACCGTCTGGGATCACCCTGAGTTCAGCTCGAGCGGTATTTCGGCAAGCACGGGAGGCGCGGGCGTACCGCCGCTGCCCGCGGGCACTGCAGGCAACGCAGGCGCGCCGCTGAATGCGTCGGCTGGTGCGGCCAGTCCGGAAGCCGGCGGCGTGACAGTGCGCGTCGCCAACGACGGCACCATCTTTTTCCCGCGTGTTGGCCGCGTGCAGGCTCTCGGCAAGACGCCGCAGCAATTGCAGGCAGCGCTTACGCAAGGTTTGTCGAAGACCATCCGCAATCCGCAGCTCGACGTACGCGTGTCCGGCTTCTACAGCAAGCAGGTACAAGTCACCGGCGACCTGAAGACACCTTCATCCATGCCGATCACCGACGTGCCGCTGTCCGTTATCGATGCGATCAACCGCTCGGGCGGTGCAAATGCCGACGCCGATCTGCAGAACGTAGGCGTCACCCGTGACGGCAAGCGCTATGCAGTCGATGTCGCCGCCCTCCTCGATCGCGGCGATATCCAGCAGAACGTGTTGCTGCAGGATGACGACATCATCGATGTGCCGGATCGCACCAAGAGCCGTGTGTTTGTGCTCGGCGAACTCGCAAAGCCGCAAACCATTCCGATGAACCGCGGCCGCTTGACACTCGCCGATGCACTTGCGAACGCCAACAGCATCGACCCGCGTTCGGCTGACCCGCGTCAGATCTACGTGATCCGCGCACCGGAACAATCGGCAAAGGGCGGCATGATCAAGACCGCCGCATTGACGCCGGCCAATGGCAGCGCAATGCCGGGCGCACGTCCGCTCGATCTCAGCGTGTACAAGCTCGACATGACGCAAGTCGATGCGCTGATGCTGATGACACAATTCGAGTTGCATCCGCGTGACGTGATCTACGTGCAAGTTGCCAGCGCTGCCCGCTTCAACCGCGTGCTCGAGCAAATCTCGCCGACGATCCAGACGCTGTTCTACACCATCCAAACGACCCGCTAACAACGCGTCATGTGTCATGCCTGGAGTGCGACATGAGTACTTATGAAATGCTGGAGCATTCGCCCGCGCAAGCCAAGGACGAAGAGTTCGTCTTGCGCGACCTCGTGCGGATGATCACGGACCAGATCTGGTGGGTGCTGGGCATTGCGCTTGGCATCTTGCTGGCCGCCGTGCTGTATGCAAAGCTGTCGACCCCGATCTATTCCGCCGATGCCCTCGTGCAGGTCGATACGCCGAATACCACTTCGACGAGCAACAATCAGGGTTCGCTTTCCGCAGCGTTGACGCCGAGCGGCGGATCGTTGCACGCGGACTCCGAGATCGAGATCATCAAGAGCCGCACGGTGATCGAACCTGTTGTCGATCAGTTCAACCTGAACTTCAGCACCGAGTCCAACGTGATGCCGTTTATCGGGCGCATCACGCCGTTGTTCGCACGCAGGGGACATCCGCTGCCTGCGGTGTTGGGACTCGACACCTACGCATGGGGCGGCGAAGAGTTCAAGGTGGACTCCATCACGGTTCCTGCGATGCTGCAAGACCAGCGACTCACGTTGCGTGCGCTGGGTCAAGGCCGCTACGCATTGCTCGATGCACAAAACCACGAACTGCTTCAGGGTCTCGCCGGCAACATGGCGAAGGGTAATGGCATCACGCTGCTCGTAAGCCAGCTCGTGGCTCGCCCTGGCACCGAATTCTTCGTGACGCGTGCCTCGCAGCTCGAAGCCGTGCAAGCGTTCGGATCCGGCATGCAGGTGGCCGAGAAAGGCAAGGACACGGGCATCATTCAGATCTCGTACAGCGGCTCGCAACCCCTCTATATCACCCAGGTCGCAAACGCGCTTGCCGCTTCATACTTGAAGCAGCGTACGGAACGTGCGCAGGAAGAAGCGAACCGCATGCTCACCTTCCTGAACAACGAGCTGCCGCGAGTGCGTGACGAGTTGCATGCAAGCGAGACCGCACTGGCGCAGTATCAGACGGCGGCCGGCTCGTTCCAGCCGACGCAGGAAGCGCAGACGTATTTGTCGGGTGGCCTCGATTACGAACGCCAGATCGCTGCGCTGCGTATGCAACGCGTTCAGTTGCTGCAACGCTTCACTGATGGCGCCGACGAGGTCCGTGCAGTCGACGCGCAACTTGCCGCGCTCAACGTCGAGAAATCGCGCTTCGATAACCAGTTCAAGACGCTGCCGGGTTCGGAGCGTCAGGCGGTATCGCTGCAACGCGAAGCCAAGGTCAACTCGGAGATCTACGTCGCGCTGCTGAACAAGACGCAGGAGCTTTCGATCAGCCGTGCGGGAACGGTCGGCAACGTGCATATCGTCGATATGGCGCTCGTGCCTTCGCAACCCGTGAAGCCCAAGGCTGCGCTGATCATTGCCGCGGGCGGTCTGCTTGGCGTGATTGCCGGTGTTGTGTTCGCCTTCGTGCGCCGTTCGTTCTTCGCCGGTGTGGATGATCCGGAACTCGTCGAGCGCCGCTTCAACCTGCCGATTTTCGGCGCGATTCCCTTTAGCGCAGAACAAGCCAGGCTGGATCGTGTGCGCCTCGATCGTCCGATGGCATTGCCGTCGTCGTCGGCCAAGGGTGGCATGAAGCGTCTGGGCACGCAGTCTGTAGGCGATTCGATGGGTACCACGCTCGGGCTTTCCACCAAGACCCCTGTGGCCATGGCGCTTCAGAACGCTACGGTGCTGCCGGCGGCCAACACTGGCAAGCAACCGTTGCTCTCGACCACGCATCCCTTCGATACATCCATTGAAGGTCTTCGCGGACTTCGCGCCACGCTGCAATTCGCACTGGTCGATGCACCCAACCGCGTGATCGCGATCACGAGCCCGGCGCCGTCGGACGGCAAGAGCTTCCTTGCGGCCAACCTTGCGGCGTTGCTCGCCGAGTCAGGCAAGCGCGTGTTGCTGATCGATGCCGATCTGCGCCGTGGCCGTCTTGCTCACTATATGGGGAAGTCATCGAATGGTGGTCTTACCGAGCTGCTTACGGGACAGACCGACTTCGAGATGGCTGCACGTGAGACCGGTGTGAATGGACTGCACTTCATTGGTTCGGGTGCACATCCGCCGAATCCGTCGGAGATTTTGACGTCGAGCCGGTTCGCTACGTTGCTGCAGGCTTTTGAGAAACAGTTCGATCTGGTGATTGTCGATACGCCGCCGTTGCTGGCTGTGCCGGATGCTGCCGTGATCGCGAGCCTTGCTGGATCGACGGTGTTGGTGATGCGTTCTGGTGCCCATTCGGAAAAGAATATTGCGGATGCGCTGAAGAAGCTCAAGCGCGCTCGCGCCAGGGTTGTGGGTGGTGTGTTGAATGCGATGCCGGCTAAGAGCGGTGGTCGTAAGGGGACTTATGACTATGCCTACGCTTATACGTATTCGAGCGATCCGGCCGCTGTTGATGTGAAGCATTGAACGCAGGTGGGGGAGTGTTTTTTCATTAGGTCATGAGATAGCCAGAAGGCTGCTAGTAGCCAAGGGTGCCCGCGGAAGCGGGCATTTGGTTTTGGGGGGTGCTGGCGAGTGGGGTTGGGGTGGTGCTGGCGCCTGAGGTTGAGGTTGGTGCCGTGTTGCTGCTTAGGTCTTCGCGCGGTTTGTCTTAGCTGTCTTCTTTAGCACTATTAGCCACTGTCCGTGGCGGGACTTCATTTCTTTGTCCAACGGCTGTTTAGACCGGAGACATAGCTGACAGGTGTGCGGAGAGATGGTTAACACTTTCGAGCAGTCCAACTGCCTCGAATCCGACCATGCCGTGGAACCCACGAGACACCATGAAACTGCGCCAGGAGTTCGTCGGACTCGCTTTGCATCAAAGCGTGCCCCTTTGCCGATTTGTGCCGACGCTTTGGTGTGAGCCGCCAGACCGGCTACAAATGGCTTAATCGATATAAAAAAGACGGCATCGCCGGACTGGCCGATCAGTCCCGCCGGCCGTTGGACTCGCCATCGATCACCCCGCCCGCGCTCGAGCAGCCCGTGCTCGGCGTGCGCACGCGCAACCCCGCCTGGGGCGCGCAAGATCGCCCGGCTCCTGCGCGATCAGACGCCGGTGCCGCCGCCGGCCACCAGCACGATTGCCGGGATCCTGCATCGCCACGATAGGATTACGTCGCAAGCATCGGCCGATTCCACCGCCTGGCAGCGCTTCGAGCGCGAGCAGCCCAACGAGCTGTGGCAGATGGATTTCAAGGGCCACTTTGCTACCGTGGGCGAAGGCCGGTGCCATCCGCTGACCGTGCTCGATGACCATTCACGCTTCAACGTG
Organism: Burkholderia sp. PAMC 26561; assembly: GCF_001557535.2. NCBI lineage: Bacteria > Pseudomonadati > Pseudomonadota > Betaproteobacteria > Burkholderiales > Burkholderiaceae > Burkholderia > Burkholderia sp. PAMC 26561. The sequence continues at coordinate 3,212,228 of NZ_CP014306.1, forward strand.
GTGCTCCAAGCGTGCGCGTTCGAGACGACAGCCACCGTGCAAGCGCATCTGGAACGGGCGTTCGCCACCTACGGGCTGCCGCGCCAGATCAACACCGATAACGGCGCGCCGTGGGGCGCATCGCGCCAGTTCGGCCAGATGATCGGTTTCATCGCTCGCTGAAGGCCGAAGTACTGGCGGGGCGGACCTTTATGACGCATCGCGAGGCGCAAACGGAGTTCGAGCGCTAGCGCGAGCTTTACAACAACCGGCGCCCGCATGAGGGCATCGGCTTGAGCACGCCGGTCAAGCGCTATCGGCCAAGTACGCGCGTTTGGCCCAGCACGATTCCTGAGCCGGAATACGGTCCCGACGACGAGATCGTAAAAGTCGACTGGCGTGGCCACTTTACATTCCGGGGACACGAACTCAAGGTCTCGAGGTCACTGGAGAAACTGAGCCTTGCTGCGCGACCCAATGCCGAAAAAGACGGGGTGTTCGATTTTAATTTTTATCAACATCGGGTGATGGAACTTGACCTGAACCAGCCCCTGATTTCACTATGAAATGTGTCAGCTATGTCCCCGTACAAGTGTCAACCATGTCTCCGGTCTAAACAGCCGCAGGACAAAGAAACGAAGTCCCGCCACGCACACAGTGGCTAATAGTGCGAAAAAGATCAGCCAGGACGGAACGCGCGAAGACCTGAAAAGCAACAACCCGGCATCGACCCAGCACCAACCCAAACACCAACCCAAACCTCCAAACGAAAAAAAGCCCACGCTGTTCAAGCGCAGGCAACGGTGCTACCTACCTTATCCGAGATTAAAGGCCTAAGTTTGGCCCATACGCACCCCTAAGCAGCCTTAACAAACGCCCGCGCGGCCATCGCCGATACATCCCTGTCGGCGCCAGGATTCGCCTTCGCCATCGTATTCAACACCTCGACAATGAACTTGCGACGAAAGTCCGCAGCACTGAAACGCTCAGCATTCTTCCGGCATGCCTGCGCCGAAAACGCATGCGGCGAATCCTCAAATCGCTCGACCGCATCGCACAGCGACGCAGCCGTCTGCTGAGGAAAATGAATGCCAGTCGCCCCCGGCATGCCAAGCGGCACGACCGACTCCAACGCCCCACCCTTGCCAAACGCAATCACCGGCGTGCCGCATGCCTGCGCTTCCACAATTGCAATGCCAAAGTCTTCCTCAGCCGCGTAGACAAATGCCTTGGCGCGCTGCATATGATCCTTCAGAACATCAAACGTCTGATAGCCAAGAACACTCACGTTGGGCGTTGCCTTTGCGCGCACCAGATCCATCTGCGGACCGTCGCCAATCACCACGAGCTTGCGATCCGGCATCGACGCAAACGCTTCAACGATCATATCGATGCGCTTGTAAGGCACCATGCGCGAAGCGGTCAAATAGAAATCGCCCTTCTCGCTGCCAACCTCGAAAGCCTGCACGTCGACCGGCGGCGCAATGACCGCCGACTCACGCCTGTAACTCTTCATGATCCGGCGCGCAACGAACTGCGAATTGGCAATGATCCTGTCAACGCCGTTAGCCGAGCGCGCGTCCCAATTGCGCAAGTAATGCAGCAACATGCGCGCGACCCATGACCGCGGACCGCGCTCGAGGCGCGCTTCACGCAAGTATTGATGCTGCAGGTCCCACGCGTAGCGGATCGGCGAGTGCACATAACTCACATGCGTCTGATCAGGACCAACCAGCACGCCCTTGGCCACGGCATGTGAGCTCGAAAGAATGAGATCGTAGCTCGACAAATCAAACTGTTCGATAGCGAGCGGCATTAACGGCAAATACCCGCGATATTTCTTTTCCGCATATGGAAGCCGCTGGATAAAGGACGTCTTGACGGGCTTGTTATGAACAATCGAACGGTCTTCGAGAAAGTCCACGAGGCTGAAGATATCCGCCTGCGGAAAGCACGCAATCATCTGCTCAAGCACCTTCTCCGCGCCGCCCGACACCACCAGCCAGTCGTGAACAATAGCCACTTTCATGATGAAACCCGTGTGCCGCAGCCTATTGCTGCCGATGAAGCGAGTTTAAAGAGAGTCCTTTTATGGTTTCGTGCGCACGCCCACACACCAGAAGCATCGCAATGCGAATAATGGGTCCTGTGTTCATGTCGTCTTAATGCTCTTCATTTACCCATGGCCGCCGGGTTAATCGGCCTCGGGTTTGCTCAATGCTCATACCTGTCATCGATGCCCACAAAATCCGCAGCCAGCTTATCGATTCCAGCCAACACGCTGCTGCGTGATCAGGGCCTGGCGCCCGCGGCCGGCGCACGTGACACGAGCCATATGCGTGCAGACACGCCTTCGCAAGTCCAGGGTGAACCGAAAATTCTTTTCATCGATCAGAGCGGTCAGCTCGGTGGCGCTGAAATCTGCCTGCTGCCTCTCGCTGTTCGATGCACCCCGCGAAGCGAAGTGCTGCTGCTCTCCGATGGTCCGTTCCGCGACCGGCTTCGTGCTGAAGGTGTGACAGTATCGGTTGAGTCGGACGCGCGCATTCAGGGCATCAAGAAAGAGCGCATGAAGTTCGGCACGCTTGCCGCCCTGCCCGGCATCTTGCGTCAGGTACGCATGATTGCCGAGCGCGCAAAACCATTCGACATGGTGTTCCTCAACACGCAGAAGGCGCTGATCCTTGGCGCCTTCAGCCGCGCGTTGCATGGCAAGCCGACGGTCTGGCATGTGCATGACATCGTTTCGCGTGAACATTTCGGCCGCTTGCATTTAACGCTGATCAAATGGGCCGTGAAAGTCGGCGTCGATCATGTCGTTGCAAATTCACGCGCTTCCGCAGACGCGCTGATCAAACTCACCGGCTTGCCGCGCAGCGCCGTACCCGTCGTACATAACGGCGTGGACATGACACGCTTTGGCGACGATGCGAGTCAGGCGAGCGCGGTCATCGAACAACGCCGTACCGCGCTCGGACTTCCCCGCGATGCATTTCTCGTCGGACTGTTTGGCCGCTTCACGCAATGGAAAGGTCAGCATGTTGCCATCGATGCAATCGCCCGCGTGCCAGACGCGCATCTGGTTCTCGTCGGCGATGCGCTTTTCGGCGAGACCGCCTATGCGCAAGGTCTTCGAACACAAGCCGAGGCGCTTGGCATCACTGACCGCGTGCACTTCGCCGGCTTCCAGCACGACGTTGCATCGTGGATGAAAGCCATGGACGTGATCGTTCATGCATCGACACAACCCGAGCCCTTTGGTCTTGTCATCATCGAAGCAATGGCTGCAGGCAAACCCGTGATAGCGTCGAACGGTGGCGCGGTGCCGGAGATCGTGAGGCACGGCGAGAACGGCATGATCATAGAACCCGGCGATGCATCGAAGCTTGCCGTTGCCATCAGCACCTTGCAGCGCGAGCCTGAAATGGCGAAGCGTATTGCCGCTCAAGGTCACGCGGATGCGGGCCAGCACTTTTCCATCGATCGATATTTGCAGCAAATGACGCGCGTGCTGTTCGATATCGCAACGCTCGCAAGCAGGAACGATGCGCCGGAATCGACGAACGTCATCGAAAATGCGCCGGCCAGCGAAGCCGGATTAACCAGATAGTTAAAAATGGAATCAAAAAAATGGCCCGGCATGAATCAATGCCGGGCCATTTCCATGATCAGTCGATAAGTGCGTTACCGAGTACTGAAGTTGCCGGGCACGCCCAGCTTGATCTCATACATCGCGGCGAGCATCGCAAGGTAAGCGCGTTCGCTCTCCGCTTCTTTCATTGTCATTCCCCTGCAGGTTTGTCCACCCATGATCACGCCGAGGCATAACGCGTAGTTGCCGGCGAACGCCGTAGGCGACGGTTCCATGCTTCTCAGGCGGATATAGGACGCGTCGAGTGTCTTGCGAAGATTGTTGTGCATCGCTTCATTCCCGTAATTGTTAAGACTTTGATGCCGCGCCCAGCGAGAGATGAGATTCAACCTGTTGAGGCTGTCAATGCGGACGAAACGTTCGCGGTCACTCTGATTGACGGGCTTGAAGCACTGGCTCCAGCGACGTACCTAGTTTGAATGATCGCCCTTGTGCCACGCATCGGATTGATCTGACTATGAATGTAGTTTAGCGAAACAGATCATTGAGCGTTGGCGGGAATAAAAAAACGCGCGGCAGCCGTGAAAGGCTGACCGCGCGCCTGACCCGTGCGCATCCTGCGTTTTTATATTCAAGCAAGCATCATCGAGCGATGTAATCGATCCGCTCGACACCGCCCGCCGTTCCCAAAAGACAAACATTCGCACCGCGCGCCGCGAAAAGACCCACGGTCACCACGCCCGCCCAGCCGTTGACCGTCGCCTCGAGCGCGATCGGGTCGGTGATCTTGAGCGCCTTCACGTCGATGATCTCGTTGCCGTTATCCGTGATGAAGGGCGAGCCGTCCGTGTTCACGCGCAGCACCGGCACGCCGCCTAAGGCAATCACGCGACGCCCGATTGCGGTACGCGCCATTGGCACGACTTCGATTGGCAACGCAAAGTTGCCGAGCACGTCGACGCGCTTGCTGCCATCGGCAATACACACAAACACGTCCGCAACCGACGCCACGATCTTCTCGCGCGTCAGCGCCCCGCCGCCGCCTTTGATCATGGCGCCGTGTGCATCGATTTCATCGGCGCCGTCCACGTACACAGGCAATGACTCGATTTCGTTGAGTTCGAGCACCTGGAACCCGTGCGCTTCGAGCCGCGCGGTGGTTGCAAGCGAACTCGATACCGCCCCGCGATACCGCGACTTCGTGCTCGCGATGGCATCGATAAAACAATTCGCCGTCGTGCCCGTGCCGACGCCGATCACCGCGCCTTCAGGTACGTTGGCGTGGACGTAGGCGGCCGCTTCGGCAGCGACCAGTTGCTTCAGTTCATCTTGGGTCATGGCAAGGGTGACAGCTTGGAAGAGGTAAACCTGAATTCTAGACGCTCAGACGTGCATCAAGAAGCCGAGCGGATTGTGCGTGCGCGCGACCGACGCAATAAACGCGAACACGAGGATAGCGAGCACGCCGAACACCGCACGCGCGCCTTTTGTGCGGCCGCGTTTCAGGGCAAACGTCCCGAGCACGATATACACGATCAATCCTGCAATCTTCGCCGAAAGCCACGCGGCGTTCGGCCCGAAACCGATGATGCCGACAAGCACGATGGCGCTGAGCAGCAACAGCGTATCGACGATATGCGGTACCACTTTCACGGCGCGTTTTTGCAGCATCGGCGAGTCGCGCAGCATCCAGATCCAGCGGATAAAAAATCCGAGGATGCTAAGCGCGGCGCACGTCATGTGCACCGAACGAAAGGGAAGGAAAAGTTCTGACATGGGCGGGATAAGCCTTTAGGGAAGGTACTTGTCGAGCAAGGCTGAAGCGATGGCGTCGGTTTGCGCGTCCGGATTGCCGGCGTAATCGGTAGCACGAAAGTGCATCTGGAACGCAGCGATGACCTTGCGCGTCTTGTCGTCGAGCACGCCGTCGGTTGCGACTTCGTAGCCGTATCGATGAAGTTTTTGCTGCAACGCAGCCACGTCGACCAAAGACTTCGGATCGCGGCCCGCGAGATGCTGCGCGACGGTTGCGTCGTCGGGCCAGGCACCTATGCCGTTGTCGTAGAGTGTGCGCCACGGGAACGCAGGCCCCGGATCGATCTTGCGTTGCGGCGCGATATCGCTGTGGCCCACCACGCGCGTGGGCGGAATCTTGTAGCGCGTGACGATGTCCTGCGCGAGCTTCACGATCGCGTCGACCTGAGCCGGCGGGTATGGCGCCCAGGTGCGGCCTTGGCGGGTATCGATGGGACCGACGTTCACGTTTTCAATGCCTATCGATGCCGCATTCAGTTCCGTCGTGCCCTGCCATTCGCTTTTGCCCGCGTGCCACGCGCGCTCGGTTTCCGGCACGAGCTGGTACACCACCGGCTCGCCATTCTCGATACGCGGCGCATCCGGCACCACGTAATGGACGCTGACATCGTCACCGGTGAGCACCGCGAGCGATCGCGCTTCACCGCTTTGCGTGTAGTGCATCACGAGGAAACGCACGCGTGAATCGACGCTCGGCGCGTGATAGCGCGTGTCGGCAATGTACGCGCCGCGATCGACCTGGGTGGTGGAACAGGCTCCGAGCAGCACACATAACACGCCGCCCGCAATCGCAGAAATGAACCGCTTCACGTGCGCTTACTTCTTCACCGACCGCTGACGCACCGCTTCGAACAGGCAAATCCCGCTCGCCACCGATACATTCAGACTCTCGACACTGCCGGCCATCGGGATCTTCATGATTTCGTCGCAGGTCTCGCCGGTCAGGCGGCGCATGCCCTCGCCTTCGGCGCCGACCACGATCGCAACGGGTCCATCGAGCTTCGTCTCGTAGACGCTCGCCGTCGCATCGCCCGACGTGCCGATCACCCACACGCCGGCATCTTTCAACTCGCGCAACGCGCGCGCCAGATTCGTCACCGTGATGTACGGCACGGTTTCGGCCGCGCCGCTCGCGACCTTCGCGGCCGTTGCGTTCAATCCCGCTGAACGATCGCGCGGAGCGATCACGGCATGGGCGCCGGCCGCATCGGCGACACGCAGGCATGCGCCGAGGTTATGCGGATCGGTCACGCCATCGAGCACGAGCAGCAAGGGGGTGCCGCTCACGCCATCGAGCAGCTCCGCCAGGTTTTGCGCAAGCGGCATGTCGGACGCGCGTGCGACCACACCCTGATGACCGACATTGCCAGACAGGCCCCAGAGGCGCGCTTCGTCGGCGGCGATCAGGCGAATGCCCGCTTCTTTCGCGGTGCGCAGGAAATCCGTCATGCGCCGGTCCTTGCGGGTCGGATCGTAGAGAATTTCTTCGATCGTCGATGCATCCGCGCGAACCCGTGCGGTCACCGCGTGAAAACCATACAAAACTTTGAGACGTGACATGACTGGACCAGACCGTATTCAAACAAAACAAAATGGAAACGCGGCCCGGATGCATCGTGCATCGGGCCGCGCATTTCAAACCGAGGCGTGCGGCATCCTCATTACTCGATGAAAAGCCGCGCCGCCTCAGTACTTCTTTTAGCGCTTCTTGCGCGGCGGGTGACTTTTCGCCGCCGGCTTAGTGACAGCGCCGCGCTTTTTCGCCACCGCCAGATCTTTCGCGATGGTCGGCGGCAACGCGGCGGCTGCCGCCTTGCCTGCCGCTTGCGCCGCGGCCTTCTTGCCGCCGCGATCACGCCGGCGCCCGTTCACGCTGCTGCCTTCGTCGGCCGGCAACGAACGGACACGCGGACCGGCACCGTTGACGCCCGCGTGCTCAACCGCCGCAGCCGGTGCCGATGAACGGCCGGGCGGCTTGACGGGTGTATCGCGGACGAGACGGAAGTCGATCTTGCGCGAATCCAGATCCACGCGGCTCACCTGCACGCGCACACGATCCGACATGCGGTAGCGGATGCCCGTGCGTTCGCCGCGCAACTCGTTCTTGATCTCGTCGTACTGGAAGTAGTCCGCACCGAGCTCGGTGATATGCACCAGCCCTTCGATGAACAACGAATCCAGTTGCACGAAAATGCCGAACGTCGTCACGCCGTTGACCATGCCGCCGTACTCTTCGCCGAGCTTGTCGCGCATGAAATAGCACTTGAGCCAGGCTTCCACGTCGCGCGAGGCCTCGTCGGCACGCCGTTCATTCGACGAACAATGCAGTCCGAGTTCTTCCCAGATCGCGACGTTGTTGCGCTGACGGCTGCGCGACTCGTCGTCGGACTTCTGCATGGCGCGTGCGGCTTTCGTCAAGCCGGTGCTGAGCGTGACGTCGTGACCGACTTCAGGCTGGTACTTCTTGCCTTGCAGGATGGCGTAGATCGCGCGATGCGTGAGCAAATCCGGATATCGGCGAATCGGGCTCGTGAAGTGAGCATACGCTTCGTACGCGAGTCCAAAGTGGCCGATGTTGTCAGGGCTGTACACGGCTTGCTGCATGGAACGCAGCACCATGCTTTGCAGCATTTGCGCATCCGGCCGGTCACGAACCATCGCCATGAGCGCGGCGTAATCGCTTGCGTGCGGCTTCTCGCCACCGCCCAACGCCAGCCCCACGCCACGCAGGAACGCACGCAGATTCTCGAGCTTTTCCGGCGTAGGCCCGGCATGCACGCGATACAACCCCGGGTGCTTGTTGCGCTTCAGGAAGTCCGCGGCGCAGACGTTCGCGGCCAGCATGCACTCCTCGATCAGCCTGTGCGCGTCGTTCCGGTGACGCGGCACGATCTGCTCGATCTTGCCCTGCGCGTTACATACGATGTAGGTCTCGGTGGTATCGAAGTCGATCGCGCCGCGCTTCTGACGCGCCGCGTGCAGCGACTTGTACACGCCATAGAGATTCTGCAGTTGCGGCAGAAGATCAGCGCGCTTCGCAGCTTCGGGTCCCTTCGTATTGGTCAGGACAGATGCAACTTCCGTGTACGTCAACCGCGCCGCCGAATGCATCACAGCCGGGTAGAACTGGTACGCCTTGATCTCGCCACGCGCGGTGATCACCATGTCGCAGACCAGCACGCAACGATCAACCTGCGGATTCAGCGAACACAAGCCGTTCGACAGCTTCTCCGGCAACATTGGAATCACGCGGCGCGGGAAATACACCGACGTGCTGCGATCGAGCGCGTCCACGTCCAGCGCTTCATTCGGGCGCACGTAATGCGAGACGTCGGCAATCGCGACCAGCAAGCGAAAGCCCGTACCCCGACCGACATTCATGGGTTCGCAATACACGGCGTCGTCGAAGTCGCGTGCGTCTTCACCGTCGATGGTCACGAGCGGCACATCGCGCAAATCCACGCGATGCCGGATGTCAGCCGGACGCACTTCGTCGGGCAGCTTCGAGGCTTGCTCGAGCGCGCGATCGCTGAACTCGTGCGGCACGCCGTATTTGCGCACCGCGATCTCGATTTCCATGCCCGGGTCGTCGATATCGCCGATCACTTCGACCACACGCCCGAGCGGCTGCGAGTGACGGCTCGGAAAATCGGTGAGATCCACCGATACCACCTGCCCCACTTTCGCCTTCTTCGGGTTCTGCGTGATCAGGATGTCGTGACCGATACGCTTGTCTTCGGGAACGAGAATCAGCGCGCCGTTTTCGCTGATCAGCCTGCCGATAATGCGTTTATTCGCGCGATCCGTGACTTCGACAATATGGCCTTCCGGACGTCCGCGGCGGTCATAGCCGACGATCCGCGCGAGCACGCGGTCGTTGTGCATGACTTTCTGCATTTCGCCGTTGGGCAAAAACAGGTCGTCCTGGCCGTCGTCGCGAATCAGGAAACCGAAACCGTCGCGATGGCCCTGGACCCGGCCCGCCACGAAATTCGAGGGATGCGTGAGCTGGTAGTAGCCGCGTTTGTCGAGACGGACCTGGCCGTCGCGCTCCATGGCTCCCAATCGCTTGAAAAATCCTTCGCGCTCCTGGCGCTTGATCGACAGAGCTTCAGCGATGTCGTTCGCAGCAAGCGGGGCTTCGCTCGTGCGCAACACGCCGAGAATTTCTTCGCGGCTCGGAATCGGATACGGATATTTGTTCAAGGGCTTATCGATGATCTCTTCTCGTCTAACTGAATGTCGCGGTTAATCGGGCAACGCACGGGTAACGCGCTCCGGGCTTCCCGTCCTGACTTTACCCGCCGTCCTGAAAGCGGTGGGCCGGCGCGTTGCCGGGACGTTGCGCTTAACGTTGTTCCGGTTCGTTCACGAATAGTCTGCGAATCATTCTAACACCCGCAAACGAGGCCATATCGGCGCTTAAGCCATATGGACAATGGCTCGCGGCCCCGTTTCACTTTGGGTCTCAAAATGCTTGACAGGGCGACAAGCCCGGCTATAATTACGTTCTTTGCTGCATACGCACACTGCCCAGGTGGCGGAATTGGTAGACGCACATGGTTCAGGTCCATGCGCCGCAAGGTGTGGAGGTTCGAGTCCTCTCTTGGGCACCAAAAAGCTGAAGCAAGGCTTCGCGGTTCGTAGTAGAAGTTGATGCACGTAGTTTCTGCTCCGCAAAAGCAGCCTTGTTTTACAAAAAGCCTTCCTTAACCGGAAGGCTTTTTCGTTTCCGGCTCCAAGCCCCAGCCATAACGACAGCTCGAATGTCAGTCGATACACCTGCGCAAGCGCATTAATACAAAAACAAAAACTGCGCGCGCGTCGTTACGATAGTGGCAATCCCTACGATCCGGCGCTTCCGGTCCCGCCTGGCTTGCCTTCGGACAGAACGCGATCCGCCCCTGACGGTTTCTACTCCCCACATACTCCTCTGCCATGCCACGCCCGATCTTCGCCGAAATCCACCCAAACGCCGTCAGGCACAATCTCGAAGTCGCCAGACAGAAAGTTGCCGGGGCGCGCATCTGGGGCATCGTGAAGGCGGACGCCTATGGTCACGGCATCGAACGGATTTATGCGGGGCTGGACGCGGCGGACGGCATCGGTCTGCTCGACCTGAACGAAGCAGTCCGCGTGCGCGAACTCGGCTGGACCAAACCGATTCTCTTGCTCGAAGGCATATTCACGACAGAAGACGTGCAGATTGCCGATCGATACCGCCTAACCACCGCCGTCCATTGCGATGAACAACTCGCACTGCTAGCGAGCTGCAAAGCAACGCGTCCCATAGATATCTATCTCAAGATGAACTCTGGCATGAACCGCCTGGGTTTTGCGCCGGACGTCTATCGCGCCGCGTGGGACCGCGCGCGCGAATGCGTGAATATTGGAGAGATCACGCTGATGAACCACTTCGCCAACGCTGACGAAGGCGAAGTGGACTGGCAGATGGACCGCTTCGATGCCACCACCGCCGGCATGCCGGGACAACGCAGCCTCGCGAACTCGGCATCGGTGCTCTGGCATCCGCGCACGCATCGGGACTGGGTCCGCCCGGGAATCGTGTTGTATGGCGCGTCGCCGACGGGTATGGCCGAACATATCGCCGATGTGCCGCTTCAGGCGTCCATGACCCTGCGCAGCGAATTGATCGGCGTCCAGACACTGCGCGAGGGCGAAACCGTCGGATACGGGCGCACCTTCACGGCGCCGCACGCGATGCGCATCGGCGTGGTCGCGTGCGGTTATGCCGACGGATATCCACGGCACGCGCCAACCGGCACGCCGGTCGCGGTGGACGGCGTGAAGACGCGCCTGGTTGGACGGATATCGATGGATATGCTGACCGTCGACCTCACGCCCGTTCCCGCCGCACGCGTGGGTTCGCGCGTGGAATTGTGGGGCGGCCAGATCCGCATAGACGATGTCGCGAGCAGCGCGGGGACCATTGGGTACGAGCTGATGTGCGCGCTTGCGCGCCGCGTGCCGGTGGGTATCGTTTAAGGTCTTGAACAGCTGGCAACCGGCTATTTCTCACTCGCCCATTGACAGCGCGGGACGGTTGGCTACAATACCGGTCTTCGCTGTACCGCTTGGCCCAGGTGGCGGAATTGGTAGACGCACATGGTTCAGGTCCATGCGCCGCAAGGTGTGGAGGTTCGAGTCCTCTCTTGGGCACCAAAGATTCAGGCAGTAAGGAAACATCGAGAAACCCCGTGATGCTTTTGGCTCGCGGGGTTTTTTGTTGTCCACTCGTTTCTGCCCGACTGCTTCCGTTCAACGCCTCCGTGTCATATCTTCGCCACGCGACGCGGTTACGGTGCTGTACCACCACAAAAAACAGTCCCCACGATGTCGTCGACGTCCGAGTACGGCCGCGAAAAGCATGACACTGTCTCTGCCTTCAGAGCAGCCCAAGCGAGTGTCCTTTTGAATGCGGTGCTGATGACGGTGCAGATCGTCATTGGATGGATGGCTTTTTCGGATGGACTGCTCGCCGACGGCGTTCATACCCTGGCCGATCTCGGCGCCGACGGCATGGTGCTGATCGTGTTGCGCCTGAGCGCAGCGGCAGCGCATCGCCGGGCAGGTTACGCATTCAACCAGTCCGATCGATATGAAACCGCGGGGTCCCTTCTCATAGCGATCCTGCTGATTGCAACCGGAATGCAAACGCTCTGGACGAGTCTCAGCCACATGAACGACGCTGGCAACGGCGCCTCCGTTCATGCAGCCGCACTCGTGGTCGCGGTGTTCGTGATCGTCGCCAAGGAGGCGCTGTTTCGCTACATCATGGGCGTGGCCAAACGCACCCGCTCAAGCGTTCTCGTTGCGAGCGCGTGGCATGCGCGCTCGGATGCGATATCGGCGTGTGTTGCCGTGCTTGGGATCCTGGGCAGCATGGCCGGCGTGCCGATGTCGGACCGCGTCGCCGCCGCGCTGATCGGCTTGATGATTGCGCGCATGGGCTGGACGCTCGGCTGGAAAACGTTCAAAGGTTCCTTCGCGCGAACCGCCGCCGAAACGACCGGCCAATAGCTGACTGATTCAGGCGCGCCTCAAGCGATCCTGAACACCGCGACCGCCGCTTTCAGATGACGCGTTTGCTCATGCAGCGACGTCGCGGCAGCGGCCGCCTGCTCCACCAGCGCGGCGTTCTGCTGCGTCATTTCATCCATCTGGACGACCGCCTGATTCACTTGCTCGATACCCGTGCTTTGTTCAAGCGATGACGCGCTGATCTCGGCCATCATTTGCGTGAGGCGGGATATGGATGTCGATACTTCACGCATCGCCTCGCCGGCGCGTTCAGCGAGCGCGGAGCCGTCGTTCACTTGCGAAACCGATTCGCCGATCAGCGCCTTGATCTCCTTCGCCGATTGCGCGCTGCGTTGCGCGAGACCACGCACTTCACTTGCGACCACAGCAAATCCGCGGCCCTGCTCACCCGCACGGGCCGCTTCGACCGCCGCGTTCAGCGCGAGAATGTTGGTCTGGAACGCAATGCCGTCGATGACCGAAATGATCTCCGCGATCTTGTCCGAACTCTTCGCAATGCTGCTCATCTTCTCTACCACCTGATCGACCACGCCCGTGCCTCGTGAGGTCGCGGTCAACGCGTCGCCAGCGAGACTGTTGGCATCGCGGGCATGATCGGCGTTCTGGCGCACCGTGGCGGTCAGCTCTTCCATGCTCGACGCTGTTTCTTCAAGCGATGCCGCCTGGTTCTCCGTGCGTGCCGAAAGGTCGGCGTTGCCGGTGGCGATTTCATCGGCGCCGAGGTTGATGGAATCGGACGATTCGCGCACCGTCCTGACAGTATGCGCAACGCTTGCCTGCATCGCGGAGAGACTCGCGAAGAGACGGCCGATCTCGTTGCTGCCGCGATCGGCGATGCGCTCGTCGAGCTTGCCCTCTGCAATCTGTTCGAAGTGACGCCCCGCTTGTTCGAGCGGTGCGATCACACCCCGGCGCAACGCGATGTGAACCAGCACGACGCCCGCGACCAGCGCCACGAAAATCGCCAGTCCGACGCCGCGAAAGAGGTTCAGGCGTGCATCGATGGAATCGAGATACGACTGGCTGGCGGCATCGCTGAAATTCGCGAAGGTTCGTTGTTCGGCGAGATAACGGTCCTGAAAACCTTGCGTAGGCTGATCGAGGAACGCCTGGATGTTGTTGCCATCGAGGAATTGCGCCAGTTCGCTCAGCGCGCCGTGATAAGCCTTGAATTTTTCCTGCAATGCGACGGCGCGCGCCTGGTTTTCATCGCCGGTCTTGGGTGCGTTCAGGAACGCGCTGAACGATTTGTCGGCGAGCGTGAGTTGTTCGCGCGCGTGCTGGACGATCTCAACAGGTTCCGTGCCGCCACGGACCATGCGCGTGCCGGCGCGCGACAGGTTGATGCGGGCGTCCATCAGGCGTTGCGTGGTTTCGTTGACGGCGTTGGCCTGCCTGAGTGCAATGTCCGAGAGGTTGCTGACGTCGGCATGCGTGGAGGTCAGGGACCAGAAGCCGAGGCCTTCGGTCAGGACCTGGAACAGGCAAAACACGGCGAGCACGAACAGCAGGCCGGATGAGACACTTATTTTTTTAAGCATGTTGACGACTCATTAAAACGAGATATTCGATGTTGTCCGCGTGCATCCCGGCCTTCCTGTCGATGAACCCGGTGAAACGCAGCCGATTGAACGCGATTCGCTGCGGCGAAGGCAGCGCGATGCGTCCCGATGAAGCGTGGAAAGCGAAACACGTTCGCTGGAATAAGCGTCGAGTGGTCGAAGGCGAGATAGAACGTGCGTAGGGTGACGCCGGTATTAACGGCTAATCACAGCGATACTTGAGGCACGGTTCGCGCCTCCTGAAACAATCTGACAGGCGTTGCGGCTATGCTTTGCAGTCTCTACCCCCAAAAACGATAACGATGACGGTCACCGAAAACCCCGCGCTCAAGGAAATTTTCAACGAAGCCCGCTTTCGCCTGGCTGCACGAGAGGTCAAGGCGGTCCATCCTTCATTCGATACGCGCCGCTTTTTGAAGGTCGCGCTCGCGGACCTTGAAAGCCTAAGCCTGATGCAACGCCTGCGCCGCATGACGCATGCGTTGCACACGACGCTTCCGGAAGATTTCAGCGAAGCGCTAAGCATTCTTCGCGCGCTCGCACCGAACATGCAGCAAGGATTTTCGACGCTGGTTCTTCCCGATTACGTCGGGCAGTACGGCCGGGACGACTTCGAGCTTTCCATGGATGCGCTCAAGTACTTCACGGGATTCGGTTCGTCCGAATTCGCCGTCCGCGAGTTCCTGCGCCAGGACCTGAAGCGGGCGCTAGCCATCATGAAAGTCTGGTCGCGCGATGAAAGCGATCACGTGCGCCGGCTTGCAAGCGAGGGTTCACGCCCGCGCCTGCCCTGGTCGTTCCGGCTCGACGCCATCATGGCCGACCCGGCGCTCGCCGCCCCTATTCTGGAGAATCTGCGCGCGGACCCGAGCCTCTATGTGCGCAAGTCCGTCGCCAACCATCTCAACGATGTCACCAAGGTGCATCCTGAATGGGTCCTGGACCGGTTGAAGACGTGGCCCATCGATCAAGCGCATACCGCGTGGATCGCAAAACGTGCGTTGCGCTCGCTGATCAAGGACGGTAACGGCCGCGCGCTGGCGTTGATCGGCGCGGGCGGCGCGCCCGAGGTCAAGCTGAGCAAGTTCATCGTTTCGCCGGCTGCGCTAACGCTTGGTGAGCGGGTCACGTTGTCGTTCGAACTGGCATCGAAAAGCGATGAAAGCCAGCGCCTCGTGATCGACTACCGCATGCACTATGTGAAGAAATCCGGCGCAACAGCCGCGAAGGTCTTCAAGCTCAAGGAACTGACGCTCGACGCACGCCAGCGCGTTTCAATAGAACGCACGCAGAACATCCGCGACTTCACCACGCGCGTGCATTACGCCGGAAGGCATGATGTGGAGATCCTGGTCAACGGCGTATGCATGGCGAAGGGTTATTTCGATTTGACCTGTTGAAGCTGAATCAGACCATCGACAAGCGCCCTTTCCGGCCGTTGCAGGGCGTCCAGATCGCGCACGACGATCAGAAGCTGGCGCGGCGCCCAACGATCAGTCAATTCCACGATCCGCACACCCAATGTTCCCCGATAACGCCGCGCCGCAGTGACTGGTACGATCGCGATTCCGGCTCCATGCTCCACCATGCAGCAGATGTTTTCAAAGGTCCGCATGCGCGCACGGAAATAGAAATTCTGCCCCGCGAACAACGCCTGCTCGCCGAGATATTCCGAGAGCGCGCTGCCCGCGCTCAGGCCGATGAAATCTTCCCCGACCACGTCCCTGAGCGCGACCTTGCGTTGGCCGCTCAATGCATGGTCACGCGCGACGATCAGCACGAGTTTATCGGTGGCGAACGGAAACGCCTGCAGCGAACCGTGCTCCACGGCGTCGGCCACGATACCGATTTCCGCCGAGCCGTTGAGCACCGCCTTGACGGTTTCAGCGCTTTGCCGCTCCTTCATATCGATATGAACATTCGGGTGATCGCGAAGAAACTCGGCCAGCGGACGCGGCAGGAATTCGGTGACTGCAGCAGTGTTCGCCCATAGCCGGATGCGGGTCTTGCGGGCCTCGGAATGCTCGCCCAGTTCACCCTGCATGCGTTCGATTTGTGCAAGCACGAGTCGCGCGTGGTGCGCGAGTGTATCGCCGGCGGGGGTGGTCTCCACGCCTCGCCGACCACGCTCGAGCAGCGGCATGCGCAACGCCTCTTCCATGCCTCGCAGACGCGCGCTTGCAGATGGCAGCGACATGTTCGCCTGCGCTGCGCCATGTGTGATGCTGCCGGTTTCCAGCACGTAGAGAAAGAGGCGTAAGTCGATGAGGTCAAAGCGCATCGAGAGGATTGTTCGAGTGGATCAGCCTTAGTTATACCCTAAGGCACAGTTCGCATCATCCACATTGTGGTGGCTGGCAATCCCGGCAGAATGCATCGATTGATCCTCTGCTCGCAATTGGTCCAGGTTGCTTCTACTGCAGGTCTTCCAGAATCATCAGGAGATCCGACGCGATGTTGTCTCCACTACTCGAAACACTCGGCGCCCTGGCGATACTGCTGAGCCTTGCCGTCAACCTTCGCGCGTTGTTCGACCGGCATCGATAGCCGCTGCGGCCGCCGTGTTGCGAACAATCAGCCGATGCACCGTCTTGCCCGACGAAACGCTGGTCTGCTCGGTATCGGACAGGATGGCATGTTGCGCACCGAGCTGATCGAGGACCACTTGTTTATTGAAAGCGGCGTACAGGCGGCCGGTTTTGTCGCGTTGCGATGCGTGTTGCGTAACTCGCCAGCTCAGGTAAAGCGTGCCGCCGGGACGCAGCAGATCGAGCAGACTGCGTACCGCGTCGGGAAGCGTTTCAGGATCCAGGTGCATGATCACCGTCTCGCACAGGACGTTCTCATAGACGCCCCTTTCAACGCCGGCGAGATCCGGGAGCGCGGCGAAACTGAAGCGAATCTCCGGGTGCGTTGCACGTGCGTGTTGCAGCAGGCTTTCGGATGCATCGAAGCCGTGTGCGTCGTAACCGTTCGCCACGAGCCACGCAACGTCGCGGCCGGAACCACAACCTATATCGACGGTCGGTCCGGGTTTGAAATGATGTTGCAGCAAGTCGTACATGTCGACAGGCGCCGCTTGCTCGTGCCATTCCTTCGCGAAGCCGGCAGCGTCGGTGTCGTAAGCCTGTAAGGTTTGTTTGTCCATTCTTGCGTGTCCGTTTGTCTTGATAGCGTTTCGCGAACCTCTGCGCTGATGAGCGACGCGTTGTTGATTGACGCAATTATGTACGACACCGCACATACACCCCGCATCGACGTGCGAACCTTTCGAGAGCGCGTGCGTCCGCCGAATCTCGGCGCCATTTTCGCTGAATTGGACGTCCAATGCTTTTTGACAGGCAAAAGGGGAGCGGTAATTGAAGATCGACTTTTGTGCCGCCCGTTCAAAACCACAGCGAAGACACAGGCTTCAACCGCTTCTACTCATGATCGTGTCGTGTTGCGTGAGCACCGCGCTTCACGCGACAGAAGCAGCATCGAGTGTTGCCCGCGAGTCGAGCGCGAAGGGAGCCCATCATAAAAATCTCGATCGCACCGGCAAGGCACGAAAGGGAACGGCTTCGTACTACGGCCGAAATTTCTACTCGAAAAAGATGGCTGATGGTACGCCGATGAACCCCCAATCCAATGTCGCCGCGAGCAAGACCTTGCCGCTAGGCACCAAGGCCCGTGTCACGAATTTGGAAAACGGCAAAACCGAGGTGGTTGAAATCCGGGATCGCGGCCCTTACGTGAAGGACCGGATCGTCGACGTGTCGCCCAAGACCGCCGATAAACTCGGCTTGAAGGAAAACGGCACCGCTCCCGTCGAGGTCAAGCCCGTGGAAGTCCCGCAACCCGACGGCAGCGTGAAGCCCGGCGCCGGCGCAGCGGGTAGCCAGTAGTGTTGTTTAGATCGTGCCGCTTACCGTTGCCAGGGCGCAGCCTGCCCATTGCCCGCTTTCCCATACTTCTGCGAAGCCGCGCGCACCACTGACATATCGATTTCGCCTTCGTCTGCAAGCGCCTTTAGCGCAGCAATGACGATCGACGCACGATCCACCTCGAAGAATTCGCGCAACGCCTGACGTGTGTCGCTGCGACCGAAACCATCGGTGCCCAGAGCCACGTAACGTCGCGGCACGTATGCACGAATCAGTTCAGGCACGGCGCGCACATAATCAGTCGCCGCAATCACCGGACCGCGCGACGATCCCAGCGCCGTCGTGACGTAAGGCGCAGGCACATCCTCTCCAAGCCGCGCCAATCGTTCGGATGCCATACCATCGCGTTGCAGCTCGGTGAAACTCGTCACGCTCCACACCGCCGCATCGATCTCCCAGTCCTCATGCAACATCCGCTGCGCCGCGATCACTTCGCCGAGGATCGCGCCGGCGCCGAGCAATTGCACCCGCGCCGAACCGTCCGATCCAGTCGCGAGCGGATACATGCCCTTCAGAATCCCCTCGCGCACAAGCGCGAGATCGCCGCCGGGCACCGACGGTTGCGCGTAGTTCTCGTTCATCGCCGTGATGTAGTAGAAGACGTCGTGCTGGCGCTCGACCATTTCGCGCATGCCTTCGTCGACAATCGCCACGAGCTCGTACGCGAACGCGGGATCGTAAGCGCGGCAATTCGGTATGGTCGATGCCACCAAATGACTGCTGCCATCCTGATGCTGTAGCCCTTCGCCGCCGAGCGTCGTCTTGCCCGCCGTTGCGCCGATCAGGAAGCCGCGCGCACGCTGGTCAGCTGCTGCCCAGATGATGTCGCCAATACGCTGGAAGCCGAACATGGAGTAGTAGATGTAGAACGGCAGCATGGGCAGATCGTGCACGCTGTAAGAAGTCGCGGCGGCAATCCACGACGACATCGCGCCCGCCTCCGAAATGCCCTCTTCCAGGATCTGCCCCTTCGTGTCCTCGCGGTAATAAAGCATGGACCCGAGGTCTTCCGGCTCATACAACTGGCCAAGCGGCGAATAGATGCCGACCTGGCGGAACATGTTTGCCATGCCGAAGGTACGGGCTTCGTCGGCGACGACCGGTACCACGCGCGAACCGAGCAACGGGTCCTTCATCAGGCTGCCGAACATGCGCACGATCGCCATGGTCGTCGACATCTCCTTGCCGGCGGCATCGAGCGCGAACTGGCCCCAGCTCGAAATGGAAGGTACGACCAATCCCTTCGATGCCACCCTGCGCCGCCGCGGCAGGTACCCGCCGAGCGATCCACGTCGTGCGTGGAGATATTGCATCTCGGGGCTGTCGTCGGCGGGCTTGTAGAACTTCACCGCCTCGACATCCGCGTCGGAGAGCGGCAAACGGAAACGATCGCGAAATGCCTTGAGGTCATCGAAGCCGAGCTTCTTTTGCTGGTGCGTCGTCATGCGGCCCTGGCCCGATGTCCCCATGCCAAAGCCCTTCATGGTCTTCGCGAGAATCACCGTCGGCTGGCCGCGGTGCCCAAGCGCCTTCGCGTACGCTGCGTGAAGCTTGCGCACGTCGTGACCGCCGCGGCGCAAGCGGTCGATGTCTTCATCGCTTAAATGCGATGCCAGCGCGGCAAGCTCCGGGTTCTGGCCGAAGAAACGCTCGCGGTTGTACGCGCCGTCGTTCGCGGAGAACGTCTGGAACTGGCCGTCGACGGTATGCGCGAATGCACGCAACAACGCGTTGCCCTGGTCGCGCGCGAACAGCGCATCCCAGTCCGATCCCCACAGCACCTTGATCACGTTCCAGCCCGCGCCGATAAACTGCGCTTCGAGTTCATCGATGATGCGGCCATTGCTGCGCACCGGGCCATCGAGCCGCTGCAGGTTGCAGTTGATCACGAAGACGAGGTTGTCGAGCTGTTCGCGCGAGGCCAGGGACAACGCGCCGATCGACTCGGGCTCGTCCATTTCTCCATCGCCGAAAAAGCCCCAAACCTTTCTGTCCTGCGTTTTTGCGAGACCACGGTTGTGCAGATAGCGCATGAAGCGCGCTTGATAGATCGAGTTGATCGGACCAATCCCCATAGAACCAGTCGGGAATTGCCAGAAGTCGGGCATGAGCCACGGATGCGGATATGAACACAACCCCGGCCCCGCGATTTCCTGCCTGTAATGCTCGAGATGCTCTTCGCTCAGGAAACCTTCAAGGTACGCACGCGCATAAACGCCGGGCGACGAATGCGGCTGAAAATACACGAGATCGCCACCCGTGCCTTCCCCGGCATCGGGCGCGGCCGCGCGGAAGAAATGGTTGAAGCCGACTTCGAACAGATCCGCCGCCGATGCATAACTCGCAATGTGGCCGCCCAGTTCACCGTATGCCTTGTTCGCACGCACGACCATGGCGAGCGCATTCCATCGCAGCGCGGCGGCAAGCTTCTCTTCGATCTCCAGATTGCCCGGATATCGGGGCTGCTCGGCGAGCGGGATGCTGTTGGTGTAAGGCGTGACTCGCGCGCGCGATGACTCGATTCCGATCGACAACGCGTGCTCCGCGAGCCGGTCGTACAAATACTGAGCACGGTCACGGCCGACGTGTTCCGTGACCGCGTCCAGCGCCTGCAGCCATTCGGCGGTTTCGGCCGGATCGCTGTCGTCGCGTCCCCGCGAAATGGAAATCAGATGTTCGGTTCCGCTGGATAAATCGGTCATGGCGTGGCTCCGCGTTTCGATAGGGACAAGTCCGCTGCATATCACTACAGCTTAGCTACCGTTGCACAGAATGTGCCTCTGATTTGCATTTCAGGCGGTCTACGGATAGTGTATTTATTCTGCGCCGTCCCACTTTTCCAGAATATTCGAGTTATGACGACATCGCCTAAACGCCTGGACCGGATCGACATCGGGATCCTGAACCAATTGCAGCAGAACGCGCGCATTACCAATGCCGAGCTGGCGCAGGCGGTGAACCTGTCGCAGACGCCATGTTTCAACAGGGTTCGCGCGCTCGAAAAACTGGGCCTTTTCAAGCAGCAGGTGACGCTGCTCAACCCCGAATTGCTCGGCTTGCGCATCAACGTGTTCATTCAGGTGAGTCTGGCGAAGCAGGACGAAGACGCGCTGCGGCAATTCGAAGAAGCGATCAGCGAACGGCCCGAGGTCATGGAGTGCTATCTGATGACGGGCGATGCCGATTACCTGTTGCGCGTGATGGTGCCGGACATTCAGGCGTTGCAGCGTTTTATCGTGGAGAGGCTGACCAAGATTCCAGGGGTATCGAACATTCGGTCAAGCTTTGCGCTCAAGCAGGTGCGGTACAAAACGGCGCTGCCGTTGCCATCGGCGGGCATGACGCTGCAAGACCCCGACGAAGGCGCCGATACCGAATGGAGTTAGACGCTTCATAGATCGATCTGCGGGACACGAAACGAACTCGTCAAGGACCGGAGTTCCGCGCGATGCAGCTCCGCCAGTCGCGCAAGCAGTTTCTCGCTGGTCTTGAGCAGGTGCACTTCAACCTGACGGCGGTCGGTCTCGCTGGCCTTCCGCTTGACGAGCTTCAGCGCTTCGCATCGTGAGACTAACGCTACAACGCCATGATGTTGCGCCTGGAGCCGTTCCGCCAACTCGCCAATGGTCGCCCATTCGCGCTCCGGATAACCCTTGATGTGAAGCAGCAGCAAGTACTGCAGTGGCGTGACGCCTTTGCTTTGTGCGGCCTGCTCGGACACGTCGAAGGCGGTGGCGGCACTGTACTTGTCCATCAAATCCGAGCGCGTCACGATACCGATGACCCGATCTGCGTCGTCGATCACCGGGAGCGCCTTGACATCGTGGCGCTTGAGCAAGTCCCGGGCAGACGTCGCGGGCGCAGACGCCACGGCCGTGAGAACGGGGCTAGACATGATGTCCGCACACGCCAGTTCGCGAAACGAGCGCGCGTACGCGAGCATTTGCGTGTCGCGCATCAGCGATTCAAGATCGTCCAGGTCGATGTCCAGAAGTTCGTCGCGCTGGTTGAGAGCGGCTTGGATGTATTGATTAATACAAAATCAATTCAAAATACTTTCATTATATTTAAACCGCTGAATACCTCGAAAGCCATCCGATTGCCCCGCAGTGTATCCCGCTCACAGAATTACCGGGGTTAATACCAATCCGGCCGATCGTTTCAAGCATCCGCTTAAACAGCGGCGTACACTTCCTCGTGCCGACGCAAGCCGGGCGCCTTATGCGGCGCGGCGCAAAGGAGAGCGCGGCCTCGTTGTTCTTTTAATTAGATTTACGCGAATAGGGGAATACGGCAATGAGCTGGACGCGAGAACAAAGGAACGTGACGATAGCGGCCTATTTGGGCTGGACACTCGACGCCTTCGATTTCTTTCTGATGGTTTTCATACTGAAAGATATTGCCGCCGAGTTTCATACAAAGATTCCGGAGGTCGCATTCGCGATTACCTTGACGCTCGCAATGCGTCCCATAGGCGCATTGATCTTTGGCCGTCTCGCTGATAAATACGGCCGCCGTCCCACGCTGATGATAAACATCGCGATCTATTCACTGCTCGAGTTATTGTCCGGCTTCTCTCCAAACCTCTTCACGCTGCTGGTACTGCGTTCGCTGTTCGGCATTGCAATGGGCGGCGAATGGGGTGTAGGTTCTGCCCTCACCATGGAAACGGTGCCGACCAAAGCGCGCGGATTCGTTTCCGGCCTCTTGCAAGCGGGATATCCAAGCGGTTATTTGCTGGCCTCGATCGTGTTCGGCGTTGCCTATCAATATGTCGGCTGGCGCGGCATGTTTTTCATCGGCGTGGCCCCGGCTCTCCTGGTCCTTTACGTGCGTGCGCATGTACCTGAATCGCCCGCATGGAAAGCGATGGAGAAGCGGCCTCGGCCAAGTTTGCTGAAGACGCTCAAGCAAAACTGGCAACTGTCCGTCTATTCCATCATCCTGATGACGGCATTCAATTTCTTTTCGCACGGCACCCAGGATCTTTACCCCACCTTCCTGCGCGAGCAACATCACTTCGATCCCCATACGGTTTCGCTGATCACCATCGTCCTGAATATCGGCGCGATTTGCGGCGGCCTCTTCTTTGGGTCGATGTCCGAAAAAATCGGGCGTCGCTGGGCAATTTTCATCGCCGCGCTGATCGCATTGCCGGTATTGCCGCTGTGGGCGTTCTCGAGCGGTCCGGTTGCGCTCGCGGCCGGCGCATTTCTCATGCAGATATCGGTGCAGGGCGCGTGGGGTGTCATCCCCGTTCATTTGAACGAGATCTCCCCCGACGAAATCCGCGCCACCTTCCCTGGACTCATCTATCAACTGGGGAACTTGCTGGCATCGGTGAATGCGACCATGCAGGCGTCGATTGCCGTCAAGAACGGGGATAACTATGGACTCGCAATGGCGCTCGTTGGCGGCACGGTCGCCGTGGTGATCGCTGCGCTGATTTTCTTCAGCCGCGAAAGGCGAGGTATCGACATGACCGAATCCGCCGAGCAGGTAGTGGCACGCGCTTCCACTTAAGCTTCCATATAGGCTTCCATAAGGCTTCCAGCTCCTTCCGGGGTGCCGTCCGGCACCCCGCTTTCCGCTCCCTTTCGCCGCACGATCGTTCTCTTTCTAGAGAGCACGCTCCATTAAATGGCTTGTCCATCCGGCCAAAGGTTTTTATCTTCGGTTAAACGCCCGTTTCAATCAGAGGCCAAAACTATTCCGGAGACGCCAGTGCCCAGTCGTTCCATCCCGTCCATCCGCCCCGCCGACACCAAGACCCGACTGCTCGATGCAGCCGAAGCGCAGTACATCGACTCGGGCTACGAGGCCATGTCATTGCGCCATATCACGGCGCGCGCAAACGCGAACCTTGCTGCAGTGAACTACCACTTCGGCGGCAAGGACGCGCTGATCCACGCCATGCTGACGCGGCGTCTCGACGGTCTTAACCGCAATCGCCTCGTGTTGCTTGAACGCTTCCAGTCGATGCACGGCGCGCAACTCACATGCGAACACATTCTCGGCGCGATGTTCATTCCGGCGCTGCAGCAGTCGCGTTGCCCTGAGAGAAGCGGCCCGGCGTTGCTGCGTCTGCTCGGACGCGCGTACACGGACCCGTCGCCGTTCATTCGAGCTTACCTGCGCACGATGTACACCGACGTCGCCGAACGTTTCTTCTGCGCCTTCCAGAGCGTGCTGCCACACTTGCCGCGCGAAGAACTCGGCTGGCGGTTGCACTTCTGCATTGGATCGCTATCGGGCATTCTCGCTGGTGCCGACACGAACAGCCTGATCGATGACTTTACGCAGGGGCGGCGCCTCGAAGATCCGCAATTAATAGGACGTCTTGCGCTCATCATGGTGGCGGCGCTCAAGGCGCCGCAAGCCGTGACACGCGAGATGTGTCCGTTCCAGTCGATGTTCGCCGAATGCAACGCGGCGCCGATCGATACGAAGGAAACGCAACCAGCGTTGGCATGAAACGCGGACCGAGAGACGGGTACACAATGTGCTGATGAATGTGTATTTGGCGCACTGGCACACTGGTTCTCCGTCGTCACCGCGTGACCCGGGCATCGGACATCATCAGGAGAGGTCTTCATGACAGCCAGCTTCGTGATTGCATTGTTCATCGTGAGCGGCGCGTTGATCTATATCCAGGCGCCAGCGACCGCATGGCTCGTGTGGGCCTTGATCTGGATCGCGGCCGGATGGCTCGCCGGCATCGCCGGGCCGGTTGTCACCACGCTTCTCGCCATCGTTTTTGTGGTGCCCGCGTTGATACTCGCAATCAAGCCGCTGCGCCGCGTGATCCTGACCCGATCCATCTTCGATCTCTTCCGCAAGATCCTCCCGCAGATGTCCCCGACCGAACGCGACGCCATTGAAGCGGGAACGGTCTGGTGGGACGCGGCGCTTTTCTCGGGACGCCCCAAGTGGGACACGCTGCTTGAAACCGGTGCGCCGGTCTTGACGGCGGAAGAACGCGATTTCATCGAAGGGGAATGCACTCGGCTTTGCGATATCGCCAACGACTGGGAAACCACTGCCGTCTGGCAGGATCTCTCGCCAGAGGCGTGGGATTTCATCAAGTCGAAAGGGTTTCTCGGCATGATCATTCCGAAGCAGTACGGCGGCAAGCAGTTCTCCGCCTATGCCCATTCACAAGTGATCATGAAGCTCGCCACGCGTTGCTCGGCGGCCGCCGTTTCCGTGATGGTGCCGAACTCGCTCGGACCTGCCGAGCTGCTGATGCACTACGGCACGCAAGCCCAAAAGGATCACTATCTGCCGCGTCTCGCGCGTGGCGATGAAATCCCCTGCTTCGCGCTGACAAGTCCTTATGCGGGATCCGACGCGGCTGCGATTCCGGATATCGGCATCGTGTGCAAGGGTGTGTTCGAAGGCCGCGAGACGCCCGGCTTCCGGGTGACCTGGGAAAAGCGTTACATCACGCTTGGGCCCATCGCAACCGTACTCGGTCTTGCGTTTCGTGCGCTCGATCCCGACCATCTTCTTGGCCCCGCCGATGAACCCGGCATCACCTGCGCGCTCATCCCGACCAAGCATCCCGGAGTCAACATCGGGCGTCGTCACTGGCCCCTGAATGCGGTGTTCCAGAACGGGCCGAACTGGGGCCACGAGGTGTTCATCCCGATGGACTGGGTCATTGGCGGACGCGATCAAGTGGGCAACGGCTGGCGCATGCTGATGGAATGTCTTGCGGCCGGACGGGCGATTTCGCTGCCGTCGTCGAATGTGGGGATGGCCAAGCTCGCTGTCCGCGGGACGGGCGCGTATTCGGCGGTGCGCCGGCAGTTCCGTACTGCGATCGGCAAGTTCGAGGGGGTGCAGGAAGCGCTCGGACGCATGGGCGGCAACCTTTATGTGATGGACGCGGCACGGCGCTTGTCGGCGCAAGCGGTGGATCTGGGCGAGAAACCGTCGGTGATATCGGCGATCGCGAAATATCACATCACCGAACGCGCGCGCAAAGTCATCAACGACGGCATGGACGTGGTCGCAGGAAAAGGCATCTGCATGGGGCCATCTAATTTCCTCGCTCGCGCTTATCAGCAAGTGCCCATCTCCATCACCGTGGAAGGCGCGAACATTCTCACGCGCAGCCTGATCATCTTCGGTCAGGGCGCGATAAGTTGTCATCCGTACGTGCTCAGGGAGATGGCCGCAACACGGGATTCGGACCGGGCCAAAGGCCTGCGCGATTTCGATAACGCCTTCTTCGGCCACGCCAGTTTCACCGCATCGAACATGGTTCGCAGCCTTGTATTCGCGCTGGGCGGCAGCGTGCTGATTCCGAAACCCGCCCGCGCCGATGCACGTCTTGTGCCCTACTACCGCGCATCCACACGCATGGCGACGGCGTTTGCCCTGCTCGCAGATGTCTCGATGTTCGTGCTCGGCGGCGAACTGAAGCGGCGCGAGCGTTTGTCGGCAAGACTCGGCGATATCCTTTCGCAGCTTTACCTGATCTCGGCGACGCTCAAGCGTTTCGAAGACGACGGCCGCCGCGACGCCGATCTCCCGCTCGTGCGATGGGGCGTCGAAGATGCGCTGCATCAGGCGCAATCTGCTTTCGATGCCGTGTTGTCAAACTACCCGAACCGCGTCGCCGCAGGCCTCGTGCGCGTGCTCGCGTTCCCGTTCGGCCTGCCGCATCGCGTGCCGGGCGACCGGCTCGGAACACTGATTGCCGAGTTGATGACCACGCCCGGCGAGGCGCGCGAACGCCTGATTGCGGACTCATATGCGCCTGATGCGAGCGTCGACCCGATTGGTTACGGCGAGCTGATGTTCGCGCTCAATCCGCGATACGCTCAGATCGAGCTCAAGCTGCGCGACGCGGTCAAATCAAAACACATTCCGCCGATGCCCCAAAGCCTGCCCGACCTCGATGCCTGGGCGGCAGATTGCCAAGCGAAGGGTTTTATCGATTCAGAAGAAGCTCAGGTACTCTCCGACTACGCGCGTTACGGAGTGGAAGTCGTGAAGGTGGACGACTTCGGAGCGGATTTCGGTATGCTCGATGCGTTGCAAAAACGCCATGAGGCGCTCGCGAACGAGCCGGAGGCAATCCCGGCATGATCCCGAATGCATCTAAAGCACTTGATACACCTTAATGCACGCGCCCAGGCGCACAGCAGGCAGTGATGACAGACCGTTATCTCGACTTCGTCAACAAACCGTTCGGCGCGAGCGTCGCGCGTTCCATCGGGCTGCCCCGGCCGGAAGTGCTGCGGCGGCATGCGCAAGGCCGCGCGGAATTCGGCGGGATCGCAGCAATTGGCGCGGGGCCATCGCCTACGTTGTTCGAGCCGTTGATGACGCTGCTGGGTTCTGTCGGCATGACGAGTGTTGCGCATGAAAGCGCGTTGAGCTGGCTGCCAGTGGCGGCACGCCATAACGCAATGAGCGGCCGCTTCGAACCGCGTTCGCCCGATGCGCCGCCGAACGATCGCGTACAAGCGCTCATCTTCGATGCCACGGGCATGGCCGACAGCACGCACTTGCATGCTCTCTACGGCTTCTTCCACGATGCCATCCGGTCCGTGGCAAAAAGCGGCCGCATCATCGTGCTCGGATTGCCGCCGGAATCGTGCGCGTCCCCGAAGATGTGGACGGCGCAGCGCGCCCTGGAAGGCCTGACGCGTTCGCTTGGCAAGGAGGCGCGTGGCGGCATCTCGTCGAATCTCGTGCAGATGGAACCCGGCGGCAACATGGAAGGTGCGTTGCGCTTCCTGCTGTCGCCGCGCTCGGCGTATATATCGGGACAAGTCATTCGTATCGATGCGACGCCCGCTTCGCCACCCGCAGACTGGAATCAGCCTTTGGCGGCCAAGCGTGCGCTGGTGACGGGCGCGGCGCGCGGCATCGGGGCAGCGATCGCGCATGTGCTGGCCGAACGCGGCGCGCATGTGATCGGGCTCGATGTAGCCGAGGCGCAGGATGCGCTCGACCAGACCATGCTCGCGCTGGAAGATGCGTGGCCGTCGCAGGGCGCGCATACGGCGCTGCTTGCAGATATCGCCGCGCCTGACGCGCCTGCCACGATCTCGGCCGCGCTGGCGGCGTTCGGCGGTATCGATATCGTCGTGCATAACGCCGGCATCACCCGCGACAAGACCATCGCGAAGATGACCGGGGCTGCGTGGGACAGCGTGATCGACGTGAACCTGTCGGCGCAGGAACGCATCGATGAAGCGCTGCTCGAAAAGGATGTGCTGCATATGGGCGGCAGGATCATAGGCGTATCGTCGATAAGCGGCATCGCCGGCAACCTCGGCCAGACGAACTATGCGACCTCGAAGGCCGGCGTGATCGGCCGCGTGCAAGGGATGGCGAAGCTCCTCGCTGCGCGAGGCATCACGATCAACGCGGTAGCGCCGGGGTTTATCGAAACGCATATGACCGCGAAGATTCCGCTGGGGCTTCGGGAAGCGGGACGGCGCATGAATTCGATGAGCCAGGGCGGCTTGCCTGTCGATGTCGCCGAGACGATCGCGTGGCTTGCGAGCCCGGCATCGAGCGGCATTACCGGCAACGTCGTGCGCGTATGCGGTCAAAGCCTGATCGGAGCGTGAACATGATGCTTGCGTCAGGCGCGGCGCGCATGCGCACGGTGATCGTGGACACCTTGCCGCCGCCGGCGAAACTCTACGGCCGCGCGTTGCAAGGCATCTTCAAGCGTGGCGTCGGCGCGGCAGAGTTGCCCTCGCTTCGGCTCGTGCGGCCCAAGGTGCCGCTCGATCCCGAGCAGATCGGCCGGTATGCGCGCGTGTGCGGATTCATTCCCGAACATGGCGTGCCGCCCACGTTCCCGCACGTGATGGCGTTCCCGCTGCATCTGATGCTGCTCACCGATACCGCGTTTCCGTGGCCCGCAATCGGCCTCGTGCATATATCGAATACGGTGCATATGCGACGTACCTTGCATTCTGGACAGACGCTGCGCATTGAAGTGGAAAGCGGCGCGCTCGTACCGCACGACAAAGGCCAGGCCTTCACGCTGCATACGCGTATCTATAGAGGTGGCGAAGCGGTGTGGGACGCCGACAGCATTTATCTGAAGCGTGGCGTGGCCAATCGTGCGGGCGGTGCGAGCGGTGCTCCCGTTGCGGAAGCATCCGGCATCGAAGCGCCCGTGCTGACACGTGAAGCACGCTGGCAACTGCCCGCGCAACTCGGGCGTGACTACGCGAAGGCATCCGGCGACTTCAATCCCGTCCATCTGCATGCACTCACCGCAAAAGCCTTCGGCTTCCCGCGCGCCATCACTCATGGGATGTGGACGCTTGGCCGAACCGTCGCGGCGTTGCAGCCCTGCAAGCAACTTGGTTCTGCAAATATAAGCGGCGAGTTCAAGTCGCCCATTTTCCTGCCCGCCGAAACCACGCTGTGGACCGCGGCATCATCGACCGCGGCGCGCGACTTCGAAGTCCGCGATCTTGCCGGCGAAAGGCTGCATCTGCGCGGCCGCTTCGATTGGGAATTGTCATGACTACGAGCGCCCTTCCCGCTGTGCGTCGCGTGGCGATCATCGGCAGCAACCGGATTCCGTTTGCGCGCTCGAACACGGCGTATGCGGCGGCATCGAATCAGGACATGCTGAGCTTCGCGCTGCAAGGGCTCGTTGATCGATACGACCTCCATGGCCTGCGCCTGGGCGAAGTCGCGGCGGGCGCGGTCGTCAAGCACTCGCGCGACTTCAACCTCACGCGCGAAGCCGTGCTCTCAACCACGCTCGCGAAGGAGACGCCCGCGTACGATGTCAGCCAGGCATGCGGCACGGGCCTCGAAACTGCCATCCTGGTTGCGAACAAGATCGCGCTTGGACACATCGATGCAGGCATTGCAGGCGGTGTCGATACGACGTCCGACGCGCCTATCGGCGTCAACGAACGGATGCGCAAGATCTTGCTGGAAG
This sequence comes from Burkholderia sp. PAMC 26561, assembly GCF_001557535.2. NCBI lineage: Bacteria > Pseudomonadati > Pseudomonadota > Betaproteobacteria > Burkholderiales > Burkholderiaceae > Burkholderia > Burkholderia sp. PAMC 26561. The sequence continues at coordinate 3,242,102 of NZ_CP014306.1, forward strand.
CCAACCGCAGCAAGTCGGCGGCGCAGCGCATGAGCGCGCTTGCGAAGCTGCGGCCGGGCATGCTGGTGAAACCCGCGTTGCCGCGCAACAGCGAACCGCGCACGGGTTTGTCGATGGGCGAGCATTGCGAACTGATGGCAAAGCGCTGGAAGATACCCCGCGAGGCGCAGGACGAACTTGCGCTCGAGAGTCATCGCAAACTCTCCGCCGCTTACGAGCGCGGTTTCTTCAACGATCTCATGACGCCCTACAAGGGCCTCTCGCGCGACAACATCCTGCGGCACGATCTCACGCTTGATCGCTTAGCCGCGCTCAGACCTGTCTTCGATCGTGATGCCGGCACGCTCACTGCCGGCAATTCCACGCCGCTCACCGATGGCGCGTCGGCCGTCCTGCTCGCATCCGACGAATGGGCTGCCGCGCGCAACTTGCCCGTGCTCGCGTATTTCACTTACTCGGAAACGGCGGCCGTCGATTTCATCGACAAGAAGGAAGGCTTGTTGATGGCGCCTGCCTATGCGGTTCCGCGTATGCTCGAACGCGCGGGACTCGGCCTCGCGGACTTCAGCTTCTATGAAATCCACGAAGCTTTCGCCGCGCAAGTACTGTGTACGCTCAAGGCATGGGAAGACGATGAATACTGCTGCACGCAGCTCGGTCTCGACGGCCCTTTTGGTTCGATCGACCGGTCGCGAATGAACGTGAACGGCGGGTCGCTGGCGGCAGGTCATCCGTTTGCCGCCACGGGTGGACGAATCGTGGGCGCGCTTGCAAAGATGCTCGCGGGCGAGCCGGATAGGCCCGGCGCAACCACGCGCGGCCTGATATCGATTTGCGCCGCGGGCGGCCAGGGCGTGGTCGCAATCCTCGAACGATGACCGTCAGAAACAGGGCCTTGCAGCGCCCAAGCACATAAAGTGCTGCTCCGTGGAATTTCGGGCGCTCCGAAGCGTTGTGTCACAGATAAATACCCGGCGAATAAACCGCCGTGAACCGCACGACGCCGAAGCAGCCAACAGCCAGAACGCCGAACGCCGAACGCCGAACGATTGGACCACGGAGAATCTCATGCATCGAGTACGACAGCGTCGCCCGCGCGTGTTATCGAATCACACGGCTACAGGCGTGTGGAGCGTGCTGGGCGCCTTCGCGCTGAGCGCGGCCATGTCAGGACCGGCCGGCGCCCAGGAACCCGCCAGCGCGGCTTCTGCCGCCAACACGGCCACGCCGTCTCTCCCCACCTCCGCCGCCACATCTGCCGCCGGGCCTGCGCTTTCCGCCAACGCCACGGCCGAACCGCCGAAAACGCCGGCATCGCAGGTCGGAAAGCTTTCACTCGATCGGCAGGTCCGCTGGCTGAGCCGCGCGGCGCTATCCGGCATGCTCGCGAAAATGAGCGACACGGCGCTGGTGTCTTTGTTTCAATCGCTCGATCCGCTTGCGTTGCCGCGTTATCTGAAGGAAGGTCCGAACGGGTACCCGTCGTATGAGTTCACCATGCTGCGGCGCGAGCGCATCGAGGGAAGATGGCCCGACCAACCCGATCACATGCTCGTGCGTGTCACGCGCGACCCCATGCGCGTCTACGCCAAATGGCTGCCCGACGGCGACCACGCGGGCCAGGAAATCCTCTACGACGAAACCACGCGCCCCGACGAAATGCTCGGCCACCTCGGCGGCATTCTCAACGTCATGACGCTCTGGACTGCACTCGACGGGTCGCTCGCGCGCTCGCAATCACGTCATTCCATTCGCGACCTCGGCACCGAATTCATCACGCAGCAGTTCCTGGCAGAAGGCAAGAAGTTCGCCGAAGCGGGCGTGACCCGAGCGAACAATATCGAGGTGAAGACTATCGACGGCGCGCGCGTGGTGGCATTCACTTACGAAACGCCATCGGGTCAGCCACAGTTCTATGCGAAAAAAGAGGTGCTCGGACTCGACCTGAGAAGGCCGTATTTCCGCACCGCCGAATCCTTCGATAACGACGGCAATGTCTTCGAAAGCATCGTTTTCCAGAACATCGCGCCGAAGGTTTTCGACGAGGACACCTTCAATCCGAAGAACCCGGACTATCACTTCTAGGCGTGCACCGTCTCAGGCGGTAAGCATTCGTCACATGCTTTATTTCGGTTTTAAGTTTTGCCTAAGACTTCGTCGATACCCTCGCCCCACTTGCATCATGACTGTTGCAGTCAAATCGCCCGCAAAGCACTACGCGTAAAGCATCAACGAAAGGAGTTCGTCATGAACCTCCGCGACGCATCGGCTCCAGTGCGAGCCATCAAGAGATTATTGAGCCATCACGAAATTGCCACGCTGCTGTTGCTGCTGCACGCGCCTATCGATGTGCGTGCTGCCACGCCCGATGTCGCCTCGCTCAGCGAATACGGCTACGTGGAAATGGTGACGCCGGAACCGGGCGAAGCCAAGTTTCGCCTGACCGCCGACGGCAACGCCGTCCTGCGCGGGCTCGGCATCAAGTAACGCACCCCGCTACCCGACAACGCGATCTCTGGAATAATCGATTGACTTGTACTTCCGTCAATCGACAAGGAGATCTGCAATGCCTGCCGCTTCATCGTCTACTTCATCGTCTACATTCCGACCGCGCATTCAACGCGTCCTGCTGACCAACGACGATGGTATCGATGCACCCGGCCTCGCCGTGCTCGAAGCCGTCGCAGCGGAAATCGCCGATGAAGTGTGGGTCGTCGCGCCCGAGCACGATCAAAGCGGCACGTCGCATTCCATCAGCCTGCATTCGCCTTTGCGTGTAAGCCAGCACGGCCCTCGCCGCTTTGGCGTACTCGGCACGCCGGGCGATTGCGTCGTGATGGGCGTGCGACACCTGATGCGGGATGCGCGGCCTACGCTCGTGCTATCCGGCATCAACCGCGGTGGCAATCTCGGTGCGGAAACCATGTTCTCCGGCACGGTTGGCGCGGCCATGACGGGCTTGCTGCTCGGTTTGCCGTCGATCGCGCTGAGCCAGACATTCAGCGATCGCGAGAACGTGCGCTGGGATACATCGCGTGCGCTCGCGCCCGGCGTGATCAGTCAACTGGCTACCATCGCACACGATGCACCCACTTGCCTCAACGTGAATTTTCCCGATGTCGATGCCGCTTCAGCGGGTCCGCTCACGCCTACGCGTCAAGGCGTGGGACTGGTGGAGGGTATCGATGTATTGCCGCAAACCGATCCGCGCGGACTGCAATATCACTGGCTGCGATTCCAGCGCGGCCCGCGTGAAAATACGCCCGACAGCGAGACGGCAGTGGTTGCATCGGGACGCGTGTCGGTCACGCCGCTGCACTTCGAACGCACCGATGAACGCACCTTCGCGACGTTGACCGCGGCATTGCGTTAAAAGCCTGAATCAGTCGACGGCGCGCGTTTCAGGCTCTTCGTCGAAGATCTGGAACTTGCGCATCTTCTCCCACAGGACCTTGCGGCTGATACCAAGATGACTTGCCGTGTCCTGCCGGCGCCAGCCGTTGGCATCGAGCGCAGCAAGCACGCGATTGCGCTCGTTCATGTCCCACTTGCTGCGGTCCACGACCACTTCCGCGTTGAGGTCCGGCGGCAACGGCTGCGAGGTCCGGGCGAGTGCCAGCAGCCGCTGCAGGCGCGCCGTATCCCACGATCCCACCTGACGCACCGTCACGCCGATACGCTCAGCGAGATTGCGCAACTCGCGGACATTGCCGGGAAAATAACTGTCGGCGACTGCATCAGCGAGCCAGTAGGGAAGCTCGGGTAAGGTCGCGAGTTTTTCTTGTCCCACCACCTGTGCAATGAACGACTTGAATAACGCAATCTTGTCGACTGCGCCGCGTTCCTCGAGCGACGGAATCTTCAACTCGATCACCGCCAGCCGATAATAAAGGTCAGCGCGAAACTCGCCGTCCTTCACGAGCTGCGGCAAGCTTTTGTGGCTCGCCGCGACCAGCCGGAAATCCACCTTCGCGGGCGTAGCCGAACCAATGCGCGTCACCGCGCTGTCCTCCAGAACGCGCAGCAATTTGACCTGTTGATAAAGCGGCATGTCGCCGATTTCATCGAGGAACAGCGTGCCGCCATCGGCCTGTTCGAAATAGCCCTTGTGGGCGATCACGGCGCCTGTGAACGATCCTTTTGCGTGACCGAAGAAAAGGGATTCAAAGAGACCATCGGGGATGGCGCCGCAGTTCACCGGCACGAACGGTCCCTCTGAATAACGCGAGTGGCGCTCGTGCAGCATCTGCGCAATGCGCTCCTTGCCCACGCCGGTTTCGCCGTGCACGAGGACGCTGGTATCGCAATCGGCGAAGGTTTCCACTTCACGCAGCAAGGTCTGCATGCACTCGGCGTTTGCTATCAGCGCGCTCGATTCCTGAACCTCTTCGCCATGCGCGCGAAGCTGTTGCGCAAGCTTCGCCACCATGCGGCGCAGTTCGGCGCCGGTGAAGTCGAGCGGCAGGATATGCGAGTAGTCGGTGGGGAAAACCGCGGCGTCGCGTTCGCGCGGGGCGGCGCCTACCCAGACGACCGGCATGCCGCGATGCGCTTCCCAGTCGCGCAACGCGAACGCGCCTGTGTCGATCACGCTGACACTCACGATGGCAATCGCCTGGCGCTCCGACGTCTGGCTCGAGGCGATCGACATGCCGTCGGCGCGAATCACATCGACTTCGAAACTCGACATGCAGCGCACCACCTGCTCGACGATATCCGCCTTGCCTTCCCACACATAGATATCGAGGTCGTCGATTTTTGTCGCTGGTCTCATTGATCGAATCTCATGGCTTTGATGCGTGTGGTACTTGATAAGGTTATCGGCGTCGATGAAGCGAAGCTTCAGTACTGCAGTTGCGATTGCCCGCATACAGGCGGCAAGCCGTGAACGGTGCTGACGCCGATCTGTGCGCCGAGTAGTTGCAGTATCGGCGTGAGGATGGAGTCAAGCGCGTTAAAAACGGGCTTCAGCAAGGGCAACAGAATGGCCAGGACCGGGCCGACAACAAGCTGTCCAAGTACCGAGCCCAGGAGAGTCTGAGCGCCGAACACTTTAAGCGTCAAACCGGTCGGGCTGGAAAGCTGTGTCGCCAGGCCGAGCGTTGCGTTGTATAACACGCCCCCTACCTGGTTCGAATTGGTATTCTGATAGTCGTCAGCATTTCCGGAAATACCGTCGAACGCCATGTTCACAGCACTCGATGCCGGCACTGTCGCCGGAAGACCTGCCGCAGTCGTGATGGTCAATACATTAAACACGTTGATCAACGTCGCGGGCGAACAACTAAACGGTGTCGCTGCGAAAGGATTGGTGATCGAATCCCCCACGCAAACCTGCGCGATACCAGTCTGGACACCAACCACCGAATTGCTTGCCGCCTGCGTCGAGGCACATTGTGTTGAAACCAGCCAGGCTTGTCCCGGCGCCACGGCAATGTTCACAGGCAGATAAAGGGCTGGTGAGCCCAGTCCGAGGGCGGCAAGCGCCGGCACCTGGCCGAGGGAGACTTTTATGGACGCCAGCAACTGTGCCGAACTGGCCACCGTGCGCCACGCGCCAGCCGGCGTCTTGCCGGCCTCGCCGACCGCCAGCACCGGCGGCTGGATGATCTGGACCTGCAGCGACGCAGTCGCCACGCCCAGGTTGAGCGCGGTTCCCACATTGATAGCCGCCTTCCCCGCTTGCGCAACCTCGGCGGTGACCATCAACGCATCGAACGGACTGATGGTGGCGTGCAAGGCGGATTGTGTATCGGCTAGACCGATTTGCAGCAGCCCCGCCGAGCCGTTTACCGCGCCTATCGCCAACGTCCCCGAACCCTGGATGTTCGCGTTGACAATGGTCTGCAACGCGCCCACCGCCGCCGACAAATTCGCGTTCAGCACATGGGTATTCTGCAATGCGGTGAGCGTCAACTTGGCGATCTGGGCCGCGGTGAGATTCAGTGCAAGCAACTGATTCACGGTGCCGACGCCCGCCGCCGTTACCAGGTCGCCGATTTCGATCCGCGATTGCGCAAGCCCCGCATAGCCCGCCGCCGATATCTGCAACGAGTTGATATTCGTCCCCAGCATGGAGTTCAACAAGCCGGTGATGACTGTTGGATCGACGCTTGCCGTAGTCGTGCCAATACTGAACGCGCCCACGTTGATGGCCTGCGCGGTCGCTGTCGCCGTGACCATGCGTCCCGGTCCGGCAAAGAAGTACGGCACTTGCTTCGCCACGGTGACCTGTACCGCGTTCGCGGGCGTACCGGCTGCAGCGAAGTAGGTCGGTCCGGCGTAGAGCGTCGAGTCCCAACGGCCGCATGTCGTCGTGATCGTGTTGCTTGTTCCCGAAGCCGTGAAGCCGTTCGCACCGGCGCTTCCCGCAGCGGTTGCCGGAGCCCTCGAACAGGCGTCATCGATAACCTGCACGCCTGCGCTCGCCGCCAGATCCGCCACGCCCTGCAACAGGCGTCGTTGATAGAACACGTTGCCAATATCGATAACGCCCAGCAAGATGACCGCTGCGACCAGCCAGATCGAGGCGATGACGCTCGCAATCCCGCGCTGACGGCGGCGGGATACGGGTCCGGTCGTTATCGATGAGCGGCGCATGTCAGTTCTGTGCTCCGCCACCCGATCCAGCACCCACCTCGCCCACCGACGAATTCAGTTGCGCCGGAATCGGATGATCGAATGACTTGAGGTATCGGCGAAACGCGGCATCGGCCTCGACGCCGAGCATGGGCTGTGCGGGCGCCGCAAGGTGGCCCTCACGCTGCATTGCGAGCCACGCGACAGTTGAATCGCCTATGCGCGTCACAGGCGCCTCGACTGGCTGCTCCATGACGGGCGGCTGCGCAACGGTCTCGTACTGCGGTTGTGCCTGCGATTGCGGCTGCGCTTGCGCTTGCGCGGTCAAAGGCGTTTGAACTTGCGTCTGTGCCAGAACGGGTGACGCAAACGGCAACACGCCAATTGCGATCGCAATCATGATCGCGTTATTGCGCATCGATCGAATCCTGTTCATAAGCTTCCCCTTAACGCGCAACGAGTTGCGGCTGGATTGCCGCCGTCGCGCCAGATTGACCGAATGCCTGGCCGCCCAGCGTCTGCGTCAGCGGCAATTGCGCATGAAGCAGCGAATCGACCGTCTGCGGCGCGTTCGATACCGGCACGCGCGCGCGCTCGGTCGTCGCGGCAGCCACCGCCGCGACGCGTGCTCGCGACGCCTGTGTGGAAGCTGCGGTGATCCGCTGGGCATCGGTGCGAATCGCCTGCTGTACTTCCGGCGAAAATTTCTGTTGTGCGATCAGACCTTGGGCTGCGGCCGGCTGTCCGTCGACCAATAGAAACAACGCAACGTTGCTCAGGATCTTCGGGTTGTTCTGCGCAAGCTCAGCGGCTTTCATCAGCGGCACACGGGCGCCGGCGATATCGCCGAGACACAGGCGTGCATACGCGAGATCGGAAAGCGTGAGCGCATCGGTAGGTTCGAGGCGCGATGCGGCATCGAGAGATTCGGATGCCTTACTGAAGTCGCCCGCGCTTCCCGCAAGCAGACCCAGTCCACGATATCCGCGAGCCGCAAGCGGCGTATTGATGAGCTTCGTATAGGCATCGGCGCTGGCTTGCGACTGGCCGGTCTGGCGCAAGGCGTCGGCGCGCAGCAAGATGGTATCGGGGGTGGAACCATATTGTCTTTCGTACGCATCGATATGCGCCAGCGATGCATAAAACAATCCTTGCGACTGCATCTTGTCGATCAGCGCGAGATACATGCCGGGTGTATCGGGCGCATCCTGCTTCTGTTGTGACTGACGCACTGCAGCCTCGCGTTCAGCCTGGATGCCGACGCCATATCCGCTGTCGATCTTCGACGCGCAGCCACCCAAAGCGGCCAAACCGCCACTTGCAAGAACCATCAATACGATTGCAGCATTTCTCATGACTCACTCTCTTCAACGTCATTCGACGTCATTTGTGCAGCGTGGACAGCGAGTGGAACACAGCAATGAACCCCGGCCCCGCGGTGATGATCAACAGCGCGGGCAGCAAAGTCACGACCATGACGCCGGTCATCTTCACCGTCAGCGCTCCGATGCGTTCCCGCAATGTCGCCCGGCGCGATTCGCGCAACCGGTCGCCGAACTGGCGCAGTGGCTCCTGAACGGCGCCCCCGTGTTTATCGACCTGGATCACGAGACGCATCACGGCCGTCAGGTCGTCGTTTTCATAGCTGGTGGAAAGACGGTTCAGCGATTGCTCGCGCGTGCGTCCCGTGTTGAATTGCCGATGCGCGAGCGCCAGTTCCGTCGATAACACCGGCAGCACAGTCGCAAAGTCACTGATCATGACCTGCAGGGTCTGATCCAGCGAAAGTCCCACGCCCTGCAGCAGGCGCAACAGGTCCACGAACATCGGCAACTCGCCGACGACCGCGCGCTGACGCGCCTTTGCGCGACGCCGGATGAGCCACTTTGGCAACATGAAGCCCGTGGCAAGCGCGCCAGACATCCACAACGCGACGCGCGGCTCGCCGCTGCGCCAGATGACCATAATCAGCGGCAACACCACAGAGCATCCGATCCGCGCCGCGAAAAAGCGCGCGCGTGCGGTGTTGTCGAGGAAACCGCAGCGTTCGAGCAAGCGGCGATCTTCATCGGCAACCACGATTTTTCCGAGCGGCGTGTCAAGCCATCGCGCAGCGGTTCGGCTCAGCGTCTGTACTATCCGGTCGAGGCTCGTAAGCCGTGATTTGTCCGTTTCGTCAGATACTTTGGGATCCTTCCTTTCATTCGATGCAGGCGTGGCTGCGCGTGCAGCAGCCGCGCTTGCGGCGCGCTGGTCGAGCGCATGGTCGAGGGTGCGCACGCTGCGGCGATTACGGCCGAGACCGGCGAACACGAGCAGTCCGATCAGCGCACAAGCTGCCGAACCGCACATCAGCGCAACAACGAAGAATGAGTCTGCGTCCATGTCAATCCTTCAGCCGTGCAAGCGAATAAAGCAGGAAAACACCAAGCAACTGCAGTCCAATTGCGACGAACACCAGGCGCTGGCCGACGGGATCAGCCCACATTGCGGCGAAGTACGACGGGTTGGACACGATCACGAAGCCGCCGACCACAACCGGCAGCAAGCCAAGCACCCATGACGACAAACGTGTCTCGGTGGTGAGCGCAACCAGTTCGCGTTCGGCTTGCTCGAGATCGCGCATCAGCGCGGCCATGCGGTCGAGCATGACGTCGGAGCGCCCGCCATAACGCACCGACACCCTCAGCACAGAGCCGACCAGCTCGAGTTCGCGGACGCGGTAGACGAGCGCCACGTGCTTGAGCGCGACATCGATGTCCACGCCCGAGCGCAACATGCGCGATACGCGATCGAGGCATTCCCGCAAAGGTGTATCGGTCGTGGTGAGCGCCGCCTGGAACGAGGCCGGCACGCTGTTGCCGATGATGATCAGGCGCACGATGCCATCGAGGAAAACAGGCAATTGCCGCGCAATGCGCTGGTAGCGTTTTTGCGCGCGCCACGAAAGCGCCGCGTAAAGACACACGCCGCTGACAACGACAAACCCCGCTCCCAAAAGCCAATTCGTTCTCAAGCCAATAGTGATCGCGCCGGCCACGAACACAGTACCCGCGATCAGGAAAAGCACACGTGGATTCGCAACGCCCGCGCGGCTCATCAGGTTGCCGGACGCATACATCCAACGCTCGCGCTGATGCTTTACGTGTTCACGAAGGCCACGCGGCACGCTCCGCGAGGGCATCGTGGGCGGTGCATTGACACGCGGCCGCTGAGCCGGCGGCGCATTGGACGGCTGCATGACGCCTTGTACGGAGGCCACACGCCGGCCGACGAACTGGTCCGTCATCGCGCGATTACGCGAGTCCTGCGAGCGCTGCCACAGCAACAACCCGCCCGCTGCGCACAACAGCGCGACCATCAGCACGAAGCCGATACCGCTAGACATTGAAGCCCCCGCCCGAGCGTCCGAAACCGCGGCCAAACCCGTCGTTGAAACCGTCGCGTTCGCGCATGTCGTTGCCGAGCGCCTGCCGGTACTTCGCGAGCTTCGGCGAACTCGGATGAATGCCGAGCGACACCCAGTTGTCCTGTTCCTCGCCGCCTTCGAGCAAGACGGGTTCGTATCTGTACAACTCCTGCGTCGCGACAATGTTGTCGGAAAGCCCTGTAACCTCGGTGACCGACAGGATCCGTCTGCGCCCGTTGGAAAGCCGGCCAATCTGCACAATGAAGTCGATCGCGTTCGCGATCTGCCGGCGCAAGCTCGATTCGGTGCCCTGAAAACCGGCGAACCCCGCCAGCATCTCCAGCCGGTAAAGACATTCACGCGCCGAACTTGCGTGCACGGTGCCCATGGAACCGTCGTGGCCGGTGTTCATCGCCTGGAGCATTTCGAGCACTTCGCCGCCGCGCACTTCACCCACGATGATCCTGTCCGGCCGCATCCGCAACGTGTTGCGCAAGAGGTCGCGGATCGACACCACGCCCGCGCCGTCGAACCCGCCGGGCCGGCTTTCGAGGCGCACCACATGCGGATGATTGAGCGAGAGTTCTGCCGTGTCCTCGATCGTCACCACGCGTTCATGCTTTGGAATGAAGAATGCAAGTGCGTTGAGCAAGGACGTCTTGCCCGAACTCGTTCCTCCCGAGACCAGCACGTTGCATCGTGCGGCGACTGCTGCGTCGAGCAAACCGCTGATCTCCTGATTGAACGTGCCGTTGGCAAGCAGATCGTCAGGGCGCAATGGATCGCGGCGAAACTTGCGTATCGATACAACTGGTCCATCCAGCGACAACGGCTCGATCACCACGTTCACGCGGCCACCGTCGGGCAGGCGTGCATCGACCATTGGGTTCGATTCATCCAGCCGCCGCCCGATAGGCGCCAGAATCCGCCGCACGATGCGCAGCAGATGCGCGTTGTCGGCAAACCGCACGGGGATTTTAGCGAGCATGCCGTGACGCGATACATAGACATCGTCAAAGCCGTTGATCAGAATGTCCTCGACGGCGGGGTCCGCGAGCAGATCCTCGATCGGCCCGAAACCCGCGAGTTCCTTCGTCAACGCCTCGCCAACCAGACGCACTTCGCTTTCGTTCAACGGAATGCGCCGCATGCGCACGAAGCCGTCTATCTCGAGGTCGACAAACTGTTGGATCGCCTGACGCGACCATCGTCCGAACTCTGCGCCGAGTTCCTCGATGCGCGTAAGCAGATGTTCGTGGGCCGCGTGCTTGATGTCCTGGAACTGCTGCGTGTGCGCAAACGAAGTGGCGTCGTCGGAGAATTCGATGTCTTTTGCCATCTTCTATGACCGCTTTTTAAAAGTGGAAAGGAACCGCTTGACGCTGCTCGCCGCGTCGGTGGACGCAACGGGTGTTGCGCTCTCCGGTACAGACCCTGGCGCACCCGCTTCCGGCGCTTTGCCGCCGCCAAGACGCGCGAGCAGACCATCTAGCGCCCGCACGTACGGATCGCGCTCGGCAATATCCGCGAGCAATTGTCCCTGGTTCACGGCTCGCCCCAGCGCCTGCGTGCGCGAGGGCAACACTGCAAGCAACGGCAAGCCCAGCCGCTCGGCGATCTGGTCGGCGCCGAAATGCAGCGTCGCGTCGAACTTGTTCACGACCAGATGCATTTTTTGCGGTGCATCTGTCTGCGACTGCGCGTCATGTTCGCGTATTCCTTCGAGCAGTTCGACAGCCGACACTGCCGACGCCACGTTCGGGTCGCAGACGAGCCACACGTTGTCCGCGGCTTGCACGACCTGGCTGATGAATTCAAGGTTGGTGAAGCCGCCGAGGTCCACCAGTTGATGATCGAAAAACGTCCGCAACCGGTTGAGCAAACTGACCGCCGATGCATACGACACCTCGCGCATGGAGGCAAGGTCTGTCGGCAACGTGGTGACGGCAAGACCACTCGCGTGACGGCCAAACGCGGTATGTACGAAGGTCTGGTCGAAGCGGCGCAGATTGCGCACGGCATCGACGAAATTGAATTCGCTTTGGGTGTCGAGCAGCACGGAACTGTCCGCGGCGGGAATGCCGAGGTCGAGCAGCGCCGCAGTTTTCAACGCAGTGACATCGCGCTTTTGCAGCTTGACCGCGAGGTTTGCGGCCAGCGTGCTGACGCCCACGCCTATACGCGCGCCGAGTAGCACCGTAATTTTTCCGTGGCGGTTCGCGGTGCGCTGGGTTTGCGCAGACAGGCTCGCCTGTTCCAGCAATTGCTGCGTGATCCGGGCTGCTTCTGCGGGATCGCCATCCATATCGATGAAATCACGCACGCCTGCACGCAGCGCTGCAACCGCGCTGTCGGAGCCTTGCAGCGATCCCAGCGCGACGATCGCGAGGCCCGGAAAGGCATCGCGCACGGCGGCGGCCATGGCTGTTGCGCTTTCCGCGCTTGCCTGCGGCGCTTCGAGCGGCGCCCGTCCGAAGTCGATAAAAACCAGCGACGTGCCAAGTGTCACGATCTTGGGTACGAGCGCAACTGGATCGAATGGCACATGCTCGATCTGGCCCAACGTCCCGAGCGCACGCGTGAGCCACGCACGTCGTCCTGCATCCGCGCAGACGCACAGGAAGCGCGTGTTTTGCACCCGTGTTTCAACCTCAGTCAAGGAAAGTACTCTCGCGTTCATCGCGCGCACCTCTGCTGGTTTCCACCGCTGGAATATCTCTGCCCTTGCGCTTCATTTTGAAAATCCCGGCGCCATATCGCTCGACGCCACACCGCCCATGAACGAGCGCCACACCGGTCCGTCGCGCTGCTCGGATTGCTCGCCCGGCGTGCCGGGCAGCGGCGCGCCCTTGGCTATCGGCGAAACCAGGTGCGGCGTCACGACGATCACCAGCTCGCGATCGTTTTGCGTGTATTGCAGGGTCTTGAAGAACGAACCGATGATCGGAAGATCGCCGAGCATCGGCACCTTGTCGACGTTCGACATCGTCTCGCGATCGATGAGACCGCCTATCACGTAGCTCTCGCCATCGCCGAGCTCGACGGTTGTATCGGCGCGCCGCGTGGTGATCGCAGGCACCGAAATGCCGTTGATGGTCAGCGCGTGCTGGAAGTCGAGCTGGCTCGCCTCAGGCGCTACCTTCAGCGCGATGCGATTCGCTCCAAGCACGGTCGGCGTGACCGTCAGGCCGATCCCGTACGGCTTGTAGATGATGCTGATCGTGCCTAGCGTCTGCGGCACCGGCACCGGGATCTCGCCGCCCGCGAGAAAACTCGCGCTCTGGCCGGACAACGCGACGAGCGTCGGTTCAGCCAGGACCCGCGCGAGATTGTTCGACTCCAGCAAGCTAAGGTTGGCGAAGATGCCGCGCGTGCCCAGGTTGACGATGAGGTTGAAGGCGCTGCTGACGGGCGATGTTCCCTGGACCTGCAGGTTGGTCGTCGCACCGCCTGTGTAGGACGTCAGCGATGAAGGAGAGAACGTCCCGAATGCAAACGCGTTGTTTTGCTTGAAGAGGTTGAAGCCTGCTTGCTTCAGCACCGACTTGCTGAACTCGACGACCTTCACGTCTACCTGGACCACGGGGCGCACGGCCACCGTGGATGCATCGTAGACGCCTCCGCCTTTAGTTGCGCTTGCGGCTGCATCGGACGATCCATTGTCCTGCTTTCCAGCGTCTTTCGAGTCGGAGCCAGCCGCGCCGTCCGCGGACTTGCCTATCGCATCCTTCGCCACCGCCAGCGCCCGCTGATGCGATTCCACGTTCGCAGCAGACCCGGTGAGAACCGCCGTGCCACCCAGCACATCAACCGCCGGTGTATCGCTGCCAAGCAACTTGCGCGCGGCCTGCGTGGTGACGTTGACAGTGAAGGTGCGCGGCTGCGTGCTGCCCTTCTCCCACAGCATCATTTCCGTGCGTCCCGCGCTTTTCCCGACCAGCAACAAGCCGCTGTTGACGCCGCCGCTGCTCTTGAGCCAAAGAACATCGGCGACGGCGGGGTCCCCCACTGCGACGCGTTGCAACGCGTGCCCAGGCGCGATCTGCCGCTGTGCGCCAACCGCGATATCGAGCACGCGGGGAACAGGTTCCGGTGCGTTGTCCGCGCTCGTGGCACGTGTGGTTTTTGCATCGACCATGCCTCCCGGCGCAACGGCGCACAGACAGGCCAGCATGGCGAACAACATTCCCCGCATGCTGCGAGCACACTGCCTTCGAACAGAACCTTTGGTTTTCGTCATTTTTTATATCGACTGCGTACTGCGTTGTCGCCACACGGCGGCATGGCCCCGAACTTCCATTTACTTATTCGCACTTCTAACCACATTAACGTCACACGCAATGCTTTTCAGTAGGCAATCTTTTCCCTACGCGAGCCGCGGATCAATTCCAGATCGTTCGATGCCGCCTGAACCCGAGGCGCCTTGAAAGCCGCTGTGGCCGGCACCGGCGGCCACGAGGGAATTTGCTTCGGCGGTTGCGCTCCAGTCCCGCCCGCAAGCGCCTGCAACGACAAACCCGCGGCTGCGCGTCCTTTGCCATCGTTCGTAATCCTGAGCGATGCCAGAAACGGCGCCATCGCTGCAGGCTCTGTCACGTCGTTATCGGCGGGATTGCGCAGCGCGAGAACCAGGCGGCCGGCGCCTTCAGCAAGCGTCAATGCATCGATGTCGGCCGTGCGCACCGCCAGCACCGCGGTCCGTGCCCCACCACCGGCGCTCGAGGCGCGCGTTGCGCTCGACGCGGCATCAGCGCTATCCGATGTACCGGGCAGCGTGGCATCGCCGAAACTCAGTACACGTACCCTCGACAACAAAAGTCGCGCCTGCGTGGCCGCGACCTCGGCGTCGGTGCCGGGACCCGCGCTCATATCGCGCTTGAGCATGAAAAACACATCGACGAAATTGCCCGGCCGCACGCGATTGCCTACGGCGTTACCTTCGTCGATGCGCACCGCGACAGCCCGCTCGCCGGGTGCGATGGCATCGGCGAGTCCGGTGGTAAGGCTGGCTTCGGTGATCGTCGTGTTCGCGGCAACCGCAGTAAGCGGCACGCGGCCGACCAATGGTGCGGCATCGCCGAACTCGCCTGCACCACGCGATGGCGCCATGCGCAAGGTCAGCGCATCGGCTTCTATCGGTTTGCCTGCAGGCAAGTCACGCGAAGCCACGACTACGGGAAAGCTTGCCTGCCCTTGCACGACAGGCGCAATCGTCGCGGGCGCACGGCGCGAAAGCGACCAGGCAAAAATGCCGAGCAGCACTGCAAGCGCGATCAGACTTCCAGCAAGGATACGAGTGATATTGGCCATGTTCATGTTCGTTCGGGGCGCGCTTGGCGCTCAGAACAGGTTCTCCGGGTTCAGTTGCACCATGGCGTTTGCGGTAAGCGTGGTCGGCGTTGGCAAGCCGATAAGCGGCAAGACAGGCACGAGCGGCTTGCTCCCGTAGTCGTAGTTGAGCGAGACCTTCACGCATTGCATCGATGCATCGAACGTACAGGGCGCGTAGGTTGCCGTGCATGGCGTGGTGGTCGCGATCCAGTTCACGAGTCCGGTCGCCGTAGCACAGGCCGCGCTTGCACGCAGCGTGAGCGCGCTTGCTGCACTGGTCGCATTCGGCTGAAACTTCAACGCGGCGCGCGCTCCTTCCGATGCCGCAAGCGCCAGCGATTGCTTAGCGGCGAAGATGATGCTGTAGGTGACGATCGCGTAGAAAATCAGGAAAAACAGCGGGAAGATGAGCGCGAACTCCACGGCCGTGCTGCCGCGTTGTCCCCGCTGTTGCTGTCGTGCAGACACGGCTCGCTTCAGATGTTTCATCGCGCGGCCCCGAGTGCATTCAGTGCGAAACTCGCCAACGCCGATACCGCGAGCAAGGCAGCGTACGGCGTCGCGCGGCGGCCACCGACCATGAAAGTCGCACGATGTACACGTTCGTTGCCGCCAACGGCGCCAGCGACATGTGCCGCGTTGGTTCGCCTTGTCTTGATCATCGCGGGCACGATCAGGCAAAGCGCGTGAATGCCCGCAAAGACGCTCGTGGCCATCCATAGGCCGAGCAGTGCGTGCACGCCGCACCACGCGCCCAAGGCGGCGAATACCTTGACGTCGGCAGCGCCCATCACGCCCATCAAATAGAACGGCATGAGCGCGATAAGCCCGACTGGAAGCCCGAGCGCGGCATCCTTAAAAGCGATATGAAATGGTGAATATCCACTTGCTGCAAATGCGCACGCAAGCGCCACCCCGGCAATGACGAGCCAGTTTGGGATGCGGCGCCAAAAGCAATCGAATAAAACGACCGCGAGTGCCCAGCTAACGAATAACGCGGCGTTAATCACGATAATGATTCGCTAACGCCAGGCACAACTTTCCAATCGATTGCGTTTTATCGCATTCGAATAAAAAGCACAGCGACACGGCCGCGCATAGCCACGCTCAGCCTGCGTTAATGCGTGTTAACGCGATTAGCAGGGAGCGTCCTGTATATACCGGCACAAATGCCGATATATACAGGAGCTGATACGCAGCAAGAATGTGGCGCTCTAAGCCTGACAGCGCGAAGCCTCAGTTATCAGATCGCCGCAAGGATGGTTGCAAACACGGACGTGAGCTGTTTTGCGATCGGCGCTAACGACGCAGCCAGTGCCACTACAATGATGCCGGCAATGAGACCGTATTCGATCGCTGTAACGCCGCGTTCGTCGTTGGAGAAACGTTTGATGAAGTTCGACATGATGTTGCCCTCGGATATTTTTTAATGGCCTTAAAGCAAGTGTTCCGGCATTTTGGTGGATCGTAGCCCGCGGGTTCTCTCTTCCCCGCAGTCATGTGTCCGTATGCCTTGTTGCGCGTCTTTGCGCGCTGGTTCACTCGCTGCTTCTCTCAGGTTCTAGATATGTAATCGATGTAGCCTCCATCAGTCCGGATGTTAAATGATGCATCCATGAAACGATTTATAGCTGAACGCTATCTCGAAATCAACGGGTACGCGCAATAAATTCATTAGTTGATACCCTTGATCGGTAAGCATAGTGCAACAACAACACTTTTCGCTCAAAGGTTTGGCGTCGTTTGTAAAATTCAGTGCCTCTTCTTTCAGTGCGTTGTTAGCGTTCTCTGAATTAGCGATCTTTCTATTACGTTTTCCGACTTTGTAATGTGTCGTAATGAAAGACGGTTCACTATCTAGTTAACGGCCGGTTTGACGCCGGCTTGAGCCTAGCCAGTAGTGCAGTTACTGCAGAAAACAAGCGTCGCCGCGATTTTTAATGACCACAGCGAAACGTGTTACGTCCGCGTCCGTAACGGCATCGGTCGCACGTTACGTTACGTGACACGTTACGTTGCACACAACGCGTGGTGCCTTGATCCTGCCACCTCCCCGCAAAGCCCCACCCCGCCTTGTACCATCTGGTTAACCCGGCCACATTTCGACGTACGTCACACGGCTCCATTCAAAATGGCACGCGTCCTGCAATAAGACGATGGCAGTTCAAACACAAAACTAAATACCATCCGAGGGCGTTATGAAGACCGCACACAATCGCACGGGCGCATTGCGCGTCACCATTCTCACCGCTGCTATCGCGACCATGCTGACGCTCGGCGCATGCGGCGGGTCAGGTTCCACCAGCAAACAACTCGGCAGCTCCGGCTCGACCGGCGCAATCCCCACCACCGGTGGTGACGGAAGCACATCGGCGGGCACCGGCGGCGACGGCAGCACATCGGCAGGCACTGGCGGCGGATCAGGCGCCGGCGGCAGCGGCAGCGGATCCGGCGCGGGTGGCGGCGGTTCGGGCTCAGGCAGCGGCACTGTCGTGGGCGGCGGCGGTACGGGTGGCGGCACCGGTGGGGGCACCGGCGGCGGCACCGGTGGTGGAACTGGCGGCGGTACGGGTGGTGGAACTGGTGGTGGAACACCGACAGTGACCCCCGTTGCAGGCGTCGCCTCCAACGCGGGCAATCTCGTCACGGCGGTGGGCAATACGGTCTCCGGTCTCGGCTCGGTCGTCGGCAATGCCAGCGTTCCGGGCGTGAGCCCCGCCACGACCCAGGCGGCGGGCGACGTCGTATCGAATCTCGGCGGGGCCGTGGGCGCGCTCGGCAACGGCGTATCGCAAGGTCTTGGCCAGATCGGATCGAGCGCCAATCCTGTCGGCACGACACTCGCGAGCACGGGCAACGTCGTGCAGAAAGCAGGCGATGCAGTTTCAAGCGCAGGCGATCTGGTGACCAGTGTCGGCAGCGGCGCGCTGTCCCCGCTCGCACCGGTCACGACACCTGTCGGCACGCTGGTCAGCGGTGTCGGCGGCGCGGTCACGCAGGTCGGCGGTGCGCTCGGCACCACGTTGTCGACGGGCGCTGTCAGTCAGGTCACGCAAGGTGTCAGCACACTGATCACCCCGATCACGACGATGGCCAGTTCGCTCACGCAAACGGTCGGCTCGGCAACGGGCCTTGGCGCACCGGTCAACAACCTGCTCACCACGCTCGGCGGTACGCTGAACTTGGCGGGCCAGACGGTGGCATCGACGGGAAACAATCCGCTCGCAAGCGGCCTGGGCGGCGTCGTGTCCAGTACCGGAACGACGCTGGCATCCGCCGGCGGACTGGTCAACGGCACGCCGGGTGCAAATCCGCTGTCGCCGATCACCGGCGTCCTCACGGGCTTGACAGGCGCAACCGGCGGCGGTGGCACGGGAAGCCCGCTCTCCCCGGTGACGGGCGTTGTCAGCGGCTTGACGAATACGGTCGCTGGCCTGGGCGCTGCGCCGGGAGCCGCGGGCCCGCTTGCTCCGATTGCATCACTCGTGAGCGGCGTGACGGGTGGATTGACCAGTGTTGGCGGCACAGGCGGCGCAACGGGCGCACTGGCTCCCGTGACGGGTCTCGTCAGCGGCTTGACGGGCGCACTTGCCGGCGCAGGCGCAACGTCTGGCGGTGCGGGTTCCCTCGCTCCGGTATCAGGTCTCGTCGGCGGCTTGACGAATACCATCGGTACGGTCGCCACGGGTGTTGCCACACCGGTCGCAGGCACAGTGGGTGGCGCGACGAGCGCGCTGACCAGTGCGACCTCGGGCAGCGGCTCAGGCTCGACAGGCAACCTGCTTGCGCCGGTGACCGGTCTCGTGGGCGGCCTGACCGGAGCGTTGGGTGCGGGCACGCCCAAGTCGCCGTCGGCCGGAACGACGACGACTACGGCCGCAGTCGGCGTTGGCGTGGGTCTCTCGAGCACCACCGGCGGCACATCGAGCAGCTCACCTGCTAACCCGCTGGGCGGCGTGACCACGCTCCTCGGCGGCTTGCTCGGCGCGCATAACAAGTAAGACTGCAAACTCTGCAGCCGGGTCCATGATCCGTCGCCCTCCCCAGGTGACGGATCATGGTGAAACTTCCTTCCATACGTCCGCGCGGCGAGGAGGTACGGGTCCAGACGCCCCCTTCACGATCCCCTTCTGCGAACCTTTTGAAGCCCCGTAGCACTTTGATCTAGCCGGCGCCCTTCGCGGCGCCGGTTTTACATGGAACACAACATACGATCCATCGATGCAGCCCTCCGGCCAGACGGCGCACGACGGACACAAGATTGACGCGAGGATGACCACCCGCTACCCAAAATTTTTTGTCGGGAAAACAAAAAAACACGAAAGTTAAGGCCGCAAAGAGCCGTAATACAGAGGTCTGCAATTGCATCAGCAGCAAACGATGACGAACGCGAGCAAGACGCCGGATCGATTCGATCCTCACTCCACTCGCAGTTCGCACGATAAAAGCCAACGAGGGCCGTACCGTGAAGATCAAGGAATGGAAATGGACGCTGCTGGCCGCGGCGGTGGCGGCGCACGCCGCGCAAGCGCAGACCAGCGGGCAAGTCGCGCGCCCGTCCGTAGCGGGCAATCCGCTCGACGCGCTGCCACAAGTGAATGCGCCGCAAAAACCGCCGTCGGTTACGGTCGACGTCCAGACGCAGACGCCGCATATCCAGGAGCTGCTGGCGCGCCACCTGACGCCGCAGAAAATTCAGATCGAAGGCGCAAAGACCATTCCCTTCGATGAAATCGCCCAACGCTTCACACCGCTCGTCGGCAAGGACGTCACCATCGGCGAATTGATGGAGACCGCGAACGGCGTGACCGCGCTCTACAAGGAACGCGGTTACGCGCTCTCCTTCGCCTTCGTGCCCGCGCAAACGTTCGAGGGCGGCGTGGTCCACATTACGGTGGTTGAGGGTTACGTAGCCGACGTAAAGATAAAAGGCGACCCTGGTACTACGGAAAAACGCATTCGTGCGATCGCTGACCGGATCCGCGCCGATCGTCCGTTGAAACAGGATACGTTCGAGCGCTACGTCAACGTTCTTGGCCTCACGCCCGGCGTGAAGATCGCGGCGACCGTCGCGCCGCCGCAGACCACAGATGGCGCCACCTCGCTCGAACTCGATGTCGACCGCAAGCCGTTCAACTTTGCAACGGGTATCGACATGAATCACCCGGGCTTGCAAGGCATTGTGAGCGCAACCGAAAACGGCCTGCTGGGACAAGGCGAGACCATTGGCGCGTCGGCGTTGTTGCCGAAAGGCCGCAACGATCAAACCTACTTCGCAGTCAACGGCGCACTGCCCATAGGCACGGACGGTTTCACCGCAAAGGTCGATGCTTCGCATTACTACGGTCATCCCGTCGATAACCCCGGCCTGCCATCCTTCGTCGAGCGCACCGTGGTCAACGACAAAGTCGGCTTGTCGGCGTCGTATCCGTTCATTCTGAGCAATTCGCGCAGCCTGGTCGGAACGGCCGGCGCATACGCGTCGCATGACGAAGACCGCTTCAAGAACACGATAACGGGCGCGCTGCTTGGACAGCGTTCGCAAGTCCGCGTGACGACGCTGCAGCTCGACTACACCGGCGTAGACACCGGCACCGTGCGGCGCGCAAGCATCAACGTGGCGAAGGCGTTCGATGTACTGGGCGCATCGAAGACGGCGGAAACCAACATTCCCGGCGTTGTCACGATCAACCCGATTTCGCTCACCTTCGTGCGCACGGGCGCGACGATTTCGCAAACCAACGAATGGCCGTACAAGATCGGCACGTCGATCGCCGCGACCGGACAATACAGCCCGGACTCGCTGCCGACGTCCGAGCAGATTGCGTTCGGCGGCCAACGTTTCGCACTCGGTTATCAGCCGGGCGAAGTGTCGGGCGATTCCGGCTGGGCGGCATCGGCCGAAGTGAACCGGCCGTTCGCCATCGGGCTTGCGTTCATGAAGAGCGTCACGCCCTACGTTTCAGTCGACACCGCCCATGTGTACCTGCACGGCGGCACGGCGAAACCGAGCCGGCTGGCATCGGTGGGCGTGGGCTTCCGCGTGTCCGATGCGAAGTACTACAGCCTGGATTTATCACTCGCAAAACCGGTGGGCGATGCCCCCGTAGAAGGCAACGGTTCTCGCAGCCCGCGGGTGAACGCGACGTTCTCCTACCAGTTCAACTGAGCGGTACCCAGGGCATGCATGGCACACGCGTGGTGTGCCATGCATGCCCGCCATGAACCAACTAGAGGAAGTCCTATCAAACGTCCTTGTTGCTTTGACGTATTCTGTGCGCCAAACAATGGCGCATGAAGCGGCCAGCACATCAAGAGACGTTTCACCTCCAGGAGGAAGCATGACGAGTACGACTGAGCGCGCGCATCGGCAATTCAAACGCATCTTGCTGGCCGGCGCATTGCTCGCATCGGCTGCAAGTACGCTTGCACAGGCGGCATCGCCGGCGGGACTCTGGCAAACCATCGACGATGCAACCGGCCAGCCCAAAGCCGTGGTTCAAATCGTCCAGGAAAGCGACGGCACGCTTTCCGGCAAGATTCTCGAGGGGATTGGCAGCAACAATGACCCTACCCGCCGGTGCACAGCCTGCACCGATTCACGCAAGGATCAATTGGTCAAGGGCATGACGATCATCAACGGCATGAAGCCTGATGGCGATGCGTGGGATGGTGGCCAGATTCTCGACCCGGAGAACGGCAAGTCGTACAAGTGCAAGATGCATCTCGACGACGACGGCCAGAAGCTCGTGGTCCGCGGATATATTGGGGTGTCGCTGCTCGGGCGCTCGCAGACCTGGATCAGGCAGCAATAAACTTGTGCGGCTTTGATGCATAAAAACCCGGCTGCAGATTCAGATCTACAGCCGGGTTTCTAATTGCAGGATTACGCTGCGCGACGCGCGCCGTCGGTGTAATCTGCCGGCGCCGGATTGGGCGCCTGCACGATCGGAACGAACACCACACGGGCATCACCATTCACTGATGCGCCAGTTACCGGATCGGCTACGTGATCGCCAAGGCCTGCGGGCAGTTCAACTGGCACGCGCATACGCGATGTCATCAGCGAATACAGACCTTCACTCGCGCCGCCAAACAACTGCTGCATCACACGAGCCAGTACGCCCGAATCATGCCACGCCTTGAAGCGGCGATGACACGTCTGGTACGACGGATATTTGCGCGGCAGCGTGGACCATGAAGCGCCGCTGTACATCACCCAGAGCACGCCGTTGAGCACGGCGCGGGTGTTGGCGAGCGGCCGGCCGCGCAACTCTGAACGGGGACGCAATTCGGGCAGAAGCGGCGCCACCAATTGCCATTCTTCGTCGGACATATCGCGGTAAGGCTTCATGGTTTCCTCCAATCACAAGTAAGTGATTAGAAGATACCCATCCGCCCGAAACGCCGGTATCAGACATGTCCGAATCTTGAAATAGCGCGCCAAGCCTTGCAGCACTAACCTGACGACGAAATTATGAGTCTCGCATTGTCAACTGTCCTGTCGGCTAACGTCATCAGGTCAGCGACGTATCGACGAGCCTGCGTTCGGACTCCAGATATTCCTTGGACTGCATCTCCGTGATCCGCGAGACCGTGCGCGCAAATTCGTTCGCCATCGGACCTTCCACATACAACTCTTCGGCTGGCACTTCAGCCGACATCAGGAGCTTCACCTTGTGGTCATAGAACACATCGATCAGCCAGGTAAAGCGGCGCGCCTCCGACGCATTGCGCGGCGACATCTTCGGGACTTCGGACAGGATGACCGCGTGAAAACGGCTCGCCAGTTCGAGGTAGTCGTTCTGCGATCGCGGGCCGCCGCAGAGCGTGGCGAAGTCGAACCAGACAACGCCATCGGCTTTGCGCAACGCCTTCAGTTCACGCTTCTCGATACGCAGGATCGGGCTTTCGTCGGGCACGGCGGCGAGCTTCGCAAAGTCGGCGCGCAGCGCCTGGTCAGCGGCCGCACCGAGCGGCGTATGGTAGGCCTTCACTTGCGACAACGTGCGCTTGCGATAATCCGTGCCGGCATCGACGTTGATCACGTCGAGCTTCGACTTGATCAGCTCGATGGCAGGCAGCAACCGGTCACGATGCAAACCATCGGGATACAACAAATCCGGGTCATAGTTCGACGTCATCACGAACTGCACGCCCGCGCCAAACAAACGGTCGAGCAGGCGATACAGGATCATGGCATCGGCGATATCGGAGACGTGAAACTCGTCAAAGCAGATCAGCCTGTACCGCTTGGCTACGCGCCGCGCGAGTTCATCGAGCGGATCGGCCGTGCCCTTCAGTTCTTCCAGTTCGCGATGCACCTCGCGCATGAACTCGTGAAAATGAAGACGCGTCTTGCGCTGCACCGGCACGACCGCAAAGAAGCTGTCCATCAAAAAGCTCTTGCCGCGCCCCACGCCGCCCCACATGTACACGCCGCGCGGCAAGTCCGGGCGCGAGATCAGCTTCTTGAACGCGTTAGAACGGCGCGCCTTGTACGCGACCCATTCGTCGTAGCAGCGCTGCAGACGTTCGACCGCCGCGAGTTGCGCGGCATCCGACTGATAACCCCGCGTCTCTAGTTCGTGTTCGTAGTATTCGGTGACGTTCATGGTGCGCGGTTTCAAGACCAGGGAGACTGAAGACGACGGACAAAACAAAGGCGAGCGGGATAACTCCCGCCCGCCTTCGTCATGCTGCTCAAACCTGCTGCAATTACATGTTGAGCGCGCGCTTGTCGACGGCGAGCGCGGCTTCGCGCATCACTTCCGACAACGACGGATGCGGATGGCAGATCCGGCCGATATCTTCCGATGCCGCCTTGAACTCCATCGCCACCACCGCTTCGGCAATCAGGTCCGACGCATTTGCCGCGATGATGTGGCAACCGAGCAATTCGTCGGTCTTGGCGTCGGCGATCATCTTCACGAAACCGTCCGCCTTGCCAATGCCGAGTGCGCGGCCATTGGCCATCATCGGGAACTGGCCGGTCTTGATCTCGCGGCCTTCAGCCTTCAGTTGCTGCTCCGTCTTGCCGACCCACGCAATTTCCGGTTCGGTGTAGATCACCCACGGAATGCAGTTGTAGTCGATATGCGGCTTCTGACCGTCGATGATCTCGGCCACCAGCACGCCTTCGTCTTCCGCCTTGTGCGCGAGCATCGGGCCTCGCACCACGTCGCCGATTGCGTACACGTTCGGCACGCTCGTCGCGCAGTGGTCATCGACGGGAACAAAACCGCGTTCGTCCGTCTTGAGGCCGATTGCTTCCAGGCCGAGATTGTCCGTATTCGGCACGCGGCCGATCGACACGATCAAACGGTCGGCG
Organism: Burkholderia sp. PAMC 26561; assembly: GCF_001557535.2. Classification (NCBI taxonomy): domain Bacteria; kingdom Pseudomonadati; phylum Pseudomonadota; class Betaproteobacteria; order Burkholderiales; family Burkholderiaceae; genus Burkholderia; species Burkholderia sp. PAMC 26561. The sequence continues at coordinate 3,266,752 of NZ_CP014306.1, forward strand.
TCGAGCGTTTGCGCGTTGCCGTCCTTGTCCGTGTACGCCACCGAGACGCTCGAATCCGTCGTCTTCACTTCGCCGATCTTCACGCCGAGATGAATGTCAAGACCTTGCTTCTTGAACTGCTTCGCGGCTTCTTTCGAAAGCGATTCGTCGCATGCGCCGAGGAACGCGGGCAACGCTTCGAGCACCGTCACGCTGGCACCCAGGCGACGCCACACCGAACCCAGTTCCAGACCGATCACGCCGGCGCCGATCACGGCCAGCTTCTTTGGCACCGAATCAAATGTCAGCGCGCCTTCGTTGTCCGACACGATCTTGTTGTCGACCGGAATGGCCGGCAGGTGACGCGCCTTCGAACCCGTCGCGATGATCACGTTCTTCGCCGTCACGGTTTCGGTTTCCGCTTCGCCACTCACTTCGATCTGCACGCCGGCGTCCGTCTTGCCGGTGAACTTGCCGTGACCCTTGAGCCACGTGATCTTGTTCTTGCGGAACAGGAATTCGATCCCCTTCGTCATCTTCTCGACAATGCCGTCCTTGCGGGCAAGCATCTTCGAGATATCGAGCTTCACGTCGCCCACGTTGATACCGTGATCGCCAAGATGATGCGAGACGTTTTCAAACTCTTCCGACGAAGCCAGCAGCGCCTTCGACGGGATGCAACCCACATTCAGACACGTGCCGCCGAGCTTCAGGGTACCCGCCGGGTTCTTCCAGCTTTCAATACATGCAACCGACTTGCCGAGTTGCGCCGCGCGAATCGCCGCGATGTAACCGCCAGGGCCTGCACCAATCACGACGACATCAAATTCTTTGGACATGACTATCCTTCTCTTGTTGGATACATGGCGCGCCCGAGCCTATCGAGCGTGCCACGAGTCCTAAATAAGGTCTTAATGCTGGATTAAAAGAGCAACTGCGAGGGCACCGCAGGGATCACAGGTCCAGCAGCAAGCGAGCCGGATCTTCCAGTGCATCCTTCATCGCAACCAGCGACAACACCGCTTCACGACCGTCGATGATCCGGTGATCGTAGGACAACGCCAGGTAGTTCATCGGGCGGATCACGATCTGGCCGTTCTCGACCACGGCGCGTTCCTTCGTTGCGTGCACGCCCAGAATGGCCGATTGCGGCGGGTTGATAATTGGCGTCGACAACATGGAGCCGAACACGCCGCCGTTCGAAATCGAGAACGTGCCGCCCGTCATTTCTTCGATCGACAGCTTGCCGTCGCGTGCCTTAGCACCGAACTCGGCGATCTTCTTCTCGATCTCGGCCAGGCTCAGTTGATCGGCGTTGCGCAGGATCGGCACCACCAGGCCACGCGGCGAACCGACCGCGATACCGATATCGAAGTAACCGTGATAGACGATGTCATTACCGTCGATCGACGCATTCACCAGCGGGAACTTCTTGAGCGCATGAACGGCGGCCTTCACGAAAAACGACATGAAGCCGAGCTTCACGCCATGTTCCTTCTCGAAGCGGTCCTTGTACTTGTTGCGCAGGTCCATCACCGGCGCCATGTTCACTTCGTTGAACGTGGTCAGGATGGCGTTGGTCTGCTGCGACTCGAGCAGACGCTCGGCAATCCGTGCGCGCAGACGCGACATCGGCACGCGCTGTTCCGGACGGTCCTTCAACCACTGGTCGGCACCCGGCGCCTTCACGTCCGGCAGGGACGGCTTGGCGGCAGCCGGAGCCTTCGCGGCCGGCGCTTTTGCAGCCGGCGCGGACGCAGCGGCAACGGCCGGCGCGCCTTGCGTGGCAGCCAGTGCATCGCCCTTCGTGACACGGCCATCGCGGCCCGAACCCGATACCTGGTCGCTCGCAATGTTCTTCTCAGCCAGGATCTTGGCGGCCGAAGGCGACGCCGACGTGTTCGTGGCCGAAGCGCTCGCCACAGCGGGCGCAGCTTCCTGTTGCGGTTGCGGAGCCGGAGCTGGCTTCACTTCCGCGTCGCCTGCGGCGGCTGCAACCGGTGCTTCGCCGGCCTTGGCTTCCGTATCGATCATCGCGATCACTTCTTCCGCGGCGACCACATCGCCGTCATGCTTGATGACTTGCGCGAGCACGCCCGCAGCCGGTGCCGGCACTTCCAGCACGACCTTGTCCGTTTCGATTTCGATGAGGATTTCGTCGATGGCAACTGCCTCGCCCGGCTTCTTCTTCCACGACAGCATGGTGCCTTCCGACACGGACTCAGAAAGCTGGGGAACCTTGACTTCTACGATAGACATTATGTTTTTTCCTGAATGTATCTGGGTGCGGCGCGTGACCAATGGGTTCGACGCCGTTAATTCTTGGGATTTCCAGAGCGTGTGAATGCAGCGCGCATCTAACTTACGGCGAGCGCTGCTTGTGCATTCCACGTTCCGAATCGACTCACAGCGAATCACAGGACAGCGCATGAACAACCGGGGAGCCGTTTTAAGGACGCTCCCCGGTCAGAACCGCTTACTTCGAGATCGTCTGCGCGCCCTTCAACCGGCCAAACGCGCCTTCGATCAGCGCCTTCAGTTGCTCGTAGTGCTTCGCGTAATAGCCGACTGCCGGGGATGCCGATGCCGGACGGCCGCTGTAAGCCAGCTTCTGTCCTTCACGCATGCCTTCACGCAGATGGTGCTCGACGTAGAACCAGGCGCCCTGGTTCTGCGGCTCGTCCTGTACCCAGACCACTTCCGTCGCGTGTTCGTATTTCTTGATTTCCGCGTCGAACTGCTTGTGGGCAAACGGATACAACTGCTCGATACGAACGATGGCGATATCGTTCGCCTTCGCTTCGCGGCGATGGGCGATCAGGTCGTAATAAACACGGCCGGAACACACGATCACGCGCTTGACCTTCTTCGGCTCGATCGCAGCATCCGTTTCGCCGATGATCGGCTGGAACGAACCCTTCGCCAGCTCCGACAGGTCCGACACTGCTTCCTTGTGGCGCAGCAGCGACTTCGGCGTGGCGACGATCAGCGGCTTCCTGAACAATCGGATCATCTGGCGGCGCAACAGATGGAAAATCTGCGCCGGCGTGGTCGGCTGGACCACTTGCATGTTGTGATCCGCGCAAAGCTGCAGGAATCGTTCAATACGCGCCGACGAGTGCTCCGGACCCTGGCCTTCATAGCCATGCGGCAAGAGCATGGTGAGACCTGAAACACGGCCCCACTTCACTTCGCCCGACGAGATGAACTGGTCGATCACAACCTGCGCGCCGTTCACAAAGTCACCGAATTGCGCTTCCCATGCAACCAGCGTGTTCGGCTCTGCAGTGGAATAGCCGTACTCGAAACCGAGCACTGCTTCTTCCGACAACACCGAGTCGATCACCGTGAACTTCGCCTGACCATCGGCGATGTTCTGCAGCGGAATATACGTGCCGTCGTTCCAGCGTTCGCGGTTTTGATCGTGCAGAACAGCGTGACGATGCGTGAACGTGCCCCGGCCCGAATCCTGGCCCGTCAAACGCACGGCATAGCCCGATGCCACCAGCGACGCATACGCGAGATGCTCGCCCATGCCCCAGTCCAGCTTCGCTTCGCCACGGCCCATTGCACGGCGGTCGTTGATCACGCGCTCGACCAGCGGATGCACCTTAAAGTTTTCCGGGATCGTGGTGATACGCTCCGCCAGACGCTTCAGTTCAGCGAGCGGCACGGCAGTGTCGGCTGCATCGGTCCACTTGCGGTTCAGGAACGGAACCCAGTCCACCGCGTACTTGCTCTTGTAGTTCGAGAGCACCGGATCGACCGTGTGATGGCCGTCATCCATTGCCTGGCGATACGCCTTCACGTAACCATCGGCGTCTTCCGCCGTGATCACGCCTTGCTGCACGAGCTTTTCAGCGTACAGCGCGCGCGTGCCCGGATGCTTCGCAATCGTCTTGTACATCAGCGGCTGCGTGACCGCCGGCGTGTCCTGCTCGTTGTGACCCAGCTTGCGGAAGCAGATGATGTCGACAACCACGTCCTTGTGGAACTGCATGCGGTAGTCGATAGCGAGTTGCGTACACAGCACGACCGCTTCCGGATCGTCGCCGTTCACGTGCAGCACCGGCGCTTCGATCATCTTCGCCACGTCCGAGCAATACAGCGTCGAGCGCGCATCGCGCGGGTCCGACGTCGTGAAGCCGATCTGGTTGTTGATGACGATATGCAGCGTGCCGTGCGTGCCGTAACCACGCGTTTGCGCGAGGTTCAGCGTTTCCATGACCACGCCCTGACCAGCAAACGCCGCGTCACCGTGAATCTGGACCGGCAGCACTTGCAGGCCGTCGACGTCGCCGCGACGATCCATACGCGCCTTCGCCGAACCTTCGACCACAGGGTTCACGATTTCGAGGTGCGAAGGGTTGAATGCGAGCGAGAGGTGGACTGGGCCGCCGTCGGTCGAAACGTCCGACGAAAAACCCTTGTGATACTTCACGTCGCCGGCCGGCAGGTCATCGACGTGCTTGCCTTCGAATTCGGCGAAAAGATCGGCCGGCATCTTGCCAAGCGTGTTCACCAGGACGTTCAAGCGTCCACGGTGAGCCATGCCGATGATGATTTCCTGCACGCCTGCAGCGCCCGCGTGACGCACGACTTCGTCCATGGACGCGATAAAGCTTTCGCCGCCTTCCAGCGAGAAGCGCTTCTGTCCGACATACTTGGTGTGCAGGAAACGCTCGAGCCCTTCCGACGCCGTCAGGCGCTGGAGGATGTGCTTTTTCTTGTCGGCGGAAAAATTCGGAGTCGAACGGATCGATTCGAGCCGCTCCTTCCACCAGCGCTTCTGTTCCGGGTCGCTGATGTACATGAACTCGGCGCCAATCGTGCCGCAGTACGTATCGCGCAACGCCTTGACGATTTCACGCAACGACGCCTGCTCGAGCCCGAAATACAGGTTCTGCGCATGGAACGTCTGGTCCATGTCGGCTTCTGTGAAGTCGTAGAAAGCGGGTTCGAGCTCGGGAATGGCCGGGCGCTCGCGGCGCTTCAGTGGATCGAGGTTGGCCCATTGGGAGCCGAGGAAGCGGTAAGCACCGATCAGCGACTGAACGAAGACCTGCTTACGAGCTGTCGCCAGATCAGCACTGCTCTCGCGCGGCACAAAGCCGTTCGATTTCGCGCGCTGAGCGAACGACTCCACGATCGGGCCGTGGGCCACGTCGTTGTGATTCGACCCATCCGATGCGGGCACGTTTTGCAACGCATCGAAATAGGTACGCCAGGTCTCGGGCACTGACGCGGGATTATCGAGATATGCCTCGTACTGTTCTTCGACATACGGGGCATTACCGCCGAACAAATAGGAGTTCAGCTGGGATTGCTTCATCATTTTTACGCTCACCTTTCTTCGAGTTTCTCGAGAAATAGCGGGTTACTCAACCTTCCGCAACACGGCCTGACCGTTTAGCGGATTGCGCGAATCAAGTCTGCTTGGAAGGACCTAAAACTGGCAATGCATCCGCTAGCATAGCACATATCATTAATTCGACGCGCCGATGGTCGCGCCCGGAAAGCTTGTCCGGCGGGCTTTCGAGGACCTTTCGCGAATAAGGGACACATGTCAATGGAAGTTGCGGCGCAAGAAAAAAGCCACCCAAGGGTGGCTTTTTTCTTCGCACGTCAACGGACTGGATCAGTCCACTGCGCCCTTGCGGCTGGCGCTGCGACGCTCGTGTTCCTTCAGGTAGCGCTTGCGCAGACGGATGGATTGCGGCGTGACTTCGACCAGTTCGTCGTCATCGATGAATTCAACCGCGTATTCCAGCGACATCTGGATCGGCGGCACGAGGCGCACCGCTTCGTCCGTTCCCGACGAACGCACGTTGGTCAGTTGCTTGCCCTTGATCGGGTTCACAACCAGATCGTTGTCACGGCTATGAATGCCGATGATCATGCCTTCATAAAGCGCATCACCCGGCGAAACGAACATGCGGCCGCGATCCTGCAACTTCCACAATGCGTAGGCGACAGCAGCACCGTCGTCCTGCGAAATCAGCACGCCGTTACGACGCTCGCCAACACCGCCTTCCTTCACCGGCTGATACGAATCGAACGTGTGGCTCATCAGGCCAGTGCCGCGCGTGAGCGTCAGGAATTCCGACTGGAAGCCGATCAGGCCGCGTGCCGAGATACGGTACTCAAGACGCGTACGGCCACGGCCGTCCGACGCCATATCGAGCATTTCGCCCTTGCGACGGCCCAGCTCTTCCATCACGCCGCCCTGGTTTGCGTCTTCCATGTCGACGGTCAGGTTTTCATACGGCTCATGCTTCACGCCGTCGACTTCCGTCATCACCACGCGCGGACGCGACACGGCGAGCTCATAGCCTTCACGACGCATGTTTTCCACGAGAATGGTCAGGTGCAGTTCGCCACGGCCCATCACTTCGAACGTGGTTTCGTCACCGGTTTCATTCACACGCAGTGCGACGTTGTGGTTCAGTTCCTTCATCAGGCGGTCGCGGATCTGACGGCTCGTGACGAACTTGCCTTCGCGACCGGCCAGCGGTGACGAGTTCACCAGGAAGTTCATGGTCAGCGTGGGTTCGTCCACGGTAATCATGGGCAACGCTTCCGGGGTATCCACGGCGCAAATGGTCACGCCGATGCCGATTTCTTCAATACCGTTGATCAGCACGATGTCGCCGGCTTCAGCCTCTTCAACCTGGACGCGCTCCAAGCCCTTGAACGACAGGACCTGATTGATCTTGCGGTTCAGGATTGGGCCGTCAGCACCCGTGCGCACGGCGACAGCCATGCCCGGCTTGATGCGCCCGCGCGTGATCCGGCCAATGCCGATACGGCCGACATACGACGAAAAGTCGAGCGAGGTGATCTGGAGTTGCAGCGGCGCGTCCGGATCCGCCGGGCGAACCGGAACGTGTTCCAGCACGGCGTCGAACAGCGGACGCATGTCGCCTTCGCGCACGTCCGGGTTCAGTCCGGCATAACCATTCAGGCCCGACGCGTAGACGATCGGGAAATCGAGTTGTTCTTCCGTGGCGCCCAGCTTGTCGAACAGGTCGAACGTCTGGTTGATCACCCAGTCGATCCGCGCGCCCGGCCGGTCGACCTTGTTGATCACAACGATAGGCTTGAGGCCGAGCGCCAGCGCCTTCTTTGTCACGAAGCGCGTTTGCGGCATCGGACCTTCGACGGCGTCGACCAGCAACAACACTGAGTCGACCATGGACAGCACGCGTTCGACTTCACCGCCGAAGTCGGCGTGTCCCGGCGTGTCCACGATATTGATGTGCGTGCCTTCGTACTCGACCGCGCAGTTCTTCGAAAGGATCGTGATGCCACGTTCCTTTTCGATGTCGTTCGAGTCCATCACGCGCTCGACCACAGCCTGGTTCTCTCGGAACGTGGCGGTCTGGCGGAGCAATTGGTCGACGAGCGTGGTCTTGCCGTGGTCGACGTGGGCAATGATGGCAATGTTGCGAAGGGCGCGGGTCATAGGAGCTTGAGGAGCTTGTACAGATAGTTGAGCGCCGTGGGTGCAAGCTAGCTATTAGCCGTGGAACGAACCTGAAGACAAATCCACTTCCCCGCACTCGGCGCGATGGGAACCCAAGATTGTAGCACGGCGGCGTGTCCTCTTCCGCCCTGTTAAGCAATAGGACGAAACCCGGAAGCCTTTTCCCCTCGTTTTCCTATTTCGGGACAGCCGAAAATCGCCGTCAAGTCCCGCTGTCAGGCCCCTGGCGAGCGCAATCAAATCTCAAAATAACAACAGTCGGCATCTCACAAGCGCATTAGGAGGAATCTGAAAGTACTTGCCGCGTCAACGAAACGCCTCCTATAATCTTGCATAGTCAATTATTGCAAGCGCACGAGTATCCATGAGCGACGTCCATCAGCCGGTTCCAGAAATTGCCAATTACGTACTTTGCGAGAGCGTCGGCTACCTGCTAAGCCGGGTTCGCTCGACGCTCTGGAACAACGTGACGCAGCTCACCATGGCTGACCTCGGCATCACCAGCACCCAAGCCAGCATCATGTTCATGCTTGCGAGCGGCCGCAATCTGGCCGCAGCGGACCTTGCGCGCGAATATGGCATTGATGCAAGCGCGGTTACACGCCTGATCGACCGGCTGGAGAAGCGCGGACTGATCACGCGCGTGCGCAGCGAGGAAGACAGGCGGGTCGTGCGACTCGCACTGACGCCTGAAGGCCGCGAACTCGCGGGGCAGATACCGGCTATTTTCACGAAAGTGCTGGACAAGCTTCTCGGCGGTTTCACTCCCGAGGAAGTCGGTTTTCTGAAAAGCATGTTGCGCCGGATCCTGCTCAATTCGGGCGATCCTGCCGCCATCGCACTGATCAGCGGATACGAAAGCTCAACGCCGAAAGCATCCTCCTGACCAAGCGAGCGTGTTCTCCTGAATCCGGGTTCCTATCTTGACGACGCACATCGGCGACCGCCCTTTCCGGGTAATAAAACTGAAAGAAATGGTTGCTGCGTCCATCTTTACATATCATCTCTGAGAGTCGAGCGATGAAACTCCCTTATTCGTCCGCGCCTGTCTTCGCGGCGTCTACGATAACAATGAAACGCAGCGCGCTGGCCGCAGCCGTGTTCGTGCTCGCGGGTTGTGCCAATTACGCCGGCATCAGCAGCGACAAGCAGATCACCGCGCCACAGAACGACGCACTGCAGGCCACGCAAAGCGTGCCGTCGCAAGGCGGCCAGTGGCCGTCGCTCGACTGGGCGAAGCAATTCGGCGATCCGCAATTGCCTCAGCTCATCGACGAAGCGCTGGCGGGCAATCCATCGATCGCGCAGGCGCAAGCCCGGATCGCGAAGGCATCGTCCTATATAGAAAGCTCACGTGCGGGCCTTTTCCCGAAAGTGAACGGCTCGTATTCGTGGAGTCGCGAGCTCTATTCGGCAAACGGGCTGTACCCGCCTCCGTACGGCGGCAGCTGGTATAGCGAGAACAATGCGCTCGTGAGCGCTTCGTGGGACCTGGACCTGTGGGGCAAGAACCGCTCGCGGCTGAATCAGGCGGTGTCGCAGCAGAAGGCCGCCGAGGCCGACATGCAGCAAGCCCGCGTGACGCTGGCGGCATCGGTTGCGCAGACGTATAACCAGCTCGCACTGCTCTATGCCCTGCGCGACGTTGCACAGCGCGAGATCGCAAACCGCTCCGACGTAGGCCGGATCACGAACGGCCGCGTGAGCGCCGGACTCGATACCAACGTCGAAATCCGCACGGCCGAAGGCAATATTGCGACGAGCCAGACGAACCTGTCCGAGCTCGACGGCCAGATCACGACCACGCGCTATCAGCTCGGCGCGCTGCTCGGCCAGGGCCCGGATCGCGGCTTGAAAATTGCGAACCCGGTGCTGAACTCGAAGATCGAAGTCGCGCTGCCGGACAACGTGCCGGCCGACCTGATCGCGCGCCGGCCGGATATTGTCGCGGCGCGCTGGCAGGTGGAAGCGGCGACATCGGATGTAAAGGAAGCCAAGGCCGAGTTTTTCCCCGACATCAATCTGTCGGTGGCAGCGGGCTTCGATGCCTTTGGCTGGGGCCGCTTCTTCACTTCGAGCAGCCGTCAGTTCAACGCAGGGCCGGCCATCCATTTGCCGATCTTCGACGCCGGCGCGCTGCGCGCGCAGTTGAAGGGCCGTTACGCGGACTTCGATCTCGACGTCGCGAACTACAACCAGACGCTGATCAATGCGCTGAACGATGTGGCGACGCAGATCGCATCGATTCGCTCGGTCGATCAGCAAACGAGCGATGCCACGCGCGCCCTCGACGCTTCCTCGCACGCCTACCAGCTCGCCGTGATCCGGTACAAGGCCGGCTTGTCGCCACAACTGCAGGTGCTCACCGCCGACCAGAACCGGTTGTCGAACGAGCAAACCGTGACGAACCTGCGGATGAGGCGCCGCGATCTCCAGATCGGCCTGATCAAGGCGCTGGGCGGAGGTTTCGATGCCGCCGACACCAACCTTGCCATCGACGGGCAAACGTCGAAAACCGCATCGGTCGCGGCGAAGACCGCCGACTGAATCAAACCAAATCGAATCGATTAGCAGCAACTCGAGACAGGGAATACGGAGCCATTCATGAGCGACTCTCAACAAAACGCCGCAGCAGCACCGGCGCCTAAAACCAGCAACACCAAGCGCCGCGTGCTGATGTCGCTGATCGTGCTGGTCGTGATCATCGCAGCCGTTGCATACGGGCTGTACTACTTCCTCGTTGCGCGTTTTCACGAAAGCACCGACGACGCTTATGTCAACGGCAACATCGTGCAGATCACGCCGCAAGTGGTCGGCACGGTGATCTCGGTGAATGCCGACGACACGCAAACCGTGAAGATGGGCGATCCGCTCGTCGTACTCGATCCGGCGGATTCGAAAGTCGCGCTCGATCAGGCCGAAGCGAATCTTGCGCAGACGGTGCGCCAGGTCCGCACGCTGTTCGTCAACGACAATCAATACCAGGCGCAAGTCGCGCTGCGTCAGTCGGATTTGTCGCGCGCCCAGGATGACCTGCGCCGCCGCTTGACGATTGCGCAGACCGGCGCGATCTCGGGCGAGGAAATCTCCCACGCGCGTGACGCCGTGCGCGGCGCGCAGGCTTCGCTGAATGCGGCGCAGCAGGAGTTGCAGGCGAACCGTTCGCTGACTTCGAACACGACCATCGCAAATCATCCGAACGTGCTGTCGGCCGCCGCCAAGGTCCGCGATTCGTACATCAACTTTGCGCGCAACACCATGCCCGCGCCGGTGACGGGTTATGTCGCGAAGCGTTCGGTGCAGGTCGGCCAGCGCGTGTCGCCGGGCAATCCGCTGATGGCGATCGTGCCGCTGAATGGCGTATGGATCGATGCCAATTTCAAGGAAGTGCAGCTCACGCATATGCGCATCGGACAGCCGGTTGAACTCACGGCTGACGTGTACGGATCAGGGGTCGTGTTCCACGGCAAGGTGATCGGCTTCTCCGCCGGAACGGGCTCCGCGTTCTCGCTCTTGCCGGCGCAAAACGCGACTGGCAACTGGATCAAGGTCGTGCAGCGCCTGCCGGTCCGTATCGCGCTCGACCCGCAGGAACTTGAAAAGCATCCGCTGCGCATCGGTTTGTCGATGAACGTGGACGTGACGATCAAGGACGAGAACGGCGGCCAGCTTGGCACGGCGCCGAACACCGTGTACCAGACTGATGTGTTCGCCAAGTACGGCGATCAGGCCGACGCTGAAATCGCGCGCATCATCGCCGCGAACGAAGGCACGTCGGGGCCGGGTACGGGCGGCGGCTCGCAGAAGACATCGAAGGAAAACGTTCAGTCCGCGACCAGGCAAGACCTCGCGAAGCTGATGTAAGCGCTCTTCAAAGTTTTCCGGAACCGTTCTTATGTCTCAACCCAACGCCGTTCATCCGCCGCTGCAAGGCGCGAAACTCGTGATCGGGACGATCGCGGTGTCGCTCGCGGTGTTCATGAACGTGCTCGATACATCGATCGCAAACGTCTCCATCCCGTCGATATCGGGTGACCTCGGGGTATCGTCGGATCAGGGCACGTGGGTGATCACGTCGTTCGCGGTCGCCAACGCGATCTCCGTGCCGCTCACCGGCTGGCTCACCCAGCGCTTCGGGCAAGTGCGCTTGTTCATGACGTCGATCGTGCTGTTCGTGATTGCGTCGTGGCTCTGCGGGCTCGCGCCCACCCTGCCCTTCCTGCTCGCCGCCCGCGTGCTGCAAGGCGCGGTCGCCGGCCCGATGATCCCGCTTTCCCAAACCTTGCTGCTCGCCAGTTACCCGCGAGCAAAGGCGCCCATGGCGCTTTCCATGTGGTCGATGACCACGCTGATTGCGCCTGTTGCCGGCCCGATCCTGGGCGGCTGGATCTCCGACAACATCTCGTGGCCGTGGATTTTCTACGTCAACATTCCGGTGGGCATCGTTGCCGCGATCGCCACGTTTGCGATCTTCCGGGAACGCGATTCGGTGATCCGCAAGGCGCCTATCGATACGGTGGGTTTAAGCCTGCTCGTGATCTGGGTCGGTTCGCTGCAGGTCATGCTCGACAAAGGCAAGGACCTCGACTGGTTCAATTCCACTACCATCGTGGTGCTGACATTGATCGCGGTCATCGCGCTGGCGTTCTTCATTGTGTGGGAACTGACCGAGGAACATCCGGTCGTCGATCTTTCGCTCTTCAAGCTGCGCAATTTCACGGGCGGCACGATCGCGCTGGCGATTGGCTATGGGCTGTACTTCGGCAACCTCGTGTTGTTGCCGCTGTGGTTGCAAACCGATATTGGCTACACCGCTACCGACGCCGGCCTGGTCCTCGCGCCAGTCGGGTTGTTCGCGGTCCTGCTCTCGCCCGTGGTCGGGAAGTTCCTGCCACGTATCGATCCGCGCAAGATCGCAACGGGCGCCTTTCTTGTGTTCGCGCTGGTGTTCTGGATGCGCTCGCGCTACACCACGGGCGTCGATACGTTCACGCTGATGCTGCCCACGGTGATTCAGGGCATCGGCATGGCGGGGTTCTTTATTCCGCTGGTCTCGATCACGTTGTCGGGCTTGCCAGGCAACCGGATTCCAGCGGCGTCGGGGTTATCGAACTTCGTGCGGATCATGTGCGGCGGCATCGGGACATCGATATTCTCGACAGCATGGGATCACCGGTCGAACGTGCACCACGCGCAGCTTGTCGAGCAGGCCAACCTGTACAACCCGAACTTCAACGCGTCCATGCAGCAGTTCGGCGCGGCCGGGTTCAGCAAGGAACAAGGGTATGGGCTGTTCAACAGCATGGCGACCCAGCAGGCCGCGCAACTGGGCGTGAACGATCTGTTCTATATATCGGCGGCGATTTTTGTCGCGTTGATTGCGCTGATCTGGATCACCAAACCCGAGCGCTCGGGCGGCGGGGATTCGGCCGCGGCGGCTTCGGCGGCGCATTAAAACCGGTTCGACTCATGTGAAAAAGCCACGGCATGCCGTGGCTTTTTTTATCCCGCCGATACCACCAGCCGTTCCGGCGCCAGCACCCCCTCGCCGGCTCGGGCCACGCCCAGCAGACGGTGTTCGTCGCGCGAATAAACACGCACGCGATCCGCATCCGCCGGCGCGTCGCTGATGTCCGCGAGCTTGAGCCGCTGACCTTGCGTGAAGCGGCGGCTGGCATCGGCGTCGAGAAGAACGGCCGGAAATGTCGACAGCAGCGCATCGACCGGTTGCAGCCAGCGATCGCGTTCTTCGGGCGTTGCCTCCGAAAGCGTATCCAGCGTCACCGCGTTTTCGAGCGTCAACGTGCCCACACCCGTGCGCCGCAGCGCCACCAGATGCGCCCCGCACCCAAGCTTCTCACCGATATCCTCAGCAAGCGTGCGTACATACGTGCCCTTGCTGCACGTCACGCGAAACGTCACGTTCGGCAACGCGCACGCGATCATCTCCAGCGCGAGGATGGTCACGTTGCGCGCTTCGCGCTCGACGGTTTGCCCCGCCCGCGCGTATTCGTACAAAGGCTTGCCGTCGCGTTTGAGCGCTGAATACATCGGCGGAATTTGCGTGATGTCGCCGCGGAAACCGGTCATTGCCGCATGGATCGCGGCTTCGTCGCAGGTGACCTCGCGCGTTTCCAGCGCCTCGCCTTCCGCGTCGCCCGTGATCGTGCGAACGCCGAGGCGCATGGTGGCTTCGTAGGTTTTATCGGCTTCGAGCAAATCCTGCGAAAACTTCGTCGCCTCGCCAAAGCACAGCGGCAACAAACCGGTCGCGAGCGGATCGAGCGTGCCGGTATGCCCGGCTTTTTTCGCCAGATAAATTCGCTTGGCGCGAACCAGCGCGTCGTTGCTGGAAAGGCCGAGGGGTTTATCGAGCAGCAACACGCCGTCGAGCAGACGACGCGGGATCTTCGGACGAGCGGAACCGTTCATCGATCAAGCGCCCTTTTCGTCTTGCTCAGGCTCTTCGTCGTCCTTGGCGCGTGTGGAATTCGCTTCGTCGATCAGCTTCGACATTTCCACCGCGCGCACGACGGTCTGGTCGTAGTGGAAATGCAACGTCGGCACCGTATGGATATGCAGGCGCTTGAACAGCAGGTTGTGCAAATGGCCCGCTGCGTGATTCAGGCCAGCTTCGGTTTCCTTCGGGTCACCGGTCAGCGTCGTGAAATACACCTTTGCATGCGCGTAGTCGGGCGTCAGCTCGACGCTCTGAAACGTCACCATGCCGATGCGCGGGTCCTTCACGTCACGCACCAATTCTGCGAGATCGCGCTGGATTTGATCCGCAATCTGCACGTTGCGGTTAGGGGAAGTACGTTTCTTGGCCATGATATTTCCGATAATGTGTGTATCGCCGGACGCCGCAAATAAAAAGGGCGGAGCGGGCGTGAAGCCCACTCCGCCCTCGAGTCCAGCGGTGAATCTTTTATAGCGTACGTGCGACTTCGGTCACTTCGAAGATCTCGAACTGGTCACCTTCGACCATGTCGTTGTAGTTCTTCAGCGAGATACCGCACTCGAAGCCCTGGCGAACTTCCTTCGCGTCGTCCTTGAAGCGCTTGAGCGAATCGATCTCGCCCGTGTGGACAACCACGTTGTTGCGCAACACGCGAACCATCGAGTTCCGCTTGACCACGCCGTCGGTAACCATACAACCCGCGATCGCGCCGATCTTCGGCACACGGATGATCTGACGAACCTCGACCATACCCGTGATGACTTCGCGCTTCTCCGGCGAGAGCATGCCCGACATTGCCGCTTTCACTTCATCCACAGCGTCATAGATGATGTTGTAGTAACGAATGTCGATACCGTTCGACTCCGCCACCTTGCGAGCCTGAGCATCCGCACGCGTGTTGAAGCCGATGATGACCGCCTTCGACGCGGTCGCCAGATTGACGTCCGACTCGCTGATCGCGCCAACTGCGCTGTGTACGATCTGCACGCGCACTTCGTTGGTCGAGAGCTTCTGCAACGACTGCACCAGCGCTTCCTGGGAACCCTGCACGTCGGCCTTGACGATCAACGGCAGGTTCTGCACGTTGCCTTCCGTCATGGACTCCAGCATGTTTTCCAGCTTCGCGGCTTGCTGCTTTGCCAGCTTGACGTCGCGGAACTTGCCTTGACGGAACAAGGCGATTTCACGCGCCTTGCGTTCGTCCGGCAGGACCATGACTTCTTCACCCGCGCCCGGCACTTCCGACAGGCCTTGAATTTCGACCGGAATCGACGGACCCGCCGACTTGATCGGCTTGCCGGTTTCGTCGAGCATGGCCCGGACGCGCCCGAAAGCCGTACCAGCCAGCACGATGTCGCCACGGTTCAACGTACCCGATGTCACCAGGATCGTTGCAACCGGACCCTTGCCCTTGTCGAGCTTTGCTTCGATCACGAGGCCCTTGGCGGGTGCATCGATAGGCGCCTTGAGTTCCATGACTTCCGCTTGCAGCGACAGGTTTTCCAGCAAGCTGTCGATACCAACGCCCGTCTTCGCCGACACTTCGATGAACGGCGAATCACCACCGTACTCTTCCGGCACGACGCCTTCAGCGACCAGTTCCTGCTTCACGCGCTCGGAAGCGGCACCCGGCTTGTCGATCTTGTTGATCGCCACGACGATAGGCACGCCACCCGCCTTCGCATGAGCGATGGCTTCCTTCGTTTGCGGCATCACGCCGTCGTCTGCAGCGACCACCAGAATCACGATGTCCGTTGCCTTCGCACCGCGGGCACGCATGGCCGTAAAGGCTTCGTGACCCGGCGTGTCCAGGAACGTGATCACGCCGCGCGGTGTTTCCACGTGGTAAGCGCCGATGTGCTGCGTAATCCCGCCCGCTTCGCCCGATGCAACCTTCGCACGGCGAATGTAGTCGAGCAGCGAGGTCTTGCCGTGGTCGACGTGACCCATGACCGTGACCACCGGAGGACGCGGCAGGCGTTCGCCCACTTCTTCCTGCGTTTCGCCTTCGACCAGCAACGCTTCCGGATCGTCCAGCTTGGCCGCAACCGCGCTGTGACCCAGTTCTTCCACGACGATCATCGCGGTTTCCTGGTCCAGCACCTGGTTGATCGTGACCATCTGGCCCAGCTTCATCATCACCTTGATGACTTCCGAAGCCTTCACGGACATCTTGTGCGCCAGATCCGCCACCGATACCGTTTCCGGCACGTGCACTTCGCGCACCACTGGTTCCGTCGGCGCCTGGAAATTGGTCTGGTCCTGATGCTTGCCACGACCCTTCGGGCCGCCGCGCCAGCCACGGTCTACGCCGCCGCTGGTGTCGCCACGCGTCTTGATGCCGCGACGCTTGGCTGCATCGTCCTGCCAGCTGCTCTTGCCGCCGGCCTTCTTCTTGTCCGGTCCGAGCGACGGTGCAGCCGTAGCCGGTGCGCCGGCAGCAGGCTTTTTCGCCGCTGCAGGACGTGCCGGTGCCGAGCCTTCCGGACGCGCCGGTTTGTGCAGCGTGCCCTTGGCTTCGGCAGCCTTCACGCCTTCCGCCACCTTGGCGGCAGCCGCCGCAGCAGCCACGGCAGCCGGAGTCGGCTCGGGCGGCTTCGCCTGCTGGGCCTTGCGCGGGGTATTCATCATTTCGCGGATGGCGCGGGCTTCGGCTTCAGCCGCGGCACGGCGCTTCGCAATCTGATCGTGCTCGGCACGCGCCTTTTCAGTCGCGGCACGTGCAGCGTCTTCTGCCTTCTTCGCAGCTTCGCGTTGAGCGGCGCGCTCGGCGGCGGCCTTCTCATCGACTTGCGGCGCAGCCGCTTCAGCTTTCACAGGTTCGTCAGCCACGTTTTCCGTCTTCGATTCGGTACGCGTATCCTGACGAGCAGTCGCCGCAGCACGCGAGATCTCGGCGGCTTCCGCTTGCGCGGCAGCACGTTTCGCTTCTTCTTCCTCAGCGCGGCGGCGTTCGGCTTCTGCCGCCGCTTCGCGCGCAACACGCTCCGCCTCTTCGCGCTCGAAGCGCTCCTGGCGTTCCTTCAGTTCAAGCGCTTCTTTTTCAAGCAGCTCGGCAGCATGGCGCGCTTCTTCATCGCGACGCTGCAATTCGGCTTCATCCACTTCGTCTTCGACGTGGTTCGCACCTTCGGCTACCTGTTCGGCACCGCTCTGATCGCGCTGCACGAACACGCGCTTCTTGCGGACCTCGACCTGAATGGTGCGAGCTTTACCCGTAGAGTCGGACTGTTTGATTTCCGACGTATGCCGGCGGGTCAAAGTGATCTTGCGTTTGTCGGCATCGGCGGAACCGTGCGACTTGCGCAAGTGTTCGAGCAGGCGCGATTTGTCCGTCTCGGACAAATCGTCATCCTCGCTCGCTTTCGTGACGCCAGCCGCCTGCAACTGCTCGAGCAGGACGCCCGCAGGCATTTTGAGTTCCGCGGCAAATTGGGCTACGTTGTTACTCGCCATTCATTCCTCTTGATGCAAGGACAAATTCCCTGCTGTTTGATCGGGGTCATGCGGCCAGCCGGCCGCGATATATCAGTGCGCCATGGTCATTTCTCACTGGAACCAGTGTTCACGTGCTTTCATGATCAACGCCTTAGCGGCATCCTCTTCAATACTGGTCATCTCGACCAGCTCATCTACAGCCAGCTCCGCGAGATCGTCGCGTGTCCGGACTTGATGTTCTTCAAGCTTCGAAAACAACTCGTCGGTCATGCCTTCGAGGCTCTTCAGGTCGAGCGCAACGCCTTCGACCTTCTCTTCATTCGCAATCGCCATTGTCAGAAGTGCGTCACGAGCGCGGTTACGCAGTTCGTGAACGGTGTCTTCGTCGAAGGCTTCGATTTCGAGCATTTCGTTGAGCGGCACATAGGCGATCTCTTCGAGGCTGGTAAAGCCTTCGTCGATGAGAATGTCAGCGACTTCCTCGTCGACGTCGAGACGCGCCATGAACAGGCCGCGCAACGTGCCACGCTCTTCGTTCTGCTTCAGCGCGGACTCGTCCGGCGTCATGATGTTGATCTGCCAGCCGGTCAGCTCGCTGGCAAGACGCACGTTCTGGCCGCTACGGCCGATGGCGACCGCCAGTTCATTCTCGTCCACGACGACGTCCATCGAATGTTTTTCTTCATCGACGACGATCGACTGTACGGCAGCCGGCGCGAGAGCACCGATCACGAACTGGGCGGGATCTTCCGACCATAGCACGATGTCGACGTTCTCGCCACCGAGCTCGTTGCGCACCGCCTGCACCCGCGAACCGCGAATTCCGACGCACGTACCGATCGGGTCGATACGCTTGTCATAAGCGATCACCCCGATTTTCGCACGCACGCCAGGATCGCGCGCAGCCGCCTTGATTTCGAGCAGGCCCTGCTCGATTTCCGGCACTTCCATTTCGAACAGTTTCATCAGGAACTCGGGCGCCGTGCGCGAGAGTTCGATCTGCGGGCCGCGTGCGGTGCGGTCGACCTTCGCGATATAAGCGCGAACCCGGTCGCCGACCCGCAGGTTTTCCTTGGGAATCAACTGGTCACGGCGCAGCAACGCTTCGACACGGCCCGATTCGACGATGAAATTACCCTTGTCCAGGCGCTTGACCGCGCCGGTCATGATCTTTTCGCCGCGTTCCAGGAAGTCGTTCAGGATCTGCTCGCGCTCGGCGTCTCGAACCTTCTGGAGAATCACCTGCTTCGCAGCCTGGGCACCAATCCGGCCGAACTCGATGGACGGAATGGGTTGCTCGATGTACTCGTCGATTTCCGCGTCGGGCTTTTCTTCCTTCGCTTCGAACAACAGGATTTCCTGGTCCGGCTCCTGAAGACCCGCTTCGTCCGGCACCACTTTCCAGCGGCGGAACGTCTCGTGCTCGCCGCTCTCACGGTCGATCGCCACGCGGATGTCCACATCTTCCTCGAACAGCTTCTTCGTTGCCGAAGCAAGCGCTGCTTCGAGCGCTGCGTACACCACGTCCTTGTTGACGTTCTTTTCGCGCGCCAGCGCATCCGCCAGCATCAAAACTTCGCGACTCATTGTTTGCGGCTCCTAAAGTCAACTTTGGGGACGAGACGTGCTTTATCGAGGTCTGCGAGCGTGAAATCGAGCATCGCAGCGCCGCCGTCCTTCCCTTCGAATTCCAAACCGATCGACTCGCCGTTCGGTGCATGCAGGATGCCCCGGTACGACTTGCGCCCGTCCAGCGGCTTCTTCAATGTAATGGTGGCTTCGCTGCCCGCGAAGCGTTCGAAATCCGCCAATTTCTTGAGCGGACGATCGAGACCCGGCGACCCGACTTCAAGACGCGAGTAATCGATATTCTCCACTTCGAACAGATACTGAAGCTGACGTGTGACTTTTTCACAGTCTTCAATCGCGATTCCGGCGGGCTGGTCGATCGAGATACGCAGCAAACCGCCTCCCGCGCGCTCGATTTCAACAAGTTCGTAGCCCAGGCCCGAGACCGTGGTTTCGATGATTTCCGTCAGTTGCACAGTGAAAGACTCCAAGATGTTCGCGCGCTCCACGCCGAACACCTGCGGACCGCGCCTTGAGCCGGCGCATTCACTTACCCAAGATGCTGAACCGAAAGCCCAAAAAAAATGGGCGCAACGCCCATCCTTCTGTACCGCGATCACATCCGGGCGGCGAAACAATCACCATGCCCATCGACTTCGTGATTTTAGCCATTTTTCGGGATAAACGCAACCAATACGCCTTGTGTGGAGGCGTTTGACGGCCATTTACAAGGCAAATCGAAGGTGTTTATCACGCATTCGCCGCACTTTCGTGCGCTTTCTTATTAGCAAAGGCACGCGGATGCCGCCGCGGGCAGGCTGAGCGGGCAATGCACGCCCAGCCGAATGTCTTTTGCCATGTCGGCAAGCGCTGTTCAGCCGGCGACCGTCGCCTCAGATCAACGACCGATCAGCGTCCGCGTGTACGGTTACGCGGCGCGGGCCGTGCACCATCGCGTGCAGGTCCGCCGCGCGAATTCCCGCTATTGCCCTGCGGACCTGTACCCGGGCCGCCTTGGCGGCCGCCCTGACCGGACCTTTTGCCGCCGGCGTTCGCCGGACGACCGCCCGGTGCGCCGTTGCCCATGCCGGGACTCCCCGGCGGACGGCTGCCGCGCGGACCGCCGGCCGAGCCGCCCGGACGCGGCAACGCGCGGTTTCCGTTCGCTTCACCGCCGGCGCGGTTGCCGTTCGGTTCGCGCCCGCCGTTACTGCCGCGCGCACCATAACCGCCGCCAGTTCCAGCGCCGCTGCCGTTGCCGGCGAAACCGCCGCCGCCAAAACCGCCCGGAGCACCACGACGGCCGCCGGGGGCGCCAGGGCCGCCGCGTGTCGGCGTTTGAGCAAAACGGTTATGGGAACTCAGCACCGGTTCGCGAGTGATGATACCCATGGATGTTTGCAGCGGATCCGGCTGAACGCGGGGCGCAGCGCTGCGCGAGCCGCGTTCCTCCGCCGGCGCCTTGAGTCCCACCGATGCCAGCAGGCCACGCACCTCGTTATCTTCCAGCTCTTCCCAACGGCCGCGCTTCAGGCCCTTCGGCAAGGCGATCGGGCCGTGACGCGTACGAATCAGACGGCTGACCATCAGGCCGGCCGCTTCGAACATGCGGCGAACTTCACGATTGCGGCCTTCAGCCAGCGCCACGTGATACCAGTGGTTCGTGCCTTCGCCGCCGCCATCGCGAATCCGCAGGAAGTTCGCCGGACCGTCTTCCAGTTCGACGCCGCTCAGAAGCTTCTGGCGCATGCCTTCCGACAGCTCGCCGACTACCCGGACCGCGTATTCACGCTCGACGCTATAACGCGGATGCATGAAACGGTTGGCCAGATCGCCGGAGGTAGTCAGCAGCAACAGCCCTTCAGTATTGAAGTCGAGCCGGCCGACCGCAAGCCATTTGGCCGTCTTCATGGGCGGGAGGCTGTCGAACACAGACGGACGTCCTTCAGGATCGGCATGACTCACGATCTCGCCGGTCGGCTTGTGGTACAGCAGGATACGCGGCGGCTTGGTCGCGAGCTTGCGCTTGACCGGCTTGCCATTGATGCGAACCTGGTCGGTCGGCATGATCCGCTGGCCAATATGTGCCGGCTCGCCATTCACCGATACCCGCCCTGCCACGATCAGTTCTTCCATGTCACGGCGTGAACCCATGCCGGCCTCGGCCAGCACCTTGTGGAGCTTCGGCGTGTCGTCATCGGCTTCCAGGACGCGCTTTTGCGGCGTGGGCTTGCCCCGGCGCAGCATGGGCGCGCGAACGCCGCCTGAGGTGTTGTCGGCATCGAAAGCGGGCGATGTCACGTATTCGAAAACATCGTCGACTGCAGCGGCCGCGGGCGTGGGATTGATCGCGGCTTCGTCACGACGGCCACGCTTTTGACCCTGGCCGGCTTGCGCCTGACGCGGTTGACGGCGGCCGCCTTCACGCGGAGCCTGTCCTTCACGTCCTTCACGTCCTTCACGCGGGCCATCGCCTTGCGACGGCCGCGGTCCGCGAGGCGGTCGGCCACCCGATGCTTCGCGGGCGTTTTCTCCATTCGGCGCCGCCGCTTCGCGCGGTGCCCGCGGCGGTCGCGGGGCGCGCGGACCGGCGTCCTTGCGCGGTGCGCGTGTGGGCGCAGCAACTTCACCATCCGAGGACGCTTCCACGCTTGCATCCGGTGACGGCGTTGCGCCGTCGGCGCCCTTAGTCTTCGCAACAGCGCGACGGCGCGCGATCAGGCTGCGAGGACCACGGCGCAAGCCGCGACGCGGACGCTCCTCGCCGTCGGCGGGTTCGTCGGTGCGTGTGCGTTCGCCTGCGTCGGCCTGGTCATGTGCGTCATCGGCACGAACGGGGCGCTCGGATTCGGGCGAATCGCTGTCGTGGGAATGTGTCAAAACAACCTCAAATGTGTCGGGTCGCGCGCCCGTCGCGAGCGCGTCAGAAAAATCCGGCCGATGGTGTAAATAGCCGAATGAAGGTTTCGTACAAACGAGCTAGCCGTTTTACGGCTAGCCGTTACGGCTGGCGATCAACGGCGTCAGGCCCTGCGCGCAGTCCGGTCGTCCGGTGCGTCGAGTTCGTCGGTTTCGTTTGCTTCGTCAGGCGCTTTCGCCGCGCCTGCACTGTCCGATACGCCTTGAACGGACGTAACGTCGATTTCATTTACTGCGGGCGATGCATCTTCCTGCCCCGCGGGCGATGCGTTCGTTTGCACGTCAGCAGGCGCATCGTCGCGCGAATCCAGAATCGGAGCCTCTTCAGCGTGGACCACCGCGTCAGAACCGGGTTCCTCAACTGGCGGCAGTTCGACCGCGGCAACCGGCACAGCATCCGATGCTCCCGGCTCGCCGTCGGCATCGACATCGGCGGCATTGGCCTCAGGCTTGCTCGCTGACTCCGGTCGCACGCCTTGCGCGAGCGCAGCGACAATGGCAGCCGCCGGGTCGTCGCCAGGAAAATCGATTGCATGCTGCGCGAGCAGCGATGCTTCCAGTTGCGCCGACGGGTTATCGAGCGCGGGAAGTTCGTCGAGCGCGCTCAAACCGAGATCATCCAGGAACTGCTTGGTGGTTGCGTAGAGCGCGGGCCTGCCCGGCACATCGCGGTGGCCGATCACCTCGATCCAGCCGCGATCCTCGAGCTGCTTCACCACCTGCGTGTTCACGGTCACACCGCGAATTTCTTCGATATCGCCGCGCGTGACCGGCTGCCGGTAACCGATGATCGCCAGCGTTTCGAGAACCGCGCGCGAATACTTGGGCGGCTTCTCGGGGTGCAGCCGATCGAGATATGACCGCATTGCGGGCTTGCTCTGAAACCGCCATCCGGACGCGAGAGCCACGAGTTCCACACCGCGCCCCGACCAGTCCTGCTTGAGGGAGTCGAGCAAGGTGCGAACCGTATCCGCCGAGATATCGTCGGCGAAGAGCTTGCGCAACTCGGCGAGTTTCAGCGGCTCCTGCGCGCAGATCAAGGCTGTCTCGAGGACGATCTTCGCCTCTTGGGTATTCATGCAGCTAGATAGGACCCTGTATGGTCTATGAACCGGTCAAGCAGGCCGAAACGAAGGACGCCGATTACTCGAACCATTCGCAACGCTCAGACTGGACAATCGTGGACGAGGATACTGACGACGCGCTCGCCCGATTTATGATCGGTCATATTGATTGGGAGCACGCACCGGGGGGAGGCACAACACGGGATCAGATCCTGATCGCCGAGCTTATCCCAGCCGGACGAAGTAGCACTTTCCAAGGCGGAAGCGCGTGACTGCACGCATATTACGCAAAAAAAAACGGTGCGTAAAGGTGAAACATCGCGCCGCGTCCGGCCTCACGTCTGCAAGCTTTACAGGCTCGGCCTGCGGCCTGCTTTGCCGCCATGTCGGTACGACGCGCCAAACGGCCGTTTTCGCGCGGTCTTGCTTCCCCGGGCAAGGTTGAGCCGCTCCAGCCCCGCGCCTGCGGCCGGCTCACACTGTGGACCTTGTTTCCATGAAGCTGCGCAAGCGCGCGACGCCGGCATCCAGACGCGCGGTGTCGCAGGCATAGCACCAGCGCACGTATCCCTCGCCCTCCGAACCGAAAGCACTGCCTGGCGCCAAGCCGAGTCCGCTCTCACGCACCAGCGTCTTGCAAAGCTCGAGGCTGTGATCTGCCCCCGGAAGCTTGAAGAACAGATACATGGACCCCAGCGGCGCACGAACATCAACGCCGGGAATGGCCTGCAGCGCCGTCACCAGATAGTCGCGGCTGGCACGCAGCTCTGCGACCACGGATTGCGTGAACTGCTCGCCATCCCGTACGGCTGCGATTCCGGCCAACTGCACGAAAGACGGCGCGCACGACGTGTTGTATTCAACGAGCTTGCCCAGATCCTCCATCACGCTTTCGGGCGCGACGATCCAGCCAAGCCGCCAGCCGGTCATCAACCACGCCTTCGAGAATGAATTCACCGCGATCACGCGTTCGTCGCGGGAGGCGAGGTCGAGAAACGAGGGCGCGACGGTTGCGTCATTGCCATAATAGAGGCGTTCGTAGACTTCATCTGCGATCAGCCAGATGCCGTTCTGGCGGCATCGGTCCAGCACTGCTTGCTGCTGTTCACGCGTCATCACCCAGCCCGTCGGGTTGTTCGGCGAGTTGATCATCAGCATGCGTGTATCGGGCGTCAGGGCCGCCAGCAAACGATCCAGGTCCAGCACCCAGCCATTTTCCCCATACGTTAGCGAGACAGTTTCGACAGTCGCGCCAAGGATCTTGGGAATTTCCACGAGGTTGGGCCAAAGCGGCGTCACGGCCACCACGCGATCGCCGGCGCCCACCACGAGTTGCGCTGCGAGCATCAGGGCATTGACGCCCGCGCTCGTCACGGCAACCTCCGCCGACCGGGTCGCACCATGCAATCTACCGACGTAACCGGCAAGCGCTTCGCGCAACGGCGCGATACCCAGGTTGTGCGTATAGAAGGTTGCGCCGTCGGCGAGCGCCTGACTGGCGGCATCGCGGATGAACTGGGGCGTCACCTGATTGGACTCGCCAAACCAGAAAGGCAGGACGTCCGGGACACCAAAACCCGCGTTCGCCACCTCGCGAATCTGGGACGGACGTAGTGCGCGCACCGCGTCGCGCGCGTTGGGCGTAAGCACGCCTGACGCGCCGTTGGTACCGGCTTGACTGGACAGCGCGCCAAGCTCCGAGATGACCGCCCCTTCTGATTCGCTCATTACCTTCCCCGCAGATCGAAACCAAAAGTCTAACGCGACGGCTCCCGAAACGCGCGATACGGCTCGCACGTTAGCCATCAGGCCAGTTTTTCGAGGGTTTCATCCTGCTCACTTCGGTTACTCCAGTTCCTCCACACGCTTGGGCAAGCGTGCAACCAGCGTCCACACCGACTCGGCCGCGGGCGAGAGCGAGCGATCGCGCCGGCGCACCAGTTCCACCGTCCGCTCGATGCGCGGCATCAACGGCAACGCTACCAGCGACGAATTCGCCGGCAACGGCAAGGCGAGCCACGGCAATACGCTAATGCCTACGCCCGCCTCCACCAGACCGAAAACCGTGGCCGAGTGGCCGAGTTCCTGCACCACGTCGGCGACCACGGAGTGCTCACGCATGACGGCATCAATGATCGGACGGCTTCCCGACGCGTGGTCGAGCATCACCAGCCGCTCGCCCGAGAGTTCCTCCCATCGAACCTGCCGGGCGCCCGCGAGCGCATGGTCGCGCCTCAGGACTGCGCAGAAGGAGTCGGTGGTCACGACCTCCGCATGCAAGTCGTCGTGAGCAAAGGGCCCGATGGCGACACCAAAATCCACTTCGCCGGACTTCACTTTCCGGATGACGTCGGCCTGGAGATCGTCCCGCAAGCCCAGCGAGATCAGCGGGAATTCATTGAGGCAGGCGGCTAGCACAAAGGGCATAAGGCGGCATGCAACGGTCGGACTCGCCGCCACGATCACGCGGCC
This sequence comes from Burkholderia sp. PAMC 26561, assembly GCF_001557535.2. NCBI lineage: Bacteria > Pseudomonadati > Pseudomonadota > Betaproteobacteria > Burkholderiales > Burkholderiaceae > Burkholderia > Burkholderia sp. PAMC 26561. The sequence goes on from NZ_CP014306.1 coordinate 3,292,139, forward strand.
ACGCTTTTGCTGACCAAGATCGCGGATTTCGCGCAAGGCTTCGTCCAGGTCCAGCAACAGCCGCGACACACTGCCCACCATATTCGTCCCGACGTCCGTGAGCTGGACTTCGCGCGTCGTTCTGTCAACGAGCTTCAGACCAATTTCTGCCTCCAGTTCGCGTACACAGCGGCTTACTGCCGACTGGGTCAGTCCGATTTCGTCGCCCGCGCGGCTGAAACTTTGCAGCTTCGCCACTTCGATAAACACCCGCAGCTGCCGCAAAGTCACGTTCAGCGCGCGATTCATAATATATCCTCATCAATCTATCCTATAAATGCAGATTGTAGATCACTGGCCCCGAAATCGCTGTGGGGGACCGTTGCGCTGCGGTGCAGCAGAAAGGCATTCGCGCACGCGGGATGGGCTTGCTGCACATGATTGGTGATTGTCCCGATTTCATTAACTGCACTTATAGCGTCTCATACGGCCCATGCTGGCAGTACGCCAGCCTACTGCCACGAGGCTTTCCGGCCGATCAGTATTGGCATGGCACGGTTCTCGCATTTACTTGCGCAGAGGTCGGCGCCATTGCAGTTTTAAACGCAAATCGTCCGTCGCAATGTCTGCTCCGACCTTACCTGGGTTCGATCTTCGAATTCCGACCAGAGTGCGCGGCGCGGGGCAGCGCACCGGGGTTAGCTTCGCTGAGGTGAAACATGATGTTCGACGATTTAAGAGATAACGAGTGGGCGCTGGTCGAGGCCTTGTTCTGTGCAGAACCTGCACGCAGCGAACGTCGCGGTCGTCCGCGCGTGGAAGCACGCGCTGTTGTCAACGCCGTCTTGTGGGTGTTGTCGACAGGCGAAGGCTGGTCGAAACTGCCGGGACGCTACCCGTCGCCGCCGACCTGCCGCCGTCGTTTCGACGAATGGCAAGCTGACGGTACGCTGGCCGAGATCGTGAAACGTCTTGGAAACAATGGCCGTGAAGTGTCGTTGCGCGGCCGGATCGGCTCGACGGCTGCAAAACCGCCTGCACCGCCCAGCCGCGACCGCCTCCGTGGCGCGTTCTGGACGAATCCGGAATCGTGGCGCGCTCCGGTCAAGATGGCTTGATTTCGGGCCTGTTTCTACCGGCTTGATTCATATCAGCAAAGTGCATGTCGAGGCATCACGGTCGAGGTAAATCAACCGTGGTCGGCCCGGCAGAATCGCGAAGCACCCGCGCGCAGATTTTTTCTGCGCTTGAAGCCCGGTCCCATCCGATGACCTTTCTCCGTTGGATGCGGATCATCGGTCTGCTCCCTCGCAGACCGTTCCATGCCACCCAATCTGCCAGGAAGCGCCCGGCCTGCACCTTTACGGCCGGGCGTATGGCGCACGTTCTCAGGGCACGATCGGCGCAATCAGTGCGCATGCGGTCGCTCGCCGCGAAACAACTCTTTACCATTATTTACAGCGCCCTTTCGTGCACTGGCATAAGTTATGAGGCTAGCTAACAGACCGCGAAGGTCTGAAGGGAGCTCATCATGAAACCAATGTCATTCGTAGCATGCGGCATTGTGATTTCATCGCTTGGCGTGACCATTCCGGTGCAGGCTGAATCACAATCGGGCAATTTCGCGTTGCGCGCTGATACCGAGGCAGACATGCAGGCGTGGAAAAAGGAGCCTGTGCGCAGCAATCAGCCGGCAGAACCGGCGCCTCGTGGCGATTTGCGCGGTGATATCGCGAGCAACGTACATACACGTCCGGAACCGGAGCGCGGAGCACGTCCACGCCGACATTGATCTCGGCATGAGGGGACGCGGTTTTGACGCAATGAACATTCAGGGAACCGTTCTCTAAATGACAAGTCGGACTTGATGCCATGAGCACAGCGTGGCAGAAGTAAATCCGGTAAGCCCGTATCCTCGTGGTACGGGCTTTTTTTTGGCGGAGAACGATATTGGCCCCTGAAGGGCGGCAATACGGCCAAACCAAGCACCGCAACCGTTTGCGTGGCTTGGTACGTCGCGATCGATTCTCCGGCAAACAGATTTTGAATCAACAGGTAAGGAAAACTGATCGGATCTAGGCGCGCGCTTCGGCAAAAGGCTCCTGCACAATCGCCAGTGCATACGGCGCCGCACGGTGCAATTCCCAATCCATGGAGCGCTCGTCGCGCGAAAGGCGGGAAAATTCGAGTTTGCCGCGCTCGGTGACAACCGCTATATCGACCGGAGCATGAAACCCCGGGGCCGGGGCAACGGTGCGCTGCCTGACGAGTTCCAGAAGGCCCAAGTCGCGCAGATGGCTGAAAACGTTTGGGCGCCTTGCCCACGGAACTTGACGATACTGAGCTCGCCGGAGCGCTTCGAGTACGGCTTCGTTTGAATACGTGGTCATCTCGTTATGTCTTCCAGTGCAGCCGTGACGGCGCCACTTGGCAGTAAAGTCGCCTGCCAGCGGCGCCGACTAAACGCGGCACGCCCCGAAACCAGTCAAAATGCCGACAGTGCGGCACCTGACAGGAACTCGCAGCCGCCGCTTGCGCTAGGTGCTGCTTGATTCTTACCGCTGCTTATAATTCCGAGCTCCCGTTAAACGCGCATTACATGACACGTCCCGCAGTTCCGGCGATGCATTCTCCTGAATGCGATGACCACGAAGCGGATTATCTCGAAAACCTATACGTTACCTCAAACCAAATTGGTTCTTATAACTTTATTGCTGCTTTTCTTTGCACTGTTTGCCGTTTGGCGTCATCACAGGCTTCTCGTTGCTGCGGTATGCGCGTTGGTCTTCTGGGCACTTGGCGCCGGCTGGTTAGGAAAGCCCCTGCTGCATCTCGCCCAAACCGGTTTCGAGTCGCCGTCAGCCTCGCAAAACGTGCGTTTCGCATCGCGAACAACTTTTGTGTTGTTGGGCGGAGGCACAACTTATGACGACAACAACCAGCTCGTTCCCCGGCGCGATGCATTCACGCGTGTAGTTGCGGCTGCTGATTTGTACCGGGAATGCCGACGCGCCGGCGGCGTCTGCCGCGTGATCCTGAGCGGAGGCAATCCTGAGCATCACGAACAAGCTGAAGCCGATAACTACGCGCCCTTCCTGTTCGCGCGAGGTGTCGACGCCAGCGACGTGCTGCTCGAGAACGAAAGCGTCAACACCTATGAGAACGCGCGTAACGTCGCAAGGCTGCTTGGACCCGAGCGCGACGGGTCGTTCGTGCTGATCACATCGGCGTACCACATGCGGCGCTCGTTGGCCGCGTTCAGCGCCTTCGGCATGAAAGCGCAACCGTTTGTCAGCAACGTGAGACTCCCGCATGTCTCGCTTTTCCCGCGGCGGCGTGGGTTTGTCGACTCAGAAACTGCGCTCCATGAAATGGTCGGTCTTGCGCGCTTTTACGTGTATCGACTTGTTGGTCTTTATTGAGACACGAATGCATTAAGCGCCCATCGAAACGGTCGTTGCATATCTCGAAATTCAGTACTAGAAAGCATTGAGCTTCGCCGGTATTATCGCCGGCGCGGTCAACCGACTGTCCGGGAAGGCGTGCAGTTGAAACGAAGAGCATGATTGCAGCAGCTAGGCACACGAACCGTAACGATATGTAACAGCCGCGCTGGAGCAGCACTTGCTGACCAGCGTTCAATGTCACGGATAACGTGACAGGCCAACCCGGGTTCAACGAATCTATGGAGGTAACAATGAAGAAAATTTCTCTGGCAGTTCTGGTTTCCCTTAGTGCAATCACCGGTACGGCTTTCGCCCAGTCGGACCAAGGCGTCTCCATGAGCACCGATCCAGGCAAAATCTCTGATATCGAGCAGCGCGCACAAGCCCTGCAATCGAATCAGGCGAACATGCAGGAAATGCCGGCCCACAAGACCGGCGAGCACCACAAGAAATCAGGCTCCAAGCATTCGAAAAAGGCGGCGCACGCTGCCGGCGCGAGCCAATAAGCCCTCGGGGCAAAACGTAGAGGCGGCGCGCAAACGTTAGCCGTCAGACACGGAGCCGGATAAATGCACGAGGCGTTTATCCGGCTCTTTTTTGGCCAGGGTTTTTCCGCAGGGAAAGGTGCCTGGTTCAAGCCGCCGATACATGATGCGGCCTTCAATCCGGCGGTATGCTACATTCCGCGTCGATAAATTGAATCGCACCCGTGTGCGGAGGATCGTATGAGCAACATCCAGCTGGATATTGAATGGACCGAAGCGGCATCGCGCAAGATTGAAAAGCTGATGCCGCGCAATGCGAAGGACAAGGACGCCTACCTCGCCCTACCGCCCGTGGAATGCCTGCCTATGGAAGGCGACGTGCTGTTCCTGGGCCCGGACGGCAAGCAGCAGCCGTTTATCGTTGCCGAGCGCCAGTATCACCACGACGGCGACGCCGACTGGACCATCATCCTGATTCTCGACGTCCCCCAGGAAACGCACTGACGAGCGGCTTGGCACGGCGCCTGGGGCTTCTTGCCGCCCGAAGGCACCGGTGAACGCTCAGAGCTTTGCGACCACGTTGATTTCGCCGCGTTCGATCAAGTCGGGCAAAGCCTTGCTGAGCGCCTTGATGTGAGGCGTCTGATTGTGCTCGGCGAGCGATGCTTCGCTTTTCCATCGCTCGAAAAACACAAATCGGCGTGGCTCCTTGATGTCGCGATGCAGGTCGTATTGAATCGCGCCCGGTTCGGCGAGCGTCGGCGCCACGATGCCCTGCAGCAGTTCCTTCAACTTCTCCTCGTTGCCAGGCTTGGCTACGAACGTTGCGACCACCGCGATTTCCGTCATGTTCAGACTCCCAGATTAAAGGGGCAAGCATAACGTTCGCGCAGCACTTTCGCAGAAATCAAGCGCCGCAAGAAAAAAGCCCGCGTTCCCATTTGGGAGCGCGGGCAAAAGCCGTCGCCCTACGAGGATAGGCGACGGGGCCATCGAGATCCGCTTGGCCAGCGGATCGCAATTCGTGAAAGATAAAACAGGTCGGCACGGACAATGTGGAGCGTGGCGCACTACATCGCAGGCGTCACGCAGATTACATGCCATGGATGCAATGTAACCCCTATGCGGTTGATTCCTATAAGCTTTCCCGCACATAAAACCGCAGAAAGCGCTTTGCTCCGATTCGTGTAACGCTCATCCGTAACGTGACATCGATTACATGCGGCTCGCTCGATATCTTCGACGAAGCTTAAGCGCCCACAAATGATTTCCACGCGTGCTACCGCGCATTCCAATACGAGGGTTTGCTCTAAATCGCCATTGGCGTTTCGCAGGCATAAAAAAACCCGCCTAGGCTCAGGCGGGTTCGTTCGAGACAGTCCGAAGATCTTTACTCCGGGCTCAGCGCAATTGATCGTCGAGCAAGGCCATGATCTGTCGTGCTTGCGGCGACGAGTCCACATTCCCCTTGCTGTCGATGATCGACACCCGGGTTTGCGTTTCCGTGAGCGCACGGACGTTGACTTCGTAATTTTTCGGAAGCTTTTCTTTCTTGCCGTGGAACACCTGGTTCCAGAAGCCCTGCTCCGCCGCAGTCATGTCCTTCGGATCGACATAACGGACAAAATAAATTCCGCGGCCACGATCACGGTCATCGACCGTGAAGTTGGTCCGGTCGAGCGCAAGACCGACGCGCAGCCACGCGCGGTCGTACGCCTCCGGCAACGTGATCTCATCCGAAGTGGCTTCGGGAATCACGTCTTCCTTGATCGGCGTCTGTGCCGCCAGCGCAACGTTCTGCGCCGCGCGCGACGATGCCGTCGCCGCCGATGGTCCACTCGCCGCCGCTGCCGCCATGGCGGCGTCGCTCATGCCTGTCTGTCCGCTTGCCTGCCGCGCATCTGCCAACGCGAGCGACGACATGAGGCGCTTGAGGTACTCGCCTTCCAGGGCCGGGTCGTTCGGTTTGGCTTGCCATTGGCTGTTGTCGTTGTTCGTGCCTGTCAGCGCCTCGCGCATGCCCTTCTGACTCACGAACACATAAGTGCCGCCGTTCGGACCCGCTTCCAGGCGAGTACGGTACTTGTTGCGCTCGGCAGCCACGTACGAGTTGCCCGTTGCAATGGACAGCGTGTTGCGAATCAGGCCGTCTGAAATCTGTGGATGCGTTTCGTTCCAGTCGGTTTCCATGACGCCCTTGTCACGCGCGTCCACAACGAGCAGAAAACCCTGTTCCTGCCAGAAGCGGCGAATCTGCGGCCACGCCTGTTCCGGCGACTTGTTGTCGATGACCAGCCACCGCTCCGTACCGTCGCGCTGGATATGCATGCCGGAAACCGGCGGAATCACCGTAGGCGCGCTCGGCGCGACCTTCTGCGTCTGCTGGAGGTCGGACAGCGACGCCTGGCCACCCTGCGGCGGCAACGAGCGCTGGTCGCCCGATTCCTCGAGGAGATTGGGCGGGACGGCAAGGGATGCCTGCTTTGACCGGGAATCGCTCTTGTAATTGATTGCGTTAGGCGACGACGTACCACATCCGGCAACCAGGCCACCCGCCAACAGGAGGGCTGCCACCTTCAAAGCCGGCTTGTTCACACGAAAATCTGTCATGTTTGGGAAATCCTTCCGCTACGCCACGGCGTTTTCCGTGGATCAACCAAGCATTTTACCGGTCCCGCGCGCCGCCGTGCAAAAACAGTGGCCTCGCAGGTCTGCAATGGTCGTGGGCTGAGCCGGCTATTTACCTTCAAAGATGAAATCTGCGCGCCGAAACGGACGGATCATTGCGTCGCGGCGCACCCTCAATTGCACCGTTTCGAGATCCACTTTTTGTGTCGTCCCAGCGCATCGTTTCAGTATCGGTTCAGACCGCATCGTTCAACTGAAATCTCAAAAATAGTCGCACCCACGCTTTGAGCGACAATTTATGACAATCGATCTCGTATTGTCCTAGTCATTAATTCATCACCAACACTTTGTTTAATAAGCAGTTTTAACTAATTTTTTGAGCCGCACGAAAGACCCTACAAGATAATTCCTAACTTGATTCCTGATTACTTCGTCATCTTAAAATTAAGCCTCAATAACAAGAATGGCCACGAGAACGGAGTACATCATGTCTTACCTACATACGCTCACCTCACTTCGGGCAGCGAGCGCTGTCTTGCTGGCTGCAGCGGCTGGCTCAGTGCATGCACAACTGGGATCGACGCTCGGCAATGCTGCGATTGGTTCGGGTACCTCCAACGCGCTTGCAGCGGTGATTCATCAAGCCGGTAACAGTGCGGTGCGCTGGCAGGAAACAACCGATGCCAACCAGATCCGCGTGCGGCAGTACTTATCGCCAGCGACGGGACTGGTCTACGCGGTCAGTTGGGATGGGCCAGCCATGCCCGATGTATCGGCGTTGCTCGGCACCTGGTTCGACCGGTATCGGCAAGGCGCGAGCGCTGCGCTGGAGAGCGCAAGCGGACTGCATTCATCGCGGGTGGACGGCAGCGATTTTGTCGTGGAGACGCACGTGCGCCTTCGCGACTTCAGCGGCCGCGCCTGGCTTCCCGATGCGCTGCCCGCCGGCGTTGCTGCGGCTGACATCGAATAAGGGGGAATCATGCGAAAGAGTCCGACCCGCCTCTTGTTCCCGATGCTGATCGTCGCGTGTTTCATCCTCACGGCGTGCGGTGGAGGAGGTGGAGGCAGCGACTCCACCTCCTCCACCGCCGCCGCGCCTGCAACTGCAAGTGGTGCGCCCGCTGCCAGCGCACCTGCTGCTGCCGCGCCCGCTTCTGCCGCCACCTCCGCTTCCGCGCCAGCGGCTGCATCGAGTCCGCCAGCTAACACCGTCGCTCAGTCGACCACACCGAATGTCTTGCCCATCACGGTCGCGGCGATCGCAACGGGAACGCGCAACATGTTGCAGACAAGTGTGACGATCTGCGTGCCCGGAACGACG